>JBEIFW010000140.1:0-9705 GCA_040382215.1 Acidimicrobiales bacterium
CGCTGCGGGAGATCGCCAACCCCCGCAACTGGTTCCACAACAGTTTCCATCCCAACGCCGCCGGCCACCGGGCGATCGCGCAACGGATCACCGATTGGGTCGAGACCAACCGCGACCGCATCGCCAGGTCGTCGTTCGCCCTGTCCTCGACCCCGTTCCGGGCCCGGGGCACCGTCGCCGACACCGATGAGCGCCCCTCGACCCGGCTGGGTGCGATCGGCGTGCCCCCGTGCGTCGCGGCCGGCCCGGGCTGGGAATCGGCATGGTCGGCCTGCCGGACCGGACGGGCCCTGCTGGGGGTGTTGATGCCGGCCCTCGTGCTGCTCGCGGCCACCTGGGTGCTCGCCGTCGGCGCCATCGTCGCCGTCCGCGCCGCCGTCCACGATCGGGCTCGACGAACACGACGGGCGTTCATGGTCAAGGTGGATTGATCACCGGGACGCCGCCGGACCGGCCTGCGGGCGATGGACACCGGCCGCGATCGCCCCGGCGCCGGGCGCGTTCACCGCACGCCCCGAGTTCGCTGTGCTTCCGTCCAGCTCAGACCCTTCTCGACGTCGGGCTCGCGCGGCAGGCCGAGCACCTGCTCACCGACGATGTTGCGCTGGATGGCGAACGTGCCCCCACCGATCGTGAGTGCCGGGGCGAACAGCTGCCCGTAGTACCAGACCGGATCCACGTCGGGGAACTGCGAGCGGTCGAACGTCGCCCCTGTACCGATCCCGCGAGCGTTGGGGCGCAACGTCCCCGGGATGCCGCTGCCCTCGAGCATCGAATCGGCACCCGCCAATCGGGCCACGAGCGCCATCACCCGCTGGCCGTGTTCGTCGGCCATGAGCTTCTGCACCGAGGCCTCCGGTCCCGGGGCGCGGCCTTGCACGCGGGCCGTGACGGTGCGCATCTGGTTGAGCCACAGCACCGTCGCTTCGGCATGGAGCCGAGCGATCTCCTGGCGGAGCCGGTCGTCGCGCACGCCGCCCGCCGAGCGCACCAGACCGATGACGTCGGCCATGGTCGGGCCGCCGCCCCACAACACACCGCCCGAGGAGAGCCCGACGCGTTCGTTCGCAAGCGTCATCTTCGCCAACCGCCACCCGTCGCCCTCCTCGCCGACCCGCAGGCTGGCCGGGATCCGCACGTCGTCGAAGAAGCACTGGTTGAACGAATGCACCGTGGTCATGTCCACGATCGGCCGCATGCTGAGACCGGGGAGGTCCGTCGGGCAGATGAAGTACGACAACCCCTTGTGCTTGGGCGCCTCCGGGTCGGTCCGGGCGATCAGGATCCCGAACGCAGAACGGTGCCCACCGCTGGTCCAGATCTTCGAGCCGTTGACGACGTACTCGTCGCCGTCGCGCACGGCACGCGTGGCCAGGTTGGCGAGGTCCGACCCAGCCTCGGGCTCGGAGAACATCTGGCACCAGTGCTCCTCGCCGGAGAAGATCGGGCCGAGGTCCCGGGCGCGCTGCGCGTCGGTACCGGCGAGGTAGATCGTCGGTGCCGCCCACCCGATGCCGATCCCGTTCTCCGGCCGGCGTACCCCGGCCCGGTCGAGTTCGTCGTCGATGATCAGCTGATGGATGGGGTCGGCGCCCAAACCGTACGGGCTGGGCCAGTGGGGCACCACGTAGCCGGCGTCGGCCAACTCGCGCCCGGTCGGGCGGGGATGATCAGCGAGCCATCGGCGCACAGCCACACGTCGGGGATCGTCCTCGGGCGGCAGTTCGAAGTCCACCGCTCGACCCTACGAGACCGCCACCGGGTGCGCGCTCACGCGGGTCAGCCGCGCACGACGCCCCGGGCGACGAGGTCGTCGATGTCGCTTCCGGCGAGCCCGGCGTCGGCGAGCACGGCCCGGGTGTGGGCCCCGACCTCCGGCGCAGGACCCTTGGGCCCGACGGGTGCCGTATGGAACCGCATCGGGATCGACACCGAGCGGTAGGCGCCGCGGTCGGGGTGCTCGATCGTCGGGAACAACCCGAGCGCCTCGGCCTGGCCGTCGCGGACCACCTCGTCGAGCGACAGCGCCGGGCCCCAGATGAGACCGGCCGCGTCGAAGCGCGCCGCCCACTCGTCCCTGCTCCGAGCCGACAAGGCCTCGTCGATGAGCTCGACGAGTTCGGCCATGTGGTCGAACCGGCCCTTGGTCGTGGCGAAACGCGGGTCGTCGAGCCACTCGGGCCGATCGACCACCGGGCAGAAGCGAGGCCACCAGTGGTCCTCGGGCATGTTGAGCACCACCCACTTGCCGTCACCGCAGGGATAACGGTTCCCCAACGGTGCGATGAGCTGCTTGCGCGTCCGGCGCCGCACCGGAGCGCCGTCGATCGCCGTGACGGCATAGTCCGAGGCTTGAGTCCACACCGCGGTCTCGTACAAGGAGGTCTCCACCACCTGCCCGACCCCGGACCGCTCGGCGAGGCGCAACGCGGCAAGGATCGCGCCCACGAGCGCGAGCCCCGTCGTGTGGTCGCCCTGGGCGGGGCGAGCCATGGGGACGATGCCGTCGTCGCCCTCACGCAGCGCGTCGTACAGGCCGGACCGCCCGAAGAACGCAGTGACGTCGTACCCGGGGCGCCACGATTCCGGACCGCTGGTGCCGTAGCCCGTCAGGGTCGCGTGCACGAGTCGCGGGTTGTGGGTGAGCAGCGTGGCCGGATCGAGGCCGAAGCGGGCCTGCCGTGGTGCGAGCAGGTTGCACAGGAACACCTGCGCCCGCTCGCACAGCAGGCGCACGAGGGCTTGGCCGTCGGGGGCGTCGAGGTCGACGGCGATCGAGCGCTTGCCACGGTTGTCGACGTCGAACGTCGCATCGAAGCCCTTGAGCGACCCGGCCGTCTTGACCGGTCGCCCCATCGTGCGCATCGGGTCACCCCGCAGGGGCTCGACCTTCACCACGTCGGCGCCGAGATCCGACAGGATCGCCCCTGCGCTCGGTGCCGCCATCCAGTTGTCGATCTCGACGACGCGTACGTCGTCGAGCGGTGCCACAGCCCCCCGGTCGCTCACGGAGGCAAGCCTTGCAGCGGGACCGCTACCGTCCCAACTGCATGCCCGCCGGACGCGCCTACGACGCCGTGCTGTTCGACGTCGGCGGCGTGCTCACCGTGCCGCTGATCGAGGTGTTCCTCGAGCGGATCAACGCTGCCGGGGTCGACCTCGCCACCGTTGGACCGGTGCTGCTGTCGGCCTTCGCGTCGGACGGTGACGGCCTCAGCGACCATGCGGCCCATCGTCTCGAGCGGGGCGAGATCTCGCTCGAGGCCTTCTTCGACACGCTCGGCCCCGACGCCGACGCCGTGCGGACCCTGCTCGACCCGGCCTCGCCGTTCTACGGGCCGGGCGCCCTGCGCGCCCACTCGGGCATGCACGCACTCGCCGCCGACGCGGCGCGGGCGGGCCTCGCGGTCGGCATCCTGTCGAACACCGTGCGCGAGTGGCAGCCGGCCTGGGATGCGGTCGTGCCCGCCGACGTCGACGTCACCGTCTGGTCGTGGGAGGTCGGCCTGCGCAAACCCGATCCGGCGGTCTACCGCCTGGCGCTCGAGCGGCTCGGCGTCGCTGCCGGGCGCACGTTGTACCTCGACGACTTCCCCGCCATGGCCGCCGCCGGCCGGGCGCTCGGCCTGTCGACCGTCGAGGTCGCCGACCATGACACCGCTATCGCGCAGGTGCGCCGGCTGCTCGGTTGGTAGGGCTCAGCTCCGCACGAATCCGAACGCGCCTGCGTTGCGCAGCCGGGCCATGAACGACTCCTCGTAGGCCTCCTCGGGCGTTGCGCGCACGGCGGCGTCGAGCACGTGGGCGTCCTGGCCGACCAGGATGCGCCATCGGCCGTCGCGCACCCCGTCGAGGATGATCGTGGCCGCCTCGGCCGCAGTGGTCGGCGCGTCGTCACGGAAGCTGGTGGCCTGCTGCACGGCAAGCGTGCGAAGGTCCTCGTCCGAGGCACCGCCGGTGTCGATCCCGCGGCGACCGAGCCGATCGCGCAGCAGCCGGACGTCGTCGTCGCTGAGCGCCTTGGGGTCCCGGCCGTGCGCGATGCCCGAGTTGAACGCGATCGAGGTGCCGATGTGACCCGGCATGACGACGGAGGCGGCGACGTGCGGTGCGTGAAGCCGTAGGTCGACCACGAGAGCCTCTGTGAAGCCCTTCACGGCGAACTTCGCAGCGGCGTATGCGGTGTGCGGCCCCTGCGGGCCCAGGCACGCCCAGAATCCGTTGACGCTGCTCGTGTTCACGAGGTGTGCCTCGGGAGCGGCGATCAGCATCGGCAGGAACGTCCGGGTGCCGAGATACACCCCGCCCCAGCAGACGCCGAACGTGCGCTCCCACTCCTCCCGGCTGTCGAGCACCATGCTCCCGCCCCCGCCGATGCCGGCGTTGTTGAACAACAGGTGCACGAGGTCGGTCGCGTGCTCGGCACGCACGTGATCGCGAAACGCGAGCCAGTCGGTCTCGGACGACACGTCGGCCCGGAACGTCGACACCCGGGGTCCGCCGGCGCAGGCCGCCGCCGTTTCGGCGAGGCCATCGGGGTCCACATCGCATGCGGCGACCGCACACCCGTCCGCCCACAGTTGGACGACCAGCTCCCGCCCCATCCCGCTGCCACCACCGGTGACAACGGCCACCTTCTGCGCGAACGATTGCATACCGGCTCCCCTCCCGGGCGGGTGCCCGATACCGGGAGTCTTCCCGATGCAACGTTCCATCCGCACCGATCGGACACGACACCGCTATGCTCCCACCGGCGTGTGGCCCCTCGTCAGGGTGTGCTCCCTCGGGAGCGCACCGTGGGCGGGACCGCAGGATCGGGGATCCTGCAGCGGGCCCCGCCGGTCACAGTCCCCGAGCGGTCGGCGGCGCGAGGAGCGCCGCATCCCCCTATGCCACTGCTGCTTCACGATCTCGAACACGTCGCCTGGGCCGTCGCCGAAGGCCGCGCCAACATCGAGGATCTCGCGCTCTTCGAGCGCGAGCCGGCACAAGCCCGCCTTGCTGTCGGTCGCCTCCTCGATGACACCGACGAGCGCATCCTGAGCGCCCAACGGCTCCCGAGCCGCGAGCGCGAGCTCGTGCTCGCAGACCTCGAGGACGACCGCGCCCGCCTCCAAGCCGTGTGGGACGTGCTGACCGCCGCGCCGACGGTGTCGGTCAGCGAACTCGCCGAACTCGCCGAGATCCGACTCCAGGCTTCGTGGTCCGACGGCCACGTCGTCGTCTGGGCTGCCGGCCCCGGGCTGGCTCCCGAGGACAACGAGCAGCTCGCCGACCGGCTCGAAGCGATCGGCGGCCCTGCGCTCGGCTGGGACCTGCACCCCGGCGTGCCGCTGCCCGGCGGTTTCCGGGCCGATGCGCTGTCGATCCCGGTCGACAAGATCCTCGGCTGGCTCGTCGAGGTGGGTGGTCGCGCGACCCGCTCGGGGGTCGGCGCAAGCGTCGCCTGGCTCGGCCGGGTTGCGCTGCTCGGTGTGCGCCACGTGGCCAAGGGCGCCGTCGTTCCCACCCTGCGGACCGTGACCCGACCGAACGGTCGAGCCGCCGACGTGGCCGTGCGTTGGGTGCCGGCCCTCGTCGACGACGAAGAGTTGCAGCGCCTCGCCGCCGTCGTCCCGGGCCCCGTCAACGCGCTGCACCCCCAGGCCGACCCGCGTGCGACCACGGCGACGATCCTGTCGGCCGTCGTCGACGCCATCGTGAAGTTCGGGGCCCGCCAGCTCAGCTTCCCGGCACCGCCGCCGGTCACGCATACGGCCCAGAGCGTCGCCGAGGCCGTCGCCACACGCCTCGACGGGTCCACCTTCGCCGCCCCCGTCGCCGTCGTCGGCCAACTCGGCCGCCGACTCGAGCAGTGGTCGCGCACGGTCACCGCATCGGGGCGACCCCGCCTGATCGTGCAGCTCGATCCGCCGGACCGGGGTGGGGCCTGGTTCTGCAACGTGCTCGGACCGGGCGCCGACGGACGTCCCCTCCCCGTCGAGGTTGCGCTCACCGATTCGAAGAACACCAAGCCGATCGCCGACGAGCTCACCCGGCTCGAACGGCTCTACCCCGTCCTGCGCCGGCCGGGTGCGCTGCGCCGCGGGCAAGTCGTGCTCAGCCAGGACGAGGCGTGGGAGCTGATGACGGTCGTCGCCGTGGAACTGACCGCCGCCGGATTCGACCTCCGCCTCCCGGCGCTGTCGCGGCGCAAGCCCACACCGGTGTTGCGGCTGTTCACGATGCCGACAGGCGAATCCGTCGTCGGCGCCCATCAACTCGCCAATGTCCGGTGGTCGGTGGTGTTCGGCGACGTCGAGCTCAGCGCCGCCGAGATCACCCGCCTCGCCGCCGAGGCCCGCCCGCTCGTGCGGTCCGGTGGGCGCTGGGTGGAGCTCGACCGGCTCGACCTCAAGGAGGCGGCCGCCGCCCTCGCCGAACGGTCCCGCACCACCCAGATGACCGGGGCGGAGATCCTCCGCCACGCCATGGGCCTCGAGGGGAGCAGGCTCACCGGCGGCATCGCCGTGAGCGGATCCGGCTGGGCGACGGAGCTGTTCGAGCGGGCGCGCCACGTCTCCACCGAACCCGTGACCACCCCGGAAGGGTTCCGCGGCGAGCTGCGCAGCTACCAGGCCGAGGCGCTCGCGTGGCTCGGGTTCCTGGACTCGGCCGGCCTCGGCGGCTGCCTTGCACTCGACATGGGGCTCGGCAAGACCCCGACGATGCTCGCCCATCTCGGACGGGCCCAGGCCGCCGCCCGGGCGGCTGTCGAGGGCGACGGCGACGCCGTTTCGGCCGGCAAGGCACTCGTCATCGCCCCGCCCGCCGTGGTCGGCAACTGGGCCCGGGAGGCAGCGAAGTTCACCCCCGGGCTGCGGGTCGTGCTCCACCACGGGGCGCGCCGCGCCGACGCCGCCGAGTTCGAGGCCGAAATCGCTCGGGCCGATGTCGTGATCACCACCTACGGCACGGCGGTGCGTGACATCGACGTGCTCGCCGGGCGCACGTGGAGCCGGCTGGTGCTCGACGAGGCGCAGGCGATCAAGAACCCGACCAACGAGTCTGCACAGCAGCTGCGGCGGATCCCGGCCCGCTCCCGCATCGCGCTCACCGGCACCCCGATCGAGAACGGCTTGGGCGACCTGTGGGCGATCCTCGACTTCACCAACCCCGGCCTCGTCGGCCCGCGAGCCACCTTCGTATCCCAACTCGCCGGCGAGGGCGAAGCGGCATTGAAGGCGCTCAACGGGATCCTCGTGTTCCGGCGGACCAAGTCCGAGCCGGCGGTCGCCGCCGAACTCCCCGACCGCATCGACGAGTTGGACCACTGTTCGATGACGGCCGAACAGATCGGCCTCTATCAGGCCGTGCTCGACCGCCTCATCGTTTCCTCGGCCGACGGGGCCGAACAGCGAAAAGGTGCCGTGCTCGCAGCGATTACGGCACTCAAGCAGATCTGCAACCACCCGGCGAACTACCTCGACGACGGCCGGCCGCTGGCCGGTCGCTCGGGCAAGCTGGCTCGGCTCGAGGAGATCGTCGAGCAGGTCTTCGCCGCCGACGAGAAGGTATTGATCTTCACCCACTTCGCCGAATGGGGCCGCATGCTTGCGGCGTACCTGAGCCAGACCTTCGGGCGGCGGATCCAGTGCTACGACGGGTCGCTGGCCCGGGGCACCCGAGATGCGATGGTCGCCGAGTTCCAGGCCGAAGCGGGGGCCGGAGCGCTCGTGCTGTCGCTCAAGGCCGGCGGGGTCGGGCTCAACCTGACCGCGGCGAGCCATGTGGTGCTCTACGACCGGTGGTGGAACCCCGCCGTCGAGGACCAGGCCCGGGATCGGGCGTGGCGCATCGGTCAGACCAGGACGGTCATCTCTCACCGGCTCGTGTGCCCGGGCACCGTCGACGAGCGGGTTGAGGAGGTCGTGGCCGGCAAGCGCCACATCGCCGACCTCGTGCTCCCCGCGTCGAGTTCGCTGTCGGACCTCGATGCGGAGCAGCTGCGCAAGGCGCTCGGGCTGCGGCCGGAGTCCATGCTCACCGAGGAATCCGACCCCACCGCCACGCTCGAGGAGGTCGGATGAACGCGTCCCGCCGTCATGTCGTGCCCGGGCGTGGACCCCACCGAGGCGGGCGCGGCGTCGACCTCTGGCGTCCGTCCGGCCCACTCCCCGATCCCGAACCGGTCACCCCGGCGGCCGACGCCGCCGTGCTCGTACGGTCTCTCGGGGATCCCCCGCTCCCGGGCTCGGCGACCGTCGCCGGCCACTACGTCGCCGCCGTGGTCGAAAAGGCGGCTCAGGTCGCGCTGGCGCTGGCGGCGAGCGCCGACCTGCTCGTACTGCCGGGCGACGACGACACCGACTGACCACGGCTCGGCTTAACGGCCGGCTCTGGTGCGCTGGCGGACCGCTCGAGGCGGCCGGGCCCGACCGACCCGGCGATCGCTCGGCGCCGCAGCACTGGTGCGCTCGGCACGGGCCGATCGGTCCGGTCGGGCGTCGTGACGCCAGAACTCGGTCGGCACCGGGCCGAGACCGGAGGCGACCGGCGCGCCCGGCCGGCTCGAGGAGGCCGGCGTGCCCGGGCGAGCGGATCGCAGCGGCCGGACCTGCTCGGCCAAGGCGTCGAGTTCCCCGAGCGCCGGGGGGCCGATCTCGACGTCGTAGCCGAGCACCTTGGCCATCGAACGAGCCGCTTTGAACTTGCCCTCCTGTACGAACGTGACCACGAGCCCCTTCGCCCCGGCTCGCCCGGTTCGCCCGGAGCGGTGCTGGTGGTCGGCGGGCGTCTCGGGCAGATCGATCTGGAGCACGCATGCCACGTCGTCGACGTGGATACCTCGGCTGGCCACGTCGGTGGCCACGAGCGCCTGGACCCGCCCGGCGTGGAACCCAGCGAGGGCCTCGTCCCGCTTGGCCTGCGAGTGCCCGCCGTGAAGGGCCGCGGTCACCAGCCCGGCGGAGGCCAACTGCTTGGCCACGCGGTCGGCGCCATGTCGGGTGCGGGTGAACACGAGTGTGCGCCCCATCGAGCGAACGACCTGCGCCGCAACGGTCTGTCGGTCCTGCTGGGTGACGGTCCAGAAGCGGTGCACAAGGTCGGGTTCGGCCTCGGACCCGCCGGCGACGTCGACACGGATCGGGTTGCGCAGCAGGTCCCGCGTGAACGATTCGGACGCGTCGTCGAGCGTGGCCGAAAACAGCGCCGTCTGGCGTGACGCCGGGGTCGACCGCACGATGCGCCGCACGGCCGGCGCAAACCCCATGTCGGCGAGGCGGTCGGCCTCGTCGATCACGACGACCTCGACGGCGTCGAGTGCGATCGCCCGCTGCGCCATCAGGTCCTCGAGGCGGCCGGGGGTTGCGACGACGACCGCAACCCCCCGCGCGAGCGCCTTGGTCTGCGGCACCAACGACACACCGCCATAGACGGCAAGGATGCGCCGGCGGCGCAGGGCGCCGAGCGGAGCGAGCGTGTCGTGGATCTGGGCCGCGAGTTCGCGGGTGGGTGCCAGCACGAGCGCCGACGGGCGGCCCGGCGTACCCCGACCGACGCGTTCGAGCAGCGGCAGACCGAACGCCAGCGTCTTGCCGGAGCCTGTGGGGGCCCGCCCGACGAGGTCCCGCCCGCCGACGAGATCGGCGATGGCAGCGGCCTGGATCGGCGTCGGGGAGCTGATCCCTCGGTCGGCCAGGGCATCGACGAGGTCATCGCCGA
>JBEIFW010000141.1:0-9579 GCA_040382215.1 Acidimicrobiales bacterium
CCGTCGTCGTCGGCACAACCGTCGTCGTCGGCACGACCGTCGTCGTCGGCACAACCGTCGCGCCGAGCACCTGGGTTCCGTCGATGCCACAGCCGGCCGCAAGGGCGCCCGCGAAGGCGAGAAGACCGGCCCCCACGAGCATCCGACGGCGGCGGCTCACACGATGATCGTAGACACCGCGTGCTCACGCTCTGTCTCCAACCCCGGTGGAATCACTCAGGATCCCGCCGGATGGCCACTCTGAGCGCTGCGATACCCGCTTCGCGCGTTCAGATCGGCGTCAGATGACGCCTGAGCTGCGCAAGGACTCGATCTGCCCCGCCGCATAGCCGAGATCGATGAGCACGTCGTCGGTGTGCTCCCCTACCCCCGGTGCACGTTCGCCGAGGTGAGCGGCGCTGACGGGATGGACGGGCACCGGCAGGGCCCGGCCACCGACGTCCACCGAGTCGAGGAGCACCTCCCGCACGTGGGGGTCCGCAAGCGTGTCGGCCGGGCTGAGCAAGGGTCCGGCCGGAACGCCGAGCGGCGCCACCGCAGCGAGGACCTCGGCCGAGGTCCGCCGTGCGGTCCAGTTCCCGACGATCGCCGACAACGCACGGCTGTTGCGGCCACGGTCGTCATCGGTGGCGAACCGCTCGTCGCTGACGAGTTCCGGACGTCCGATCAAGCCGCACACCCGAGCGAACATCGGGTTGCCGATCACCTGGATGAACACCTTGCCGTCCTGCGTTGCGAACAAGTCGGAGGGACCCGCCGCCGGATGCCGGTTGCCGAGCCCCGCACGACCCGGGTGCACCGCGGCCTCCTCCACCAGGATGTGGCCGGTGACCGCCATCGCCGATCCCAGCAGCGAGGCTTCGACCCGGCGGCCACGACCGGTGACCGAACGCTCGATCAAGGCGGCCAGCACCCCCGTCGCAAGGTTGGTGGCCGTCACGTAGTCGACCCAGGGAACGAAGCTCTTGACCGGCGCCCCGGGCTCGCCATTGAGGTGGACCGATCCGCTCATCGCCTGACCGATGCCGTCGAAGCCCAGCCGTCCGGCGTACGGTCCGGTGCTGCCGAACATCGTCGCCGTCGCAAGGACGGTCCGCTCGTTGCGGGCGTGGAGCGACGCCCAGTCCAACCCCATCGCTGCCAGGCTCTCGTCGGGCATGTTGGCGACCACCACGTCGGTCCGTTCCACCAGCCGGCCGAGCACCTCCCGGCCCTCGGGACGCGTCACGTGCAGAGTCATCGAGCGCTTGCCCCGGTTGCAGTGCACGAAGAACGCGCCCATCCCCTCGGCCCCGATCGGGAACAACGGCCGGTCCTCACCGCCACCGGGGCGCTCGACACGCAGGATGTCTGCGCCATATCCCTGCAGCAACTGGGCACACCACGGACCGGCCACGTAGCGCCCGAGGTCGAGCACCCGTATCCCCTGCAGCGGTCCGGTCACGGCGCGCTCCCTCCGCTCGATCGTCCGACGACCCCGGCAGTGCGCAGAACAGCAGGATCGAGACCCAGTTCGGCGAGCACCTCGTCGGTGTGTTCGTCGAGCTGCGGGGCACGGCGCGTGACAGCCGACGGCGTGCGGTCGAAACGCACGGCCGGCGCCGGCACCCGATGCGACCCGAGCACCGGGTGGTCGATCGTGACCGCGTAGTCGTTGGCGACGACCTGCGGGTCGTCGAGCGCCTCGGTCGGCAGGTTGTACCGCGCCACCGGGCAACCGGCGGACCGCAGGCGTTCGATCCAATCCTCGGTGCGGGCGGTGCGGAACAACGCCTCCGCCTCGTCGATCAACGCCTCGAACCCGGGCGTACCGAAGCGGACCTCGGGATCTCGACGGGGATCACGCAACCCCGTTGCCGTGTGGAAGCGGTCCTGCAATGGTCCCGAGAGACAGCCCACCGAAACCATCGCATCGGCGGTTCGGTAGTGCCGGAAGTAGAATCGAAGGCTGCCTTCCCCGCCGGCGACGCGCTCCCGGTAGAGCCGTCGCTCGTCTTCGAAGCCGCCACCCGCCGCCCGTAGGTCGGCGACCTCGGCGTGAAAGCGCTCCCGCGCCGGCTCGGTCACGTCGAAGCGACCGAGGATCGTCTGTCCGAACAACAAGGCGGTCGACAGCAAAGACACCTCGACCCGTTGACCCTCCCCGGTCGCATCCCGGTGGCGGAGCGCAGCCACGGCCCCGAGCGCGGCGAGCACGCCGGTCCCGACGTCGTTGTACGCCGGCCGGATGTTCGACGGGACATCCCGCTCGGAGCGGGCCGAGACGAACGACAGACCCGAGATACCTTGGACCAGTACGTCGTAGCCCCCCTGGTCTCCCTGCGGGCCCTTGGGCCCCAACGGCGGATTGACGACGTAGACGATGTCGGACCGCACGCGGCGCAACGACTCCTCGTCGAGGCCGTAGCGCGGGAGATCGGTCGGCTTCAGCGATACGAGCACGACGTCGGCCGACCCCACCAGCGCACCGATCACCTCGGCCGCACCATCGTGGGTGAGGTCGAGGCAGATCGAGCGCTTGTTGCGGTTGACCGACACGAAGTAGGGAGCGTCGGTGAGCTTGCGGCTGAACAGATAGCGCGCCTGATCCCCCGCAGGCGGTTCGACTTTCACCACGTCGGCGCCCAGATCGCCCAACAGCATGGCGGCGACGGGAACGGCGAGCGCCTGGGCGAACTCGACGACGCGGACCCCGACGAGAGGCCCGCTCACGGCGTCGGCCGTCACCCCTGGGGACCGCGCTGGAGCCGACCCGGGCGCACCCCGGTGAGCTCGCCGTCGGCAACGGTGACGTCGCCGCGCTTGATCGTCGCCCGATAGCCCTCGGCCTCCTGGAGCAGCCGGGTGCCGCCGGCCGGGAGATCGGCGACGAGGTAGGGCGGGCGCACGCGGAGCCGATCGAGGTCGATCACGTTCAGGTCCGCGAGATACCCCGGCGCCACCACACCACGATCGGTCCACCCGACGTGCGCTGCGGTGCGCTGGGTCTGGCAATGCACCACCTGCTCGAGCGGCAGCAGCTCACCCCGGACGCGGTCACGCGTCCAGTGGGTGATCGCGGTCGTCGGGAACGACCCGTCGCTGATCGCGTTGCAGTGCGCTCCGGCATCCGACAACCCGAACAGTGCGTTGGGGTCGGTGATCATCGAGCGCACGTCCTCGAGCGAACCGCGGGCGTAGTTCATGAGCGGCAGGTACAGGAGTCGGGTGCCGCCGTCGCCGAGCAGTTCGTCGTAGAGCACCTCGACGGCCGGTCGCCCCGCCGCAGCGGCGAGGCCGGCGATGGACCGTTCCGGCGTCGGCTCGTAGTCGACCGGATCGGTGAGCGGGTACATGCGGGAGAACCCCGAGTGGATCAGCGCCGGGAACCCCTTGGGGTCGGCGGCTGCATGCTCGGCGATCAACGCGGCGCGCACCTCCGGCTGACGCAGCCGCGCCTGGCGCTCGGCGCGCGACAGCGATCGCATGGCCCGGTAGGTGGGACAGAAATTGAACGGGCAAGCGCTCGCATCGAAACCGAGCAGCACACCGATCGGGCGCACCCCGACCTGGCCCCGGGCGTGGGCACCCCGGGCGTTCCAGGTGGCGATCAGATCGAGCAGCTCGCGGTAGCGATCGGGGGCGTCGTCGTTCTGCTGGATCGTGAAGCTGAGCGGCCGACCGACCTCGAGCGCAATCCGACCGAGCAACTCGGCCTCGCGGGCGACGAGTTCGGGGTCGGTCGACTGATACGCGTCGGAGATCAACTGGATGACCCCGGTATTGGCCTCGCGCAACGCACCGGCGATCCCGAGCACCTCATCGGCCGCAGCGGTGAGCGTGCCGATCTGCTGACCCAAGCTCGTGCGATGCACCCAGGTGCGGCTGGTCGTGAATCCGAGTGCGCCGGCCCGCACGGCGTCGAGGCACAGGCGGCGCATCTCGTCGATCTCGTCCTCGCTCGCCCGCACCTGGTGGTCGGCACCCCGCTCCCCCATCACGAACGTGCGCAGCGCCGCGTGCGGAACCTGCGTGCCGACGTCGACGGTCCAGCGGCGCCGGTCGAGCACGTCGAGGTACTCGGGGAAGGACTCCCAGCCCCACGTCATGCCCTCGGCGAGCGCCGTGCCGGGGATGTCCTCGACGCCTTCGAGCAGCGCGATCAACCAGTCGTGACGGTCGAGGCGGGCCGGTGCGAAGCCGACCCCGCAGTTGCCGACGACGAGCGAGGTGACCCCGTTGATCGACGACGGCGCAAGATCGGCGTCCCACGTGATCTGACCGTCGTAGTGCGTGTGGATGTCCACCCAACCCGGCGTCACGACGAGCCCGTCGGCCTCGATCGTCCGCCGCGCGGCGCCCACGCCCTCGCCC
This sequence comes from Acidimicrobiales bacterium, assembly GCA_040382215.1. Classification (GTDB taxonomy): domain Bacteria; phylum Actinomycetota; class Acidimicrobiia; order Acidimicrobiales; family Ilumatobacteraceae; genus JBEIFW01. Next base: position 4,354 of record JBEIFW010000141.1, read on the forward strand.
ACGGCGACGATCCGATCGCCGTCCACGGCCACGTCGGCACGGCGACCGGGAACCCCCGTGCCGTCGACGACTGTTCCGCCACGAATCACCAGGTCATGCATCGCGAACCCCCTTTTCCCCGGACAACCTAGCCCGCGACCGGGTCTGCGGTTCAGACGCCGGCGCGCTCGGTGGTGCCGTCGCCCGGCCGCGGCAACTGCACCCAGGTCTGGCCGGGTGACAGCAGGATCGGCTTTCCCGAGGCGTCGGTCAGCCGGTAGGGCACGGTGTTGCGCTCCCGGTCCCAGGTTCCCGCCACGAGCACGCCGCCCGTCAATACCCAGGCCTCGCCCGAGCCGACCGAGATGGCCTCGGTTGATCCGGTGTCTCGATTGATGCGGTACTGGGTGAACACGATCACCACGTTGGCCGGGGCGACCGGCTTGTCCTTGTCGTCGACGTGCGGTGTGCCGTCGAGCGTGCGCAGCCACCGCTTCGTCGTGGCGTCCCAGTCCCACGCCGTGCGCGTGCCGTCGTAGCGGACGCTCACCGTCCCGGGGACAGGACCGGCCGGGGCCGGGTCCGACGGGCCACGGTAGGAGAAGACCGGAGTCGGCGGACCCTGGTCGGGCAGCGCCTTCTCCCACTGTGCCGAGACGTTCGTGAACAGGTTGTTCGGCGCCGGGCGATCCGGATCGCGCACGGTGTCGGCCCGTTCACCACAGAGATTCACGAGCGTCTTGGCCCGGTTGAGCGCCGTGATCGTGATGTCGTTGGCTCCGGAGCACTTGAACAGCGGGTTGGAGAACTGGCTCACGACGTCGATGTCGCCGGTCCGAGCCGAGCGCACCGGCCCCACCGGGTCGGCCGTCGTCGAGTGGAACACTGCGGCGTAGCGGCTCACCCCTTCGGCCTGGATCTCGAACACGACGTCGGCCTGGTTGATACCCACGTGCGGCCGAGCGACCTCGCGAGCGTTGTCGAGTTTGATCACGACCGCCGGGCGGGTTGCTGCACCGGGCTCCGTCCGAGGGAGCCCGGTGAGGGGTGACGGCGGGCCCGGAGGCGCCGTCGTCGTGGTTCCGACCGTGGTGGTGGTGGTGATGATGGTGGTGGACGCCGCCGTGGTGGAGGACGCCTTCGTGGTGGTCGAGGCGGCCGTCGTCGTGGTGGCCACGGTGGTGGTGACCGGGGGTGAGGCCGAGGACGAACCACACGCCGGGACGGCAACGAGAGCGGCCAGGGCGGCGAGCGATGCAGCGACCGAACGGCGGGGGGCGGTGCGGATCATGACGCTGCGACGCTAGCGACTGGGTCACCAGGACGGGGGGCACTCGGCGGTTCGCAGTAGCGTCCGGTGCGTGGACCGCCCCGGTGAGATCCGAGTCGGGATGTTCCTGCCCCGAGATCTGAGCGGTGCGGGCCGCGGGGCATGGCGGAGCGCGTTGGCCGCGATGGCAGACGCCGGACTCGACCACGTCGGCTCCGCCGACCACGTCAGCTTCCACACGGGCTGGGGTATCGACGGCATCGTGCACGCGACCGCGCTCGCCTCGATGGAACCCCGACTCGATGCCGCGATCGGCGTCTATCTGCTGCCCCTGCGCCATCCCGTCCCCGTCGCCCGAGCGCTCGTGACCATGGCCGAAGCACTTGCGCCCCGGGCCGTCGAGTTCGGCGTCGGCGTGGGCGGCGAAGACCGCCACGAGGTGGAGATCACCGGCATCGACCCGTCCACCCGGGGTCGGCGCTGCGACGAGAGCCTGGCCATCGTGCGGCTTGCGCTGAGCGGCGAGCGGTTCGACTTCGCCGGCGAGTTCTACGACCTCCGTGACGTGCGCATCGCTCCCGCACCGCCGGTCCCGGTGCGCGTCGTGGTCGGCGGACGGGCACCGGCGGCGCTGCGCCGGGCCGGCCGCCATGGTGACGGATGGCTCGGCGTGTGGTCGACGCCCGAACGGTTCGCCGAACGGGTCGCCACCGTCGAGCAGGCGGCCGCCGACGCCGGACGGGCGACGCCGGTGGGTGGGTGGCACCACGGGCTCCAGGTATGGGTGGGCATCGGGTCCGGCGGCAGAGAACCCCTGGCCAGGGCCATCGAGGGCATGTACCGCCTGCCGTTCGAACGCTTCGAGCGCTTCAGCCCGTGGGGCACCCCGGCGCGCATCGCCGAGGCGCTGTGGCCATATGTCGAAGCGGGCTGTCGGAGCTTCAGCGTGTCGGCCCAGGCCGACCGGTGGACCGAGGCGATCGACGGTCTCGGCGAGGTGCGGCGGCTGCTTCGACGCGAAGCAGGTACGGCCCCGTAGCGTCGGTTCCCGTGCTTCCCCAAGGCGAGGAGAAGGTCCGGGCCGTCCGGACGATGTTCGACACGATCGCACCCCGCTACGACGTGGTGAACCGGCTCATGACCTTCCGCCTCGACGTGCGCTGGCGGCGGATGACGGTCGAGGCACTCGGGTTGCCGGCCGGTTCGGTGGTGGCCGATCTCGCCTCGGGCACCGGCGACCTGTGTGTCGACCTCGCCTCGGCCGGCCATCGACCGCTGTCGTTCGACCTGTCGATCGGGATGCTGCGCGCCGACCGGTCGGGCGCCCCTCGCGCCCAGGCCGACGTCCTGCGGCTCCCGGTGCGCAACGGCGCCGTCGACGGGGTCACCTGTGGGTTCGCGCTGCGGAACTTCGTGGAGCTCGGCCCGTTCTTCGACGAGCTCGGACGGATCGTCCGCTCAGGCGGACGGATTGCGTTGCTCGACGTGGCCACACCACCCAACCCGGTGGTGCGCACGGGTCACGCCGTCTACTTCGGCAAGGTGGTGCCGGTGATCGGTGGGCTGCTGTCCGATCGGGCCGCCTACCGCTACCTTCCGAAGTCCGTCGCCTACCTCCCAGAACCGGCCGCGATGCTGCGGCGCCTCGAGGCAGCCGGGTTCGAGCTCGTCGAGCGGCGGCTGCTGTCCGGCGGCATCACCCAGCTCGTCACCGCAACCCGCCGTTAGTCGTGCGCGCCGTCACCGTCCCGGGTCGCAACGACGTCGACCTCGACGCCATCGGGGCAGCATCGGGCGGGTGGCTGTTCGTGCGCGACGGCGTCGGACTCGCCGGCCTCGGCGTCGCCGCCCGCGTTTCTCGCACCGCGGTCGCCCGCACCCTCGCATCGATCGAGCACGACGACGGGGTCGGCGTCCCCGGGTGCGGACCGATCGCGCTGGGCGCGCTCCCGTTCCGGCCCGGCGACGGCGGTGAACTCGTCGTGCCCCGGGTGGTGTGGGGCCGGACCGCGGACGGTACGAACTGGGTGACGACGATCGACGGCGCCGATGCGACGGTACCTGCCCCCCGCCCGCCGACGGTACGAGCCGGCACGTACCGCGTCGGACCGACGGACGACCCCGAGCGGTACCGGACCGCGGTCCTGGCCGCCCGCGACGCAGTGCGGGCGGGCCAGTTGCTCAAGGCGGTGATCGCCCGGCGGGTCGAGGTGGAAGCGGACGCACCCATCGATCTGGCTGCGGTGTTGGCGCGCCTGCGCGCCTCGTTCGGTTCGTCGTACCGCTACCGCATCGGCGATCTCGTCGGTGCCAGCCCGGAACTGCTGGTCGAGCGTCGCGGCCGGACGGTGCGCTCGCACCCGCTCGCAGGCACGGCCCCGCGCACCGGTGACCCGGCGACCGACGCCCGGCTTGCCGCCGGCCTGATCGCGTCGACGAAGGACCAGGTCGAGCACCGGGTGGTGATCGACGTCGTCAACGACACGCTGCTGCCATGGTGCAGCTACCTCGACTGGGAGGCCGAACCGTCGATCGTCACGGTGGCGAACGTCCAGCATCTGGGCACCGCCGTCGAGGGGATGTTGTCCCTGCCCGCCCCGTCGGTGCTCGACCTCGTCGCTGCGCTCTCGCCCACCCCGGCGCTCGGTGGGCACCCGCGCGTCGAGGCGCTCGCTCTGATCGAGGCCCAGGAGGGGTTCGATCGGGGCCGGTACGGCGGTGCGGTCGGATGGGTCGACGCCTCCGGTAACGGCACGTGGGCGGTCACGATCCGGTGCGCCGAGATCGACGGCAGCCGGGCCCGGCTGTATGCCGGTGGTGGCATCGTCGCCGGAAGCGACCCCGACGCCGAGCTGGCCGAGACCCAGGCCAAGCTCCAGGCGATGCTGTCGGCCATCGTGCGACCGTGAGCCTGATCGGCGCCGGCCGCCGTGCACCGTAGAGTTCGCGTGTGCTCGTCGAGATCTACAGCGACGTCGTGTGCCCGTGGTGCTACATCGGTAAGCGACGGTGGGAAAAGGCGCTGGCCGAATTCGAGGCGCGCGACGACGTCACCGTCGTGTGGCGCCCGTACCAGCTCGATCCGACCGCGCCCGCCGAACCGCAGCCCGTGCTGGACGCCTACGCCCGCAAGTTCGGCGGCCCGGGCCAGGCGGTGAAGATCGTCCGCCACGTCAGCGAGGTGGCGGCCGGCGAGGGCCTGACGTTCCGCATGGAGGACGGTCAGCGCGCCAACACCTTCGACGCCCACCGCCTGCTGTGGTGGACTGCGGGCACCGAGCGCCAGGACGAACTGAAGGAGCGGCTGCTGGCGGCGTACTTCACCGAAGGCGCTTTCATCGGCGACCGCGCCGAACTGGTGCGCCTCGCGGCCGAGGCCGGCCTCGACGCCACGGCCACCGCCGCCTTCTTGGCCTCGACCGAGGGCGTGACCGAGGTGCGCGACGAACTCGCCGACGCCCAGGAACTCGGGATCACCGCCGTGCCGACCTTCGTGTTCGAGGGCCGTTTCGCCCTCCCCGGCGCCCAGGACCCCGAGACGATGCTCGCCGTGCTGCGTCGGGTGCAGGAGCGCTTCGTCACCCCCGCCGGCACCGCCGACGACGCCGGCGGGGCCTGCGACGACGGCTCCTGCTCGGTCTGATCCGGCCGAAGCCCCTGCGCCCGTCGAGACTCGTTCAGCGCCGATCGAGCGCTGACACGATCGCGTCGTTCAGCGCGGCGTGGACGGCGACGTTGGCCCCGCGGTCGGTCCGCACGTGCAGCAGGCGGACACCCCGATCCCCGGCGCGGCGCAGGTGGTCGTCGAATTCGACCACCGAGCCGACCGGCAGGGCCTCGATCCCGTGCACGGTCGCGAGCGCAACGGCGTCGATGCCGTGCGGCGTGCCGTAGAGCTGCTCGAACCGCTCGGTCGGAAGTGCACCGTGCTGGGGCAGGAAGTGGAAGATCCCCCCGCCGTCGTTGTCGACGACGAC
>JBEIFW010000142.1:0-9362 GCA_040382215.1 Acidimicrobiales bacterium
ACCGGTTGTTCGCCGACTTCGTCGCAGCGACCGGCGGCGCCGGCACCATGGCGACGGTCACCGCCGACGTGGTCTCCGGTGAGCGGCGCACGCTGCCGTTGCCGCCGGCGTCGACCACGGCGGTCGTCGACGGTGGGTACGAGGTGCAGATGAGCGGTGCGCCGGCCGTCGGGCCCGACCTGCCGGTGCGCTTCACGGTGCGACGGGGCGGTGCGCCGGTGGCGGACCTCGAGCCGTACCTGGGGTCGATGGGTCACCTCGTCGTGCTGCGCGCGGCCGACCTTGCGTACGTGCACGCCCACCCGAGCGGTGGGACCGGTGGCCCCGGTGTGGTGCCGCTCGGCGTGCAGTTCCCGAGCGCCGGGAGCTACCGCCTGTTCCTGCAGTTCCAGCACGAAGGCGTCGTGCGCACCGCGGAGTTCACCGTCACGCTCTGAGCGGTCCACACGCCGTTCAAACCCCTATGGCACGCCGGCATCCCGCAGACCTCCTTGCCCGCACCGGGGTCCGGCCGCAGGTAGGCACGGTGCTGGGGACTTGCCCGCTTGGGTCAACCAGGCGTCGAAGCGGTCGATCAGTCCCGCCGGATGGAACGGACTCGGCGACTCGGTGTGCTCCTGCGCGCCCGGCGCCTGTCGGCCAAGAATCTGATCGGCTCGGTTGCGCTCGTGCCGCTGTTGGCGATCGGATGGCTGGCCGCGAGCGTGTCGTGGGCGGTTGCCAGCGAGCGGCGCATTGCGAGCGACGTTCGACGCCAGGTGGCCGCTGTCGGCGCGCTGATCGAGATCCGCTGGAGAGTGGCCAACGAGTGGTCGGTCGCCGATGGTGTCGCCGAGACCGAGCGCCTCGGACTGTCGCCGGAGGAGGCCGAATCCCTGCTCGGGATGGACCTCGTCGCCAACGCTGCCGACGCGCGCGCGAAGGTCGACGCGCTGCTCGCCTCCGGTGAGCACCAAGCAATCAGCGATGCCACCGAACGCGCACGCGAGACGTTCGCAAAGGCCGGCGCCGATGACGAAGCGACCCACACGTCGGTCGAGTCGTTGTTCGAGCTCATCTCCAACGAGTTGGAGAATGCCTGCGCGCAGCTGACCGCCGCGGCATCGAGCATCAGTTCCGGCGGACGGGTCGTGCAGGGCACCGACGCATTGGCCAGCGCCGCAGAGCTGCACAGCGCCGTCATGGCGCTGCGGGAGCTCCTGCTCCTGCGCATCTCGGACATGAGGATCGGCTCCGACGACGTCAACACGCTGGCCTGGATGGTGATCGGCCGGCGCGAGGCTGGTTACGACCGGCTCCGGCGAATCACCACCTCCGATTCCCCGACGGGCCGGGCCCTGACGACCGCAACGGAATCGGCTGCGTTCCGCTACCTCACCGAGACGCCCAAGGCCGCTGTGGACCTCCCCGTCGCCGAGGGCAGCGGAGCCGAGCGACCGGCGGCCCCCGCCGCGGCCGCGGCCATGGCGTACCGGGCGGGCGCGACTGCCGGCGAAGAGCACTACGCAGTCGTCAAGGCGGCGCTCGAGAACATCGACGCCGAAGCGGTCCGCCTCGATGACGACGTTCGGACCTCGCAGCTGCAAACCCTGGTCGTGCTTGGCCTGCTCGTGGTGCTCACCCTTGCGGCCTTCTGGTTTGCTGCCCGGGCCATCGTGCGCCCGCTTCGGCGCCTGGCCGCTGCGGCCGCCAGCCTGCGCGACGGTGACCTCAACGTGCACGTCGATCTCAACGGTCCGAGCGAAATCGCGGCAACGGCGGCTGCGCTCGACGAAGCCGCCGCCGGCCTCCGGCTCAGCGAGGCGCAGGCCGGCGCACTTGCCGCAGGTGCGCTCGATGATCCGGTGTTCACCATGCCGACCCCGGGGCGCCTGGGCGAGTCGTTGCGGTCCGCGGTGGCCGCGCTCGCCCGCTCGCTCAACGAGCGGGAGGACTACCGGCTGCGCCTGTCCCACGAGGCGTCCCACGATGCGCTCACCGGGCTCGTGAACCGCGCCGCCGCGCACGATCATCTCGGCGGCGCGGTCGGGCGCAGTCGCCGGCACCGGACCACCCTGGCGGTGGTGTTCATCGACCTCAACGGGTTCAAGGCGGTCAACGAGGCGCACGGCCACGATGTCGGCGACGACGTGCTCCGGCGGGTCGCTGTAATCCTGGCCGCCACGGTCCGTCCCGACGACCTCGTCGGACGCTTCGGTTCCGACGAATTCGTCGTTGTTGCTGAGGACGTGGGCACGTCCGAGGATGCCGAGGCCCTGGCCCGGCGCCTGGTCACCGCGGTGGCCACACCGGTCGAAGCCGGCGGTCGCACCCACCGCCTTGCAGCGTCGGCGGGTGTGCGTCTGTGCATTGCGGACGACCCGGTGCACCGGCTGACCTCCGGTGAGGCAGTCGTCGAGCTGCTGCGCGACGTCGATGCTGCGCTCGACCGGGCCAAAGCTCCCGGGTTTGGACCGGTCGAGGTGTTCACCCCCGACCTGCAGCGAGAGCTGCGCGATCGGATCGAGCTCGAGCAGGCGCGGCGCATCGCCCTCGAACCCGGGAGCGGACAGCTCCACCTCGTGTATCAGCCGGTGGTGGACGCACACACCGGCGAGCCGGTAGGGGCCGAGGCCCTCATTCGTTGGACTCGTCCCGGCATCGGCCGGGTGGGCCCCGACGAGTTCATCCCCGTCGCAGAGCGATCCGACCTGATCCTCGCCCTCGACGCCTGGGTGGTTCGCGAAGCCGTCGACCAGCTCGCACGCTGGCAGACCGCAGGCGTGCTGCAGGACCGCTGGGTCTCGATCAACCTCTCGGGAGCGCACGTCTGCCGGCCCGAGGTTGTGCCCCTCGTGCTCGACGCGCTCGCCGACGCCGGGGTCGACCCCCACCGTCTCGTCCTCGAGATCACCGAACGGGAACTGCTCGCCGACGTCGAGTTGGCCGCCGAGCACCTGCGGATCCTCCGCAGCGCCGGCGTCCAGATCGCCATCGACGATTTCGGTACCGGTTTCACGTCGCTCAGCCACCTGCGGTGGCTCCCGATCGACAAGCTCAAGATCGACAGGAGCTTCGTCACGAACCTGGCTTCCCCGAACGATGAGTCGCTCGTACGCCTGGTCATCGAAACGGGACACGTGCTCGGGGTGTCGGTCACCGCCGAGGGCGTGGAGACCGAGGAGCACCTCGAAGCGCTGAGAAACCTTGGCGCCGACTACATCCAGGGGTACCTCACGGGGCGCCCCGAAGCGCCTATCGCCCGTCCCGCTCGGTAGATCGGTCGGCAAGCAACGCACCCGCACCCCGGCGATCACCGTCTCGCTCGTCCGGCCCCCTCCGCGCCCGTCGTGTGGTCCGGGGTCGACGCCACGGCAGGAGCATCGACGCCGAGGGACGCGTCGCTCGGGAGCGGTTCGACGGACGGGACGCCGGTCGTGGTCACTACCGGGGCCCCAGGAACGGTGGGCGGCGTCCAAGGGTCGCGGCATGCACCCCCGTCCCGGCCACGATCCGACGAGCGCAAGCGAACAGATCGTCAACGTCGGACTCGTCGAAGTCGCCTGACGCGGCCTCAACGGAAGGGGTCGGTGCCGTCCCAGTCGAGCGCCGCCGCAGCGACGAGGTCGAAGAACGCCTTCATCCCGCCCGCCGGGTCGACGAACTCGAGGTATGGGAACCCGCAGCTGCCGGTGACGTACGAGAACCGGGCGCCGGTCCCGGTCGTACCGGCTTGCACCACTTCGGCACCGTTGGCGACGAAGTGGGCCTCGGCCCGGTCGAGATCGGCCCAGTAGCAGACGTGGTGCACCCCGCGGCCCCCGGCGTCGAGGAACTCGGTGTAGATCGACGGGACGTCGAGATCGGGGGCGATCAGCTCGATCTGCTGGCCGCCGCACTGCGCCAGGCCGAACCGCGCTCGCATCGGCACGGAGTTCCCCCGGTATGTGACCTCGGGGATGACGACGTCGTAGTGGAACCACGGCCCCACCCCGTGGTGCTCCACCCAGGCGCGCGCGGCGTCCTCGACGGACGGCACGAGGAACGCGGTCTGGCGGATCGGGCCGAGCCAGGTGGGCACGGCGCCCGTCGGCGCGCTCACGGCCCGACCGGCCGGCCGGCGCTGGGACGATCGAAGTCGTTCTGGCGGAACGTGATGGTGACGATCTCCATCGGGACCGGGTCGGCTTCGGTCTGCGTGCCGTGGTGGACGCACACCCGGTCGATGATCCTCCACTCGTCGCCCCGCTTCTCGTAGGCATCGAGGTACCGGCCGTACCAGGTGTCGATCGCCCCGGTGTCGGCCCGGGCCATCGAGGTGATGTTGTACAGCTCACCCCGGGCGTGGACGCCGTCGCCGTCGAGTTCGACCGTGTGGTTGTAGATCGAGTGCATCGTCCAACGCCAGCGGCGGTGGGCCGGCATGCAGTACGCCGAGAACTCGTGGGCGTTGCCGACGAAGTTCCCGTGGTGGTCGACCGCCTCGGGCCAGTAGGCGGACTTCATCAACTCCTCGTCGAGCCGGTCGACGCCCCGGCAGTAGCGCAGCGTCGCATCCCGGATCTGCTGCAGATCGGACAGCTGCTCGAGCGTGTACGACATGGGCGAACCTCCTGCGGTCAGAGACGGGCGAGCTGCCCGCCGTCGAGAGGGATGTCGTGGCCGTTGATCATCGACGCCGCGTCGCTGCACAGGAACACGACCGTGCGGCCGATCTCCTCGGGTGGCACCAGCGCTCCGGTCGGGTTCAGGCCGAGCAACACCTGGCGCGCTGCCTCGGGCCCCTGGGCCACGAGCGGCGCGGCGACGGCCGTGTGCGTCGGTCCGGGGGACACGGCGTTCACCCGGATCCCTCGGTCCACGTACTGCAGCGCAGCCTGACGAGTGAGGCCGAGCACGGCGTGCTTCGCAGCCACGTAGGCCGGGCTGGCTCGCTCGCTGCCCCGGTGGCCCACCGTCGAGGCACAGTTGACGATCGCCCCGCCCCCGGTCGGGAGCATTGCGGCGATCTCGGCACGCATGCAGCGGAACACCGACGACAGGTTCACGGCGATCATCTCGTCCCAGCGTGCGTCGTCGTAGATGTGGAACTCGTGGGACCGGTCGAAGATCCCCGCGTTGTTGAACGCCACGTCCAGCCGGCCAAAGGTGGCGACGGCGGCGGCCACCAGCTCCTCGGCTGCGCCCGGCGAGCGCAGGTCGGTCAGGTGCACGGCGGCGTCGCTGCCGGCGGCGCGGATGCGAGCCACGACCGCCTGCGCGCGCGCTGCGTCGCGCCCGGCAACGAGCACGAGGGCCCCGGCCGCTCCGAGCGCAACGGCAGTCGCCTCGCCGATGCCCGACGTTGCTCCGGTGACCAACGCAACCCGCTCCGACAACGCACCGGCACGCTGGGACACGGTTCGCCTCCACTCGCCGGCACGGCAGACCGCACCGTACCGCAGCACGTTGACACGCGCGCGCGAACGCCGATGACCGTGGAGAAGCCGTCAGGCGGAGGCGTCCCGCATCTCGGCGATGCCGGCGAGGATGCGCCGGACGCCACGGTCGTGCACCCGGTTGACGCGCCGTACGTCGCCTTCGGTGACCAACTCGTACTGCAAGCCACGCCACAACGCCACGATCTCGGTGGCGAGGTCCCGCGCCTCTGCGGCGGGGACCCCCTGATTTCGCAGCGACGCCACGACCAGGGCCGTGAACGGCTCGAGGGAGGCGACGAACCCGGTGAAGCGTTCCGGATGCTGGACGGCCAGCCCTGCGACCTCGAGGAACAGCCGGATGAACGGTCGGTTGGCCGGAGCGACGAGCGTGCGCCACGACCGGCACAGCCAAGCCTCCATCTCGCCCGGCTCGGCGGGCGCTGCGCCGCTCAGGGCCCAATGCCGGCGGGCCGCCTCGGCGAGCGCCTCCAGGACGAGTTGCTCTTTGCTGCCGAAGTAGTAGAGCAGCATCCGGTTGTTGGACCCGACCGCCGCGCCGAGGCTCCGAAGCGTGAGCGTGCTCACCCCGTGGGCGAGGCACACGTCGGTGGCGAGTGCGAGCAGTCGCTCCCGCTCCCCCGGCGTCAAGTTCACAGCCCGTTCAAACACCTGTGACACGAGTGCGGAACAGTAGCGATGAACCGTTTGGTTCATGTCTGGTTCGGACACGAACCCTGCCCGTGAAGGAGCTCCGCCATGGCCGACCTAGCCGAACGGCTCGACCTCGACGCCCTCGCTGCCACGCTCGACCGGGACGGCTACGTCGTGATCCCGGGACTCTTCGACGACGAGGAGATGGACCTTCTCCAAGCGGCGATGGTCGCCCTCCAGGAGGCGATCACGAGCGGAGCACTCGATCGTCGTTACGCCGGTGACGAATACCTCGCCGATTTCGACGGTGACGTGCCGCCTTACTGCCACTACGTCGCCGGTGTGACCCGGCTGTCGCCGGTCGCCGATGCCGCCTTCTCCCACCCGGTGATCGTCGAGCTGTGCCGCCGGATCATCGGCGACGCCCTCTGGGAGTTCGACCTCAACGGGCGCGGGACGGTGTACCAGGATGCTCGCCCGGGGCCGGGCATGACCTACACCCGCATCGGCTGGCACTCCGATCACCAGTCCCGTCCGACGTCGACGTTCTGGCCCGGGATGGCCGTCACCATCCACCTCGACGCGACGTCCCCGGCAAATGGCTTCCTGCGGGTGGTGCCGGGCAGTCACAAGGGTGGCACCGATGGCATGCCGCTCGGCTTCGAGAAGGTGCCCGGTGAAGTGGCGGTCTACTGCGAGCGGGGGGACGTGATCCTGCACCACTGCGACCTGTGGCATTCCGCCGCTCGGGCCACCGACGATCCTCCCTACGGCGTGCGGCGCCACGTCCGTGGTTCGTTCATGGGCGGTCCGCGCCCCGAGCCGGGTGCGCCCCTCGAGCCGTTCAACAAGAACGCCGCGAGATGACCGGGGTTGTGGTCCCGGCGGTTCGCCGCCCGGCCCCTGCCGAAACGCCGGTGGCAGCGATCCGCAACGCCGCCGTTCGATCGAGGCAGCGCCCGGCGATGCCATGGCGCAAGGTCGGACTGGGCACCGTCGGCGTCGTCGCCATGCTCGCCGCTTGGGAGGCGATCGGCCGTAACGGCTGGCTCGGCTCGACGTGGCCGCCACTGAGCACCGTGCTCGATACTCTTGCCTCGCAACAGCGTCGACCCGTCCTGCAGCGAGCGCTCGGCGCGACGGTCGGTGCGGCGGGTCGAGGGTTCGTGCTCGGGTCGGTCCTCGCCATGGCCGCTGCGGCCATGGGCTTTCTGGTGCCGGTCCTGCGGGCCGGGATCGACCGGCTGGCCGTCGTGCTCCACGCCCTGCCGATCATCGCCCTGGCCCCGTTGTTCATCGTGACGGTCGGCCGCACCGGCACCCCGGTTGCGATCTCGACCCTCGCCACCTTCTTCACGATGTTCGTCGCCGCCACCTCGGCGTTCCACGCCGTGAGCGTCGGGCATGCCGATCTGTTCACGGTCGGTCGCGCCACCCGGTGGCAACGGCTCGTGCACCTCGAGCTTCCCGCTGCGCTCCCCGGCGTCGCCGACGGCCTGCGCATGGCGGCCCCGGCAGCGGTCCTGGGGGCGGTACTCGGGGAGTGGTTCGGGGCCCCACGCGGCATCGGCCTGCTCATCGTGAGCGCGATGCAGAACTACCAGATCCCGTTGTTGTGGAGCGCTGCGCTGATGGGCGCGGCGCTGTCGATGGTCGCCTACGGCGTGTTGTCGCTGCTCGCTCGTGCGGCGGCGACCCGCTTCGGGGAACGGTCGTGAGCCGCGTGCTTCCGGCGCGAGCCGGTCGCGTCGCCTCGCGGAACTGGGCGGTCGCCGGCCTGTTCGTCGTGTGGCAGTTGTGGGTGATGGCCGCCGGTTACAACGAGATCGTCCTGCCCACCCCGCTACGGGTGATCGGCGACGTGGTGGCAGAGCCCGGCGCCTACGTCGGCGACACGGCGTACACGATCGTGATGGCCGTCGGCGGCCTCGTGCTCGGCATGGGCGCCGGCTTCGTGCTCGCCGTCGTCGTGCGGTCCTCGTCGCTGCTCGCCGGCGCGATCGGACCCGTTGCGCTCATCCTGCGGTCGATCCCGCTCGTCGCCGTGATCCCCGTCCTCGCCCGCCTGATCGGCTACGACGACCGCGTCGTGCTCGCGGTGACGACCCTGATCGCCTTCTTCCCGGCGTTCGTGCTCACGGGATCCGGACTGCGGATGATCCCGTCCGGTGGCGCCGAGTTGTTCCAACTGGGCGGGGCGTCCCGGTGGGACCGCCTCGTCCATCTCCAGATCCCCGCTGCGGTGCCGAACCTGCTCGTCTCACTGCGGCTGTCGGCGGCGACCAGCGTGCTCGGGGCGATGGTCGCAGAGTTCCTCGTTGGCACCCGTGGGCTCGGTGAGCTGTTCTCGCAGGCCCGGATCGACATGGAGATGCCGCGCGCCTGGGGCGCGGCGCTGATCGCCACGCTGCTGTCGGTGGCCGCCTTCAGTGGCGCCGCCCGGCTCGAGCGCTGGGGCAACGAACGCTTCCGGTGAGCCCGGTGCGTGACGACAACGACAAGAGGAGGGACCATGCAAGGCAACGAGAACGGGTACTCGCGGCGCCGCTTCCTGGGCAACGCGCTGATGGGCGGGGCGGGGCTCGTCATCGGTGGCGGCCTGTTGGCCTCGTGCGGGGATGCCGCCTCGTCGCGCGCGACGACGGTCGCCACGCCCGGCGGGGCGCCCACCGGCGGGGCGACCACTGCCGCGGGGTCGACGACGACGGCGGCGCCGAAGCCGGCGAAGGTGGCCGTCGGCATGGGTTGGATCAAGAACGTCGAATACGGCGGCTCGTGGATGGCGCTCGATAACGGCTTCTACAAATCCGAGGGCCTCACCGTCGACTACCGCCAGGGTGGCCCGAACGCGCCGGCCTCGACCGTTGCGGTGGCTGCCGGCGATGCCGACATCGGCGTTGCTGCGAGCATGCAGGCGTTGTTGCAGGCCATCGGCAAGGACAACGACTTCGTGATCGTCGCGACGCAGTATCAGATCTCACCCGGGGCCGTGCTGTCCCTCGCGAAGAAGCCGGTCAAGACGCCCAAGGATCTCGTAGGGGTCAAGTTCCTCGGTCAGGAGGCCGTCGACAAGATCATCGATGCCGTGCTCGTCAAGGCGGGTCTCCCCAAGGACTACACCTTCATCAAGGCGGGCTTCACGCCCGATCCCCTGCTGGAGGGCGCCGGCGAGGCGTACTCGTGCTTCGCGGTCAACCAGCCCATCACCCTCGAGGGCAAGGGTCTCGTGAAGGACAAGGACTTCTTCGTGACGACCTGGGCCGAGCTCGGGCTGCCGTCGTATTCGAACCTGTTCTTCTGCAAGCGTTCGTA
>JBEIFW010000143.1:0-9360 GCA_040382215.1 Acidimicrobiales bacterium
CAACTCCGAGCGTTCCATCGCACTGAGCGCATCGGACAGGGACTGCGGCAGCGGCTCCATCCCCTCCGCCGCCCGCTCCGCGTCGGTGAGGGCGAAGAGGTTGGTCGGGGCTTCCGGCGGACGGTCGGAGCCCTCCTCGACCCCCTGGAGCCCGGCCGCCAGCAACACGGCGAAGGCGAGGTAGGGATTGCAGGTCGGGTCGGGTGCTCGGTATTCGATCCGCGTGGACGCCGACTTGTTCTTTGCGATGGGCACCCGGATCAACGCCGAGCGGTTGTTACGGGCCCACGAGACGTAGCACGGAGCCTCGAAGCCTGGGATGAGGCGTTTGTAGGAGTTGACCGTCGGGCAGGTGATGGCGGTGAGCTCGGGGGCGTGGCGCAGGAGGCCAGCGATGAACCCCTTCGCCGTCTTGGACAGCTTGTACGGGTCGCCGGGGTCGTGAAACGCGTTGACCTCGCCCTCGAACAGGCTCAGGTGGGTGTGCATGCCCGATCCCTGCACCCCCACGAGCGGCTTGGGCATGAACGACGCGAACAGACCCTGCTGGGCCGCCGCTTCGCGCACGGCGAGCCGGAAAGTCATCACCGAATCGGCCATGGTGAGGGCGTCGGTGTGCCGCAAATCGATCTCCTGCTGGCCCGGGGAGTCCTCGTGGAACGAGTACTCCACGGGTATCCCCATCGTCTCGAGGGTGTGGATCGTCCGCTTGCGTAGGTTGCCCGTGATGTCGCCGGTGGTGAGGTCGAAGTAGCTGGCCCGGTCGATCGGGATCGGCCCGCCGTCGGGACCTTCGGAGAAGTAGAAGAACTCGATCTCGGGAGCCACGTAGAACGTGAACCCGCGCTCTCGGGCCCGGTCCAGGTTGCGGCGCAGGACCTGCCGAGGGTCGCCCTCGAACGGGGAGCCGTCGAGGTTGGCGACGTCGCAGAAGATCCGGGCCTCGGGCGCAGCCGGATCGGCCCAGGGCAGCAGTTCGAAGGTGTTCGCGTCCGGCAACGCAAGGACGTCGCTCTCCTGGATCCGGGAGTACCCGTCGACCGACGACCCGTCGAAGGTCATCCCCTCCTCGAGGGCGTTCTCGAGCTCCGCCGGGCTGATGGCGAAGCTCTTCAACTGCCCGAGCACGTCGGTGAACCACAGGCGGATCAGCCGCACCTTGCGCTCTTCGACGGACCGAAGCACGTAGTCAAGTTGGCGCTCCATCCCGACATCATGCCCCTGTCGTCCGTGCCGTGTCGTCCGACGCAGCGACGCCGTGTCTCGTTGGGCGCCCAGTTCACAGGCCGTTTACAGTCGGGCAACGATCGAGAAACGGCTACCGGCGATCGTCGGGGCCGCTCAACGTCGCCCCCCACAGAGGACCCCAGGAGGATCCGTGCCGCGAACCCCCGCTGAAGTGCTCGAGATGGCCAACGCATCGGGTGTCGAGTTCGTCGACTACCGCTTCTGCGACCTGCCCGGCATCATGCAGCACGTCACCATCCCGGTCGGCGCCTTGTCGGAATCCACGTTCACGGACGGGCACGGCTTCGACGGCTCGTCGATCCGTGGCTTCCAGCAGATCCAGGAGTCGGACATGATCCTGCTCCCCGATCCCGACACGGCCTACGTCGATCCGTTCTTCAAGCGCAAGACGCTGGTGCTGCACTGCTTCGTGGCCGATCCGATCACGATGGAGTCGTACACCCGCGACCCCCGCTACGTGGCCAAGAAGGCCGAGGCGTACCTGAAGACCACCGGCATCGCCGACACGGCGTACTTCGGGCCCGAGCCGGAGTTCTTCATCTTCGACGACGTCCGCTTCGAGTACCAGGGCAACCGGGCCATGCACATGGTCGACTCCATCGAGGGCACCTGGAACACCGGGCGCGCGGAGGAGGGTGGCAACCTCGGGTACAAGCCCCGCACGAAGGAGGGGTACTTCCCCGTCCCGCCGTCGGACCACTACCAGGACCTGCGCTCGGAGATGGCCGCCGTGCTCATGGAACTCGGGATCGAGGTCGAGCTCCATCACCACGAGGTGGCCTCGGGCGGTCAGAACGAGATCGGCACGAAGTTCAACACGCTGCTCGCCGGCGCCGACCAGCTGATGACCTTCAAGTACGTGCTGAAGAACGTCGCCCGGCGGGCGGGCAAGGCCCTCACGTTCATGCCGAAGCCGATCTTCGGTGACAACGGCTCGGGGATGCACTGCCATCAGTCGCTGTGGAAGGACGGCAACCCGCTGTTCTACGACGAGACCGGATACGCCGGCCTGTCCGACATCGCCCGCTGGTACATCGGCGGCCTGCTCCACCACGCCCCGGCGATCCTGGCCTTCGCTGCGCCGACGACGAACTCCTACAAGCGGCTCGTCCCCGGCTACGAGGCGCCGGTCAACCTCGTGTACTCGCAGCGGAACCGCTCGGCGTCGTGCCGCATCCCGCTCGCGCAGCGCTCACCGAAGGCCAAGCGCGTCGAGTTCCGGTGCCCCGACGCCGCGTCCAACCCGTACCTCGCCTTCGCCGCCATGATGATGGCCGGCCTCGACGGCGTGCGGAACAAGATCGAGCCGCCCGCCCCGGTCGACAAGGACCTGTACGACCTGCCGCCGGAGGAACTGGCCAAGATCCCGCAGGTTCCGTCCTCGCTCGACGAGTCGCTCGCTGCGTTGGAGTCCGACCACGCCTTCCTCACGGCCGGCGGGGTGTTCACCGACGACCTCATCGAGACGCACATCAACTACAAGCGCGAGCGGGAGATCGATGCCGTGCGGCTGCGCCCGCACCCGTACGAGTTCTTCCTGTACTTCGACATCTGATCGAGCCGTGGTCGACGAAGAAGGCCGCCCTCCGGGGCGGCCTTCTTCGGTTTCCCGCCCTGATCCGTGGTGCACGCGGTGGTGTTGCGGCCGGGTAGTGATGGGCAGTGGCTGTCGGGATCGAGCAGGCACAGCCGGGCAACCAGCGTGAACGACACGTTGCGGAGTGCGCTTCAGTACTGGCCAGTCCTGGAGAATGACGCTCGATTGGACCTGGGGCGCCAACAGGTCAGGAGCGTCGCCGTCGACGCTTTGACCAAGCAACGAGAGCGATACATACCGGTAGTGCGGGCAGTCCTCCCCTGGTGAATTGAACTGCTGGCCCCGAACCATCATCGAAGGGCAGAACGAAGACGAGAACGGCCTCTACGAGGGCTAGTCCGACAGTCACCAGCGCAGAGATAACCGTCACCTGCCTTGGGAGCCCCCAGACAAGTCCGATCGTAAGGAAGAAAATGGCCCCAACAGTGACCCACATTTGGACCCCTACCTGCAGTTGCGACCGTAATAATGGCTAAACCAATAGTTCAGTTGCCACTGGTTGATGCTCAACCGAAGGCAGGCGCCCGCATTCAAGGCCCAACCTGCGTAGAGGGCCACTGCGCCGGAGGGGACCGGCTGCAATCCAGCCCCACTTGTTGGCCAAGAGAACTGCAAGCCCTATTCCAAACGCTAAGGCGTTGGTTTCCCCACGGGTGAAGTACACCGTCGTCTGTGCCCATCCCCAGGAGTACTTCGGGTCGGCGACGACGGGGTGGGCGGCGTTGCGGTGGTGGACGGTTTGGATGATGGTGGTGCCGTCGATCCGGTATTCGGTGGGGACGAATGCGCCGTTTCGGTCTCGTGCCCATGCGGGTTCGACGACCACGACGCAGGTGTCGCGTTGTGGACGTCGATGGAGCCGTCGGGGTTGGCCACGAGGTGGGTGGCGCCGTCGATGGGGAATCGGTAGTCGAGCGCAGTTGCTGCTTCGCGGGCGGTGACCTGCCCGCCGGACCCGTCGGCGGGTTGGACGCCGACCCCGGCCACGGTCAGGGCTGAGACCGCCACCATGACTGCTGCCCGGACGAACCGGGAGGGGAGGGGTTCATCGGACGCTCCACAACGGTTCCACTATCCACTGTCGAGGATTTACCGCGTTCGCGCACAGTCGTTGTCAAGGCTCCATGGTCAGCTACTCACCTACGAGACGGGTCGAGAGAGCCCATTTCGCGACCGGCGTCAGGACCGAGCCGTGTGCGAAACGATGGCGTCGAGCAGGAGCGGCCACAAGGGCCTCGGCAGATCGTGACCCATGTCGCCCAGCACGAGCAGGTTCGCGCCAGGAACGACCTCGGCGGTGCGCCGGCCGCCGCTCGGCAGGATCAAGGGATCCGCCCAGCCGTGGATGACCAGGGTCGGGACTGCGAGGGCGCGCAGCGCATCGTCGCGTGATCCCGACGCACGGATCGCTGCGGTCTGGCGAAGGATCCCCTGCGGGTAGTACGCCCGGTCGTAGGCGATAGCCGCCGCGGCACGGGCCTCGGTCTCGTCGAAGTACCGCGGGCTACCGACGGCACGGCCGACCTCGACCGCTGCATCGATCGCCGATTCCCGGTCGGGCGGTCGCGGGGCAAGCAGCTTGGCCCGCACTTCGGCCACCGACTCGAAGAAGGCCGGCTCACCGGTCGTGGACATGATCGACACGAGCGAGCGGACCCGCTCGGGGTGCTCGATGGCGACCGTCTGGGCGATCATCCCACCGAGCGACGCCCCGACGACGTGTGCCCGTTCGACCCCGGCTGCGTCGAGCACGGCGACGGCGTCGGCCGCCATGTCCGACAACCGGTACGGCACCGCCGGCATCGCGCCGCCACCGGCCCAGGCCGCCATGATCGAGGGCAGGTCCACCTCGACCCCGTCGAGGTGGGTCGACCAGCCGCAGTCGCGGTTGTCGAACCGGATCACGTACCGACCCGCAGCGACGAGCGCTTCGCACCAGTCGTCGCGCCAGGCGATCGCCTGCGCGCCCAGGCCCATCACCAGCAACAGCGGTGGGTCGGCGGGATCGCCCATCGTCTCGAACCACAGCTCGATCCCGCCGTTGGTCGCTCGTGCCACGGTTGATCCTCAGTGCTCCACGACGGTGCCACCGTCGACGTTCCAGGCCTGACCGGTCACCCACGCACCCTGGTCGGAGCACAGGTACACGACGGTGGCAGCGATGTCGAGGCCCGTGCCGGGTCGACCGAGCGGGATGAGCGTGGCGACGAACTGGTCCCACTGCTCACCCCGGCCGAGGTCGTCCATGCGGGACGTGTCGATGATCCCCGGGCAGATGGCATTGACCCGGACGTTGGCCGGGGCCACCTCGCGAGCCATGGCGGCGGTGAGCGCATGGATGCCGGCCTTCGACGCCGCATAGGCCGCCGTGCCCGGACCCATGCGCTTGCCGGCGATCGAGGAGATGTTCACGATCGACCCGCCCCGGCCCGCGTCGACCAGCATGCGGCCGAACACCTTCGACATGAGGAACGAGCCGGTGAGGTTCACGTCGATCACATTGCGCCACAGGTCCGGATCGAGATCGAGCACCGGCTTGCGGTCCTCGCCGCGCGCGGCGCCGGCGTTGTTGACGACGATGTCGACCCGCCCATACGTGGCCATCACCTCGGCGGCGAGCCGCTCGACGGCGGCGTGGTCGCGCACGTCGGACACCACGGCCAGCACCCGGCGCCCGAGGGCCCGGACCTCGTCGGCCACCGAGTCGATGTCGCGCCAGCCTGCGGCCTGCTCGTCGTCGGGGTACCGGTCCGGTGAGCGCCCGGTACCGGTGAGCACGATGTCGCACCCGGCCCGGGCCAGCTCGACTGCGATCGGGCGCCCGATCGAGCGCATGCGCCCGGCTCCGGTCACCACGGCCACCTTGCCCTCGAATCCGGTGAATGCGTACGCCATGGCCGCCCCCTGCTGGCTGAACGGCCGGAGGCTACCGAGCGCCCGTCCAGGCCAAAAGCCCGCCGACGTCTCTGGTGTTGAGGATCTGCTCGGGTCCGAGCCCATGGCGGGCTGCGATCTCGCAGCCGTACACCTGCCATTCGAGCTGGCCGGTCGCGTGGGCATCGGCGTCGATCGTGAACGTACAACCGTGCTCGATCGCGATGGCGAGCAGCTCGTCGGGCGGGTCGAGCCGTTCGGGCCGACTGTTGATCTCCACCGCCGTGCCGAAGGCCGCACAGGCGGCGAACACATAGTCGGGGTCGAAGGTCGACGGCGGCCGCTTGCCACCGACCATCCGACCGGTGCAGTGGCCGAGGATGTCGACGTGGGCGCTGGCCACCGCCCGCACCATCCGTTCGGTCATCGCCCGCGATTCCATGCGGAGCTTCGAATGCACGCTGGCCACCACCACGTCGAGGCGTGCCAGGAGGTCGTCGTCGAGGTCCAGCGTGCCGTCGGGGAGGATGTCGACCTCGAGGCCCGTCAGGATGCGGAACGGCGCCAGCACCGCGTTGAGTGCCTCGATCTCGGCGAGTTGGGCCAGCAGCCGCTCCCGGTTCAACCCATGGGCGACCGTGAGACGGGCGGAATGGTCCGTCATCGCCAGCCACTCATGGCCGAGCGCGCAGGCGGCCTCGGCCATCTCGCGGATCGAGGCGCCGCCGTCGGACCACGTCGAGTGGCAGTGCAGTTCACCGCGCAACGCCGCCCGCAACGGCGACGCCTCCGGCGAGGCCACCAGGGCGGTCTCGTCCTCGAGTTCGACGAGGTAGGCCGGCACCGATCCCGCCAACGCCTCGTGGATCACCCGGGCCGACGAGGGCCCGATCCCGGGCAGGTCGGCCAAGGTGCCCGCCGCATCACGCGCCTGCAGTTCCTCGACCGGGGTGGCCCACACGACGCCGAGCGCCCGGTGCCAGGCCTTCGCCTTGAAGCCGTCGCGCTGGGCCCGATCCAAGCAGTGCACGATGCGGGCGAGCGCCTCGGCCGGGGTCACGCCCGACAGGCTACGGCCGTAGGCTCGACGACCATGGCAGTCACGGCGCAGCCCGCCACGATCACCCGTCCCGAGACCGACCGCGACGTGCAGACCGGGGAGCCGTCGGTAGCGCACATCGTGAAGACCGAACCGGGCGAGAGCGCGCAGGCCAAGGTGCTCGAGGCCCGGATCTACGGCACCCCGATCGAGGCGCTGTGCGGCCACGTGTGGGTGCCGAGCCGGGATCCCAAGCAGCTCCCGATGTGCCAGAAGTGCAAGGAGATCTACGAGGTCTACCGGGCGTTCAACGACCGCCTGAACGAGACCCCGAGCGACTGAGGCCCGCACCGCTCGCCGCGTACTGCGTCCGCAGTATCGCGGCGCCCACCGGCGGACGACGACGCACGGCCCGTGCACCCCGCACACTGCCGTCGTGACGCTGCACGACTACCGGACGTTCCTGCGCACCCAGTGGCGCTGGCTGCTGCCGACGGCCCTCGTCATCGCCGCCGGCACGGCGATCCTCGTCGTGGTCTCCTGATCGAGCGCATCCCTGCGGGCCGGCGGGGGCTACGGCGTTTGCGGTAGGGCCGAAGCCTGCGCCGGGACGACGACAGGCGGCGGGGGCGAGCTGCACCATGGACACATGGTTCTCCCCTCATCACTTCGGCCGGGTGCACGCCGGGCGCCCAGGCTTGCGTCGGTCGTCGCGATCGCGACCGGTGCGGCGTTGATCGCCGGGTGTTCGTCATCGGATTCCGAGCGGCGCACCCCAGCGCCCACGCTCACGTGGTCCTCGTGCAACGACCCGGTCGCCGCCGACCCGGCGCTCCAGTGCGCCACGCTCACCGTGCCGCTCGACTACACCAAGCCCAAAGGCGCCACGATCGACCTTGCACTGATCCGCCACCCCGCCACGTCGGCGCGCACCGGTGCGCTGCTGACCAACCCCGGAGGTCCGGGCGGCTCGGGGTTCGATCTCGTCGCCCAGACGGCCTCGGACATGCGGGAACGCCTCGATCTCGACGGGTTCGACATCGTCGGCTTCGATCCCCGCGGCGTCGACCGCTCCGGCGGCCTGCGCTGCTTCACCGACGCCCAGATGGACGCCGTCCTCTACCTCGACCGGACTCCGGACACCCCGGAGGAACGCGCCGAGTTGAAGCGCTTCGACGAGGCGATCACCACGGCATGCACCGACAAGTACGGCGACACCCTGAAGCACTACTCCACCGCCAACACCGCACGGGACATCGACGCCATCCGCGCTGCGCTCGGCGACAAGACGATCAGCTACTTCGGAATCTCCTACGGCACCTACCTCGGCGCGTTGTACGCCACGATGTTCCCCGACCGGGTGAGGGCCATGGTGCTCGACTCCGGCTACGAGCCCGGCGGCGAGACGACCGAACAGCAGCTCCTGACGCAACTCGTCGGCTTCGAGCGGGCCTTTGACAACTGGGCGGCCTGGTGCGAGCGCGAGCCCGGCGACTGCCCGTTCCACACGACCGGCGTGGCTGCGGCCTGGGACGCGCTCGAGCGACGGCTCGACGCCAACCCCGTCACCCACACCGACGGGCGTGCGGCCAACCAGTCCGTGCTGTGGACCGCCACGGTTGCCAGCCTGTATTCCCGTGAGTTGTGGCCCGTGCTGGGCCGGGCGCTCGCCGACGTGCAGGGGGGTGACGCCACCGTGCTGTTCCTCCTTGCGGACGGCTACAACGGCCGCCGGGAGGACGGGACGTTCACGACCCTGCACCAGTCCAATAGTGTCATCGACTGCGCGAGCGGCTTCCGGAACCGACCGCCCGCCGACCTCGGGGCCTTTGCCCGACAGATCGCCACCGAGTCCCCGCGGTTCGGCCGTGCCTGGCGCATCGAGGACCTCACCCCGCCGTGCGACCCGTCCACGGCGAGCGTCACCCTTCCACCGCTGTCCTACCGGGGCACGGCGCCGATCATGGTGATCGGTGGCGCGAACGACCCGGCCACCCCGCTGCGGTGGTCCGAGGAACTCGTCGCCGCCCTCGGCCGCGACGCCCGGCTCGTGACGTACACCGGCGAAGGACACGGGTTCGCGTTGGTGTCGACCTGCGTAGGCGAACAGGTGAGCGCCCTGCTCACGACACTCGTGAAGCCGGCCAGCGGCACGCAGTGCGAGCCTGACCGGCCGGCGGAACGGCCGCAGTGGTGGGCATCGGTCACCAGCCCTGCCGGCGTGAGCGACGGGACCCCGGCGCCGGAGGCCCTGCGCGGCCTCCTCGGCCTCCCGACGTCGATGTTCGCCGAGGTACGGACCACGGAGGAAGCCGCACCGACGGCGGCCGATGCGTTCGACCGAATCCTGGCCGCCGAGGGCTTCGAGGTGCAGCAGGACCGAACCCCTGACGGGCTGACCCGAGCGACCGAATATCGCAAGGGCAGCCAGGTGGTCCGGCTCCTCGTCGCCAGCCCGAGCGACCTCGCCGCACCGGACCTGCAACCGGTGGCCGAGGTGGTCGGGGCCTCGAAAACCCTGTTGCTGTTCCTCTTCACTGGCTCCTGAGCACGGGATCGGCGGCCTCCGGGCTGCACCTCGGTGGCGGGTCCGGCACGGCCG
>JBEIFW010000144.1:0-9122 GCA_040382215.1 Acidimicrobiales bacterium
GAAGAGCCCGGCGGGCGAGCCGATCGAGCTGTTCACCCCTCAGCTCCACAAGGAGCTGCGCGACCGCCTCGAGCTCGAGCAGGCGCTGCGTCACGTGCTCGAGACCGACAACGGCGAACTGCACCTCGTGTACCAACCGGTCGTCGACGCCGTCACCTGCGCGCCGGTCGGGGCCGAGGCGCTGGTGCGCTGGAACCGGCCCGGGATCGGGCCCGTCAGCCCGGACCTGTTCGTACCCGTCGCCGAACGCTCCGAGCTGATCATCGAGCTGGACAACTGGGTGCTGCACACCGCCGTCCGCCAACTCGCCGTCTGGGCCGCAGCCGGTGTGCTGGGCGACCGCTGGGTTGCCGTGAACCTGTCCGGGGCCCACGTCTGCCGGCCCGAGATCGTCCCCCAGGTGCTCGGCACCCTGGCCGAGGCCGGCGTCGGCCCCCGGCACCTGATCGTCGAGCTCACCGAGCGGGAACTGCTGGCCGACGTCGAGCTGGCCGCCAGCAACCTGAAGATGCTGCGCGAGGCCGGCGTCCGGGTGGCCATCGACGACTTCGGGACCGGGTTCACCTCGCTCACCCACCTGCGATGGCTCCCGATCGACAAGCTGAAGATCGACAAGAGCTTCGTGACGAATCTGACGGGCTCCAACGACCAATCCCTCGTGCGGCTGGTGATCGAGACCGGCCACGTCCTCGGCGTCGAGGTCACCGCCGAGGGCGTCGAGACCGTCGAGCACCTCGAGGCCTTGCGCGCCTTGGGCGCCGATCAGATCCAGGGCTACCTCACGGGACGGCCCGAGGCGGCGGTCCCACGCCCGGTCCTGCCCTCACCGTGAGCCTGCGGTCACGGCCTCGGGTTCCTCCTGGCCGGACCGCCGCGGCCAGGATGGTGCCATGGAGCTGACCTACCCGCCCGACGCCGAAACGTTCCGTGTGGAGATCCGCGCCTGGCTCGAAGCGAACCTGCCCGCCGGTTGGTTCGAGCCCGGGTTCCGCCTCGAGGGCGAGGGCCGCAAGCGGTTCAACGAGCAGTGGCCGGCCAAGCTCTACGAGGGCGGCTGGATCTGTGCGTCCTGGCCGGTCGAGTACGGCGGCAAGGGCCTCTCGATCATGCAGAACGTGGTGCTCGCCGAGGAGTTCGCCCGGGCCAAGGCGCCGCTGCGGGCCGACTTCTTCGGCGACACCCTCGTCGGACCGACGATCCTGCAGTGGGGGACCGAGGAGCAGAAGAAGACGTTCCTGCCCGAGATCCTCAAGGGTCGGACGCGCTGGTGCCAGGGCTTCTCGGAGCCGAACTCCGGCTCGGACCTCGCCAGCTTGAAGACCACCGCCGTGCTCGACGGCGACGAGTGGGTGATCAACGGCCAGAAGGTGTGGACCACGCAGGCCCAGTTCGCCGACTACGTGTTCCTGCTCGCCCGCACCGACCCCGACGCCCCCAAGCACAAGGGCATCTCCTACCTGCTGGTGCCGATGCGCCAGCCCGGCGTGGAGGTTCGCCCGATCACCCAGCCGGACGGCACGGCGGAGTTCAACGAGGTGTTCTTCGACAACGCCCGCTGTCCGAAGGACAACGTCGTCGGCGGCCTCAACAACGGCTGGGTGGTCGCGAACACCACCCTCGCGCACGAGCGTGGCATGTCGGCCACGACGAGCTACCGGCGCTTCGAAGAGGAACTCCGGCTGATGACCGAAGCGGCTCGCGCCAACGGCCGCATCGCCGATCCACTCGTGCGCCAAGGGCTGATGCGGTTCCACACCAAAGTGCAGATCCTGCGCATCAACGGTCTGCGCAACCTGAGCACCACGCTGCTCAAGCGCAAGGATCCGTCGATGGCTGCGCTGGGCGCATCCAACAAGATGTTCTGGTCCGAGATGCATCGCGACGCGATGGAGCTCGCGCTCGACATCCACGGATCCGACGCGCTGCTCGTCACCGCCGGGCCGGGCTCGTGGCCGGGGGTCACCCGCCAGAAGGGCCGGGAGGGGTACCCCGTCAGCCCGATGATCTCTGCGTTCTTCTTCAGCCGGTCCGAGACGATCTGGGGCGGCGCGGCGGAGATCCAGCGCAACATCGTCGGCGAGCGGATCCTCGGCCTCCCCAAGGAGCCGTCGGCCCCCGGCGCCTGAGCCTCCGGATCCTGGCCCCCGGGGCGTGGCGCCTGCCGGCGTCGGGCCCCTATCGGCGCCGGCCGAGGACGACTTGTGTCAACTTCGCCTCCAAAGCTCACCCGGCGCCCCGCCCGGCCGATGAGGGACTCGTGGCGCAACGGTGGGATGGATCGTCGGTGATCAGGAGCCGGAGATGAACCGGACACTCAACCCGGACGTGGTCGGCGTCCGGTTGCCGGTACAACCAACCACGGCCATGGCGGTCGTCCGTCTCGTCGATCAGCCGGACGCCTCGGCGTCCCGCATCGCACGGCTCGTCGAGTTCGACCCGGCGATGTCGGCGACGGTGCTGCGGCTGGCCAACGCACCCCACCTCGGCCTGGGCCGGCGGGTGACCAGCGCCCGCCAGGCGGTCGTGCTGCTCGGGTCGAAGAGCGTGGGGTCGCTGGCCGCCAGCGGCACGGCGTCGCTCGTGTTCGGAACCACCGACACCGATGCGCCCGAAGGGTTCTGGGCCCACGCCGTCACCACGGCAATCGCCGGGGCGAACCTGGCCCGGCGCATCGGCGGGCCGGCCGACGAGCTGTTCAGCCTCGGCCTCCTGCACGATCTCGGGTCGTTGCTGCTGCACCAACGCGACCCGGAGCGGTTCGCGACCGTGTCGGAGCAGGCGGCGACGCGCCGCCAGCGGGGCGGGGGTCTGCGAGCTCGAACAGGCGGCGTTCGGCACGGACCACGTCCGGCTCGGGGCCGACCTGATCGACCGCTGGAACCTGCCCGAGCGGTTCGTGAACGCCGTGCGGCTCCACCACGTCCCGTCACCCGAGGTGTTGCCCGACACCACCTCCCGCCTGTTGGCCGCCGCCCATGCGCTGGCGTCGACGCTCGACGACGGCACGCCCCGTGAACGCGAGCTCGACCCCGTCGATGCGCTTGCCCTGCTCGATCTGCACGAACGTCCGTCGGTGGTGCTCACCGACATCGAGCGCGAGGTCCACGCCGCCGCAACGTTCCTGCGGGACCTGCGATGAACGGCATCGCCAGCCTCGAACGCAACCAGAGCAAGCTGCTCGCCGAGCTGCGCGACCCGACCGGTGAGCACGTCCCGATGCTCACGGCGCTGCTGACCACGTCGTGCATGCTCGAGCTGTCCAAGCTCGGCACGGCGCGCCTCGATCTGCCGACCTACGTCAACGCCCTCGTCCAGGTGCTCAGCCAGTTCGCACCGATGGAGCGCTGCGCCATCCGCGTGGAATCCGACGACCTCCCGGCGCTGCGGGCGTCGTCGGGCACGCTCGACCCGGCCGAGGACGACGCGCTGATGGCCGCCGCCCTCGCCGGCGCACCGGTCACCGTCGGCGGGATGACCGGCGCCCCGCTGGTGGTCGACGGGGTCACGGTGGGCTACCTGGCCGTCCAGGGTCTCCCCACCCCACTCGTCGAGGCCCGGCTCGTGCCCCAGTCGTGCGAGCTGCTCGGCGCCAGCTTCGGCGCCCAGTTCGAAGCCGAACGGTTGCGCCGCAAGGCGGCGCTCGCCCGGGTGATGGAGCTCGCCGCCTCGCTCGACGAGACCTACGGCGAGCTCGAGCTCGTCGACCTGGTGGGAGCCATGGCCGCGCTGCCCAAGACGGTCGGGGCCGCCCTGCGGCTCGAGGACAACCGGCTCGCGGGTCCGGTGGACGTCCAGTCCGGCGTCGAGGACACCCCGTGCCAACTCCTCAAGGAGGTCGACGCCGGCCGGATCCGCGTCGAGTTCGCCCTCCGCCTCACATCGAATCCGAGCGCCGACGACGAGGCCCGGTCCGAGGAAGTCGCCGCTGCGCTGCAGTCGGCGTTGTCGCGGATCGACCGCAGCCGCAAGCTCCAGGAGGAAGCCGAGAGCGACCCCCTCACCGGGATCGGCAACCGGCGGCGGGCCTCTCGGGCCCTCGCCCAGGCGTGGAACTGGACGGAGCGCAAGCGGGGGCAGATGGCGGTGCTGATCATCGACCTCGACCACTTCAAGAAGGTCAACGACAGCCTCGGCCACGGCGTCGGGGACGAGGTGCTCAAGGCCGTCGCCGGCACGATCGCCGACGCCGTGCGCGGGTACGACACCGCAACCCGGTGGGGTGGCGAGGAGTTCCTCGTCGTGTGCCCCGACACCGACGCCGCCGGCGCCCAGGCGCTTTCGCGCCGGTTGCGCCAAGGCATCCCGCTCGCCTGCGCCGAGTTCCTGCCGGAGGGCTGGTACCAGTCGTGCTCGATCGGGATCGCGATCGGGCCCGATCACGCCGACGGCGTGCAGCCGCTGATCGCCATGGCCGACCGGGCGCTCTACAACGCCAAGGCCGCCGGCCGCGACCAGGTGGCGCTGGCCGGCCCGAACGGCGCCACCGTGGCGGCCGGGAAGGGCGCGCCCCTGCGCCGGCGCTGATCCCGATCCCCACCGGGAGCGGCCGGCTCGCTACCGTTCGCCCGGTGAGCCTCCCCGTCGCCGTGCTCGTCGTGGTGACGACGGTCCTCGTCGTCGTCGTGCTGCGGGTCGGCACCGACCGACGGCGCCTCCTGCGTGCGCTCGGCAGCTCGGAGGCGTCTCGGCTCGAGGAGATCAACGAACTCGCCGACACCCGGCGGGCATTGGAGGCGGCGCGCGGCGAGGTCGTCGCAGCCCAGGCGGCCGCTCGGGCCGCCGAGGCATCCGGACTGCAGCGCGAGGCCCACGAGGCCCTCGTGGCCCAGGCCCGCCGGGAGAGTGCCGACCGGCTCCTGTGGGCCCTCGAGCAGGCGCGCGCCCGGCGGACCTGGAACCACGACGTCGCCCCGTTCCCGGGTGCACCCTCCCCGCTCGACGAAGCCCCCGACGGCCTCGAAGCCGCCGTCCGGGTGGCCGTGGTCGCCGCCCACGAAACCAGCGGCATCCACGTGGAGCTTCGCTGGGACCTGCCCCCGATCACCGATCCGAGCGACGCGGTCCGCCTCCTGCGAACCATCGAAGAGACGCTCGCCGGCGTGACCAAGGCGGCCGAGACCGTCACGCTCACCGTCACCGCCGGCGCCGAAGGCGGCACCCTCGTGCGCCTCGACGCCCTCGACGTCGAGGGCACCCCGGTCCCGGTCGTGCTCCCTGCCGACGTGGTCGCAGCCCTCGAGGCCCTCGGCGACCCCCAGGTCGTGAGCAGGCGTACGCTGCCGTCATGACGATCTCGATCGACGCTGCGGCCCTGCGCCGGGTCCAGGACCAGGCCACCCTGGAGATGCCGACCCCGCCCACCTTCGCATCCGTCGCCGACGAGCGCCGCCATCGGCTCGAGCGCCTCGCCGGCGCGTTCCGGCTGTTCGGGCGCTTCGGTTTCGGCGAGGGGGTGGCCGGCCACATCACGGCCCGGGACCCGGAGTTCCCCGACCACTTCTGGGTGAACCCGTTCGGCATGAGCTTTCGCCACATCTCGGTGTCGGACCTCATCCTCGTGAACCACCAGGGCGAGGTCGTGATCGGCCGTAAACCCGTCAACCGTGCGGCGTTCGTGATCCACTCGGCGATCCACGCCGCCCGCCCCGACGTCGTGGCCGCCTGCCATGCGCACTCGATCTACGGCAAGGCGTGGTCGGCGTTGGGCCGCACGCTCGATCCGATCACCCAGGACGCCTGCGCGTTCTACGAGGACCACGCCATGTGCGCCGAGGCGGGCGGGTTGGTCGCGCTCGACGAGGCGATCGGTAAGGCGCTCGCCACCGCTCTCGGCGACCACAAGGCCGTCATCCATCGCAACCACGGCAACGTCACCGTCGGGCGCACCGTCGACGAGGCCGCGTGGTGGTTCATCACGATGGAACGCACCTGCCAGGCGCAGTTGCTCGCCGAGGCCGCCGGCACCCCGCAGCTGATCCCGCAGGAATGGGCGGCGTCCACCCGCGACAGCACGTCCGGGCCGTTCGCCGGCTGGTTCAACTTCCAGCCGCTGTGGGACGAGATCGTGCGCCTCGAGCCCGACCTGCTCGACTGAGCTCAGGCCGACCAGCGCTGCATCGCAGCCGCCGCGACGCGATGGGCCGCAAGGATCTCGGTCACGCGTGGGCTGAC
Organism: Acidimicrobiales bacterium; assembly: GCA_040382215.1. Lineage (GTDB taxonomy): Bacteria > Actinomycetota > Acidimicrobiia > Acidimicrobiales > Ilumatobacteraceae > JBEIFW01. The sequence goes on from JBEIFW010000144.1 coordinate 6,172, forward strand.
CAGCTCGCCGCCGGCGACCACCGGCCGGCCCGCCACCATCACGTCGCGGGCCGACACCGGCCCGCAGCGCAGCCACGCCTCGATCGGGTCGGCGAGCGCACCGGCGAAGCGCACCCCGTCGAGTGACCACACCGCAACGTCACCCACCGCCCCGACCGACAACTCCCCGAGCTCGCCGAGGCGACCGAGACACCCCGCACCGCCCCGGGTCGCCAGCTCGAGGGCCATCCGGGCCGTTCCCGCCGCGGCACCGTCGCGCAGCTTGGCGAGCAGCATCGCCTGGCGGGCCTCCAGCCACAGACTCCCCGCGTCGGCCGACGACGAGCCGTCGACCCCGAGCCCCACGTGCATCCCGGCGGCGCGCATCGCGGTGACCGGCGCGATGCCGGACGACAGGATGAGATTCGAGCTCGGGCAGTGCGCCGCACCGGCTCCGACGGCCCCGAGCACGGCGATCTCGTCGGCATCGGGCATCACGAAGTGCGCAACCCAGGTGCGGCCCGTGCACCAACCGGTCCGGCGCAGGTACTCCACCGGGCGGCAGCCGAACCGCTCGAGCGAGAACGACACGTCCTCGGCGTTCTCGGCGGTGTGGGTGTGGAGCCGCACATCGAGCCGTTCGGCGAGCTCGGCCGTGCGGGCCATCAACGACTCGGTGACCGAGAACGGACTGCAGGGCGCGAGCGCGATGCGCACCATCGCCCCGTGCGACCGGTCGTGGTGCCGAGCGACAGCCGCCTCGCATTCGGCCAGGATCGTGTCATCGTCCTGCACCACGTCGTCCGGCGGCAGGCCGCCGTCCTTCTCCGACAACGACATCGACCCCCGAGTCGGGTGGAACCGCATGCCGAGGTCGCGCGCGGCGTCGATCTCGGCCCCGAGCAGGTCGCCGGCGCCTCGAGGGTGCAGGTAGAGGTGGTCGGTCGACGTGGTGCACCCCGACAGCGCGAGCTCGGCCAACCCGACCCACGCGGAAAGGTAGGCACCCTCGGTGTCGAGGTTGCGCCACAACGGGTAGAGCGACTGCAGCCACCCGAACAGCGGGGCCGCCGTCATGGGCGGGTAGGCCCGGGTGAGGTTCTGGTACAGGTGATGGTGGGTGTTGACGAGCCCCGGCGTCACGAGACACCCCCGGGCGTCGAGCCGCCGCACGGCGGGCGGTGCCGGCTCCCCCGCCGTGCCGACCCCGCTCACGAGGCCACCGGTGATCGCCACCCAACCCCCGGGCAACTCGCGCCGACCCGCATCGACGGTGGCAACGAGGGCGGCGCCGTGGATCAACAGGTCAGCGATGGGGGCCATGGGCCCGACGGTAGGCGCGCCGGCGTCGGTCAGACGTTGAGGTCGACGAGTTCGCTGCCCTCGTGGCGGGCCTCGGCGTCCCTGGTGAGCAGCGTCCCGAGGATCCCCGAGGCGACCGCCCCCGAGACGAGGACGGCCACGGGGAGCAGCAGCAGGGCCAGGACGATCAGCACGACACCCACGACGAGCACCGTACCAGGGTCCTCGGCGGCGCCACCTGCCGCAGGGCGAGCCCGCCGGCGTGCGCTCAGAGCGGCTTGTAGGCCCAGGCCTCGATCTCGACGGCCGCGCCACCGGGCAGGGCCGCCACCCCGATCGTCGAGCGCGCCGGACGATGGTCGCCGAAGCCGGCCACGTACGCCTCGTTGAAGGTCGCGAAGGTGCCGATGTCGGTGAGGAAGCACAACGTCTTGGCAACGTCGGACAGCTCGGCGCCCATCGACGCGAGCAGCGCCGACAGGTTCGCGACCGCCTGGCTCGTCTGGGCCGCCACCCCCTCGGCGAGGACGCCGTCGCGCAGCCCGAGCTGCCCGGACACGATGATCCAGTCGCCGGCGCGCACGATCGGGGTGTAGGGACCGAGGGGTTTCGACATGGACCGGGACCGTACCGGCCAGACTGGGGCGGTGGACCAGCCTGGGCTCTTCGGGCCCGACGACGAGTCGCCCGGCGGGACCGACGCCGACGAGACGTACACGGTGTCGCAACTCGGGGCGCTGGTCTCGCACGCGCTGCATCGGGCCGCGCCGCAGGGCGTCTGGGTCCGCGGCGAGGTCCACGGGTACGCGAAGCGCGGTGGGCACGTCTGGTTCGATCTCGTCGAGCGCACCGAGGACGGAGGGCTTGCGACGATCGGCGTGGTGCTGTTCGCCGGCGTAATGGAGCGGCTGCGACCCGAGCTCGCCCGCCGCCGCCTGCGGATGGGCGACGGGATCGCGGTGCGGATCTTCGGCGAACTCGACTTCTACGCCCCGCACGGCCGGCTGCGGCTGCGGCTGCTCGGCATCGACACCCTGTTCACCCTCGGCCAGCTCGCCGCCGACCGGGACCGGTTGCTGCGGGCCCTCGCCGCCGACGGCACCCTCACCCGTCAGGCCGCGCTCGCCCTTCCCGCCGCTCCGGTGCACCTCGGGGTCGTCACCCGGGTGGGCTCGGCGGCGTGGCACGACCTCGAGCACGAGCTGGCCACAAGCGGGCTGCGGTTCCGGCTGACAGTGGTCGACGTGCGGGTGCAGGGCACCGGCGCCGAGCACGAGATCGCGGCCGGCCTCGCCCACCTCGGGCGCCTTGCGCTCGACGTGGTGCTGCTCGTGCGCGGCGGGGGTTCACGCACCGATCTCGCCACCTTCGACACCGAGGTCGTCGCCCGCGCCGTCGCCGGGTACCCGGTGCCGGTGCTCACGGGCCTCGGCCACGAGACCGACCGGTCGATCGCCGACGAGGTCGCCCACGAGGCGCTCAAGACCCCGACGGCGTGCGCAGCGGCGCTGGTCAACCGCCGCCGCGCTGCGCTCGATCGGCTCGAGTCGGCCGCGAGCGCCCTGCGCGTGGTCGCCGCTGGCGTCGTCGAACGGTCCGAGCGACGGATGCAGGACGCCACTCGGCGCCTCGACGCACACACGACGCGGGCCGTCACCGAGGCCGACCGC
>JBEIFW010000145.1:0-9120 GCA_040382215.1 Acidimicrobiales bacterium
GACCGGCGCGGCCCCGGCCGGTGCGCCCGCTGCCCGCGCCGGCCGGCGCGCCCGGGCGGTAGCGTGCGGCGGCCTTCCGGCACCCCTGCCGGCGTACCCGTGGAGGACCCATGCCCCGACCCGACGGCCGCCTCGCCGACGAGCTGCGCCCCGTGTCGTTCGAGCGCGACTTCACCGAGATGGCGGCCGGGTCCGTGCTCGTCGCGTTCGGTCGCACCCGGGTGTTGTGCACGGCGTCGGTCGATCCCGACGTGCCCCGCTGGTTGAAGGGCAAAGGCCGTGGCTGGGTGACTGCCGAGTACTCCCTGCTGCCCGGCTCCACCCCCGAGCGCGCCGACCGGGAGGCCGCCAAGGGCCGTCAGGGCGGGCGGACCGTCGAGATCCAACGCCTCATCGGCCGGTCGTTGCGCGCCGTGGTCGACCTCGCTGCGCTCGGGGAGCGCCAGGTGATCGTCGACTGCGACGTGCTGCAGGCCGACGGCGGCACCCGCACCGCGTCGATCTGCGGCGGCTACCTCGCCCTGCACGACGCCCTGGCCCGCCTCGTCGCCGCCGGCCAGATCGCCCGGCACCCGCTCACCGCGCACTGCGCCGCGGTGTCGGTCGGCATCGTCGGCGGGGTGCCCGTGCTCGACCTGCCGTACGTCGAGGATTCCCGGGCCGACGTCGACATGAACGTCGTGATGACCGCCGGGCCCGGCGGCGACCGGCGGTTCGTCGAGGTGCAGGGCACTGCCGAGGGCGCCCCGTTCCGGCGCGACGAACTCGACACGCTGCTCGCGCTCGCCGAAGCGGGCTGCGACGAGCTGTTCGCCCGCATGGAGACCTACGTGGCCACCCCGCCCCCGCTCCGATGACCGGCTTGCGGCTGGTCTGCGCCACCGCCAACCCCGCCAAGCGCACCGAGATCGCCGCCGTGCTCGGCGAACGCGTCGAGCTGCTCGCCCGGCCCGACGTCGGCGACATCGTCGAAGACGCCGGCACCCTCGAAGGCAATGCCCGCACGAAGGCGGCCACGATCGCCACCGCCACCGGGTTGCCCGCCGTCGCGGACGACACCGGCCTGTTCATCGACGCGCTCGGCGGCGCCCCCGGTGTCGACACCGCAGACTGGGCCGGACCCGGCGCGTCGGCCGCCGAGAACCGGGCCGTGGCACTGGCCGCGCTCGCCGGGGTGCCCGAACCCGAGCGCAGCGCCCGGTTCGTCACCGTCGCGATCGTCGTGTGGCCCGACGGGCGAGAGGTGCTTGCGGTGGGGGAGTGCGTCGGGTCGCTGGCCACCGCGGCGCGAGGCGAGCGGGGTTGGGGGTACGACCCGCTGTTCGTGCCGGCCGAGGGCGACGGCCGCACGTTCGCCGAGATGGAGGCGGCCGACAAGGAACGCCTGTCGCACCGGGGCCGTGCGTTTCGCGCCCTGGCCGCCGCCCTCGGCCTCCACGGTTGACGGCCCGGCGCCGCCACCGGCGGCCACATCCCGGCCCGCCGCCACCGGCGGCCACATCCCGGCCCGCCGGCTCAGGCGGTGGCGAGGATCTCGCCGTGGAGCACGACGAACAGACCCTCGGGGTCGGCGGCCCACCGTTCGAACGCCGCCGCGATCGACGCAAGTTCCTCGCCGGTGGTCAACCCGTAGGCCAGGGTCTGCTCCGCGAAGGCGCTGTGACGCACCCGGTCGGCCCACAGACCACCCCACCACGCCCGTTCCTCGGGCGTCTGGAACGTCCAGGTCGACGACGACGTGCGCACCTCGGTGAACCCTGCGGCATGCGCCCACCGGTGCAGGAACCGGCCGGCGTCGGCCTCGGCGTGGTTGCGGCGGGTGAGGTCGTGGTGAAGCGCCCGCCACCGGTCGAGCACCGGATCGGCGGGGGACCAAACGAACCCGCCGTAGTCGCTGTCCCGGGCGGCGACCAGCCCACCGGTTCGGGTCACCCGGCGCAGCTCGCGCAGCACCGCGACCGGGTCGCTCACGTGCTGGAGCACCTGATGGGCGAACACGACGTCGAACGCACCGTCGGCGAACCCGAGCGCGTAGGCGTCGCCGATCGCGAAGGTCAGGTTGGCGCGCCGGCGCTCGCCGGCGGCGGCAGCGACCACCCCGGCCACCCGGTCGACGCCGACCACCGGGCCGGGAGCGACGAGATCGGCGAGGTCGGCGGTGACGGTGCCCGGCCCGCACCCCACGTCGAGCACCCGCAGCCCGGACCGCAGGCGTCGTAGCAGGAACCCCGCCGAGTTCGTCGCCGTGCGCCACCGATGGCTGCGCAGCACCGACGCGTGATGCCCGTGGGAGTACACGTCGGGGCCGGCACCCGGACCGGGTGCGGGCGGGCCGGATCCGCCGATCACGCTCACCAGCCCCGCAGGTCGACCGGCCAGCGTTCGACGACGGTCGCGTCGAGCCCGGGCCCGTCGGCCACCCACAGCTGCTCGTGGTAGGCGATCGTCGGGTCGACGTGCGCTGGGCGCAGCAGCACCCGGGCGCCGGGCCGCACGGGTACGTCGCCGGGCACGAACGTCGCGTGTTCGTCGGAGCAGAACCGCAACGACCCGAACCCGTCGTCCATCGCCGGGTTGCCGTGGTCCATCCCGAACGTCTTCAGGCCGGCGTCGCACACCGCCCACCGGGGCCGGACCGACACGACCGTCGCGACCACCCGCAGGGCGGGCTCGAACGGCAGGCCGAGCTGCCCGTAATGGGTGTCCATCAATGCGTACGACCCGGCCTGCACCTCGGTCACCCGGTCGTGCAGGTCGTAGGTTCCGGTGCCGCCGGAGGACACCACGTCGCCGCCGACGTCGCCATGGGCGGCGAGGAGCACCTCGACGGCGGTGGCGACCCGCTCGCGCTGCTCGGCACGGTCGAGGACCATCATCAGATGACCCTCGTAGCCCATCACCCCGCGCACCGCGAGCCGGGCCCGCCGGGCCCGTTCGGCGAGGCGGCCGGCGTCGCCCGGCGCGCACCCGCAGCGAGGTAGGCCGATGTCGACGTCGACGAGCACCTCGACCAGCCCGGCGGCCGCCGCAGCATCGACGGTCTCGTCGGAGTCGACTGCGACGGTGATCCGGGCCCCGGCCCGCACCGCAGCGGCCAGCGCCCCGAGCCGGGCCGGGTCGAGCACCTCGTTGGCCACGAGCAGGTCCTCCCCGAGGCCGGCCGCAGCCATGCCGAGTGCCTCCCGGGGGGTGGCGCAGGTGAACGTCCGGTGCCCGATCGCGGCCTGCCGGGCGGCGAGGGCGCTCGACTTGTGGGCCTTCACGTGGGGCCGCAGCGCCAGCCCTGGCCGCACGGCGGCCATCGTGGCCAGGTTCCGTTCGAACGCGGCGCCGTCGACGACGAGCGCCGGGGTGGGGAGCTCGGCGACGATCATCGCCGGTCCCGAGTCGGGTCGGCGGCCCACCGCAGCTCCCGGTAACGGCGGATCAGCGAATCGGTCGACGGGTCGTGGCCGCCAGAGGGGTCCTCGGTGGCGCGCAGCTCGGCTGCGATCCGCCCGGCGAGCACTTTGCCCAGCTCGACGCCCCATTGGTCGAACGAGTCGACGCCCCACACCACGCCCTGGGTGAACACCTTGTGCTCGTAGAGCGCGACGAGCTCCCCGAGGCGGGCGGGGCCGAGCCGGTCCCCGAGCAGCACCGTGGTGGGCCGGTTCCCGGGGAAGGTCTTGTGGGCGACGAGGTGTTCCGGGGTGCCCTCGGCTCGTACCTCGTCCTCGGTGCGGCCGAACGCCAACGCTTCGGCCTGCGCGAACAGGTTGGCCAGCAGCAGGTCGTGATGGTCGCCGAGATCATGCACCGGTTGCGCGAACCCGATGAGGTCGACAGGCACGACGTCGGTGCCCTGGTGCAGCAACTGGAAGTAGGCGTGCTGAGCGTTGGTGCCCGGCGTACCCCACACCACCGGGCCGGTCGCAAACGGCACCGGGGTCCCGTCGAGGGTGACCCGCTTGCCGTTCGACTCCATGTCGAGCTGCTGCAGGTAGGCCGGGAACAGGGCGAGTTCGTCGCAGTAGGGAACCACGGCATGCGAGGCCGAGCCGAGGAAGTTGCGCTCCCAGATCCCGATCAGGCCGAGCAGCATCGGCACGTTGCGCTCCGGGGGTTCGCCCGCCATGTGCTCGTCGATCGTGCGCATCCCGGCCAGCAGCTCCCGGAAGTACGCCGGGCCGACGGCGATCATCAACGACAGCCCGATCGCGGAGTCGAGCGAGTACCGGCCCCCGACCCAGTCCCAGAACCCGAACACTGCGCCCGGGTCGATCCCGAACGCCGCAACCGCCGACATGTTGGTCGAAACCGCAACCATGTGCCGGGACACCGCAGCCTCGCCGAGCACGCTCGTCAACCACCTCCGCGCGCTGCGGGCGTTGGCCATCGTCTCGGGCGTCGTGAAGGTCTTGGAGGACACGACGAACAGCGTCTCGGCCGGGTCGAGGTCGAGCGTCGCTTCCCGCAGGTCGCTGCCGTCGACGTTGGACACGAACCGGAACGACATGTCCCGCCGGCTCCAGGCCCGCAGCGCCCGGGTGGCCATCGCCGGTCCGAGGTCGCTGCCGCCGATCCCGATGTTGACCACGGTGCGGATCCGCTTGCCGGTGTGGCCGAGCCAGGTGCCCGAGCGGACCCGGTCGGCGAACAGCGCCATGCGGTCGAGAGTCTCGTGGACGGCGGGTACCACGTCGACACCGTCGAGGGTGATCGCCGCGGTGCGCGGGGCCCGCAACGCCACGTGGAGCACCGCCCGGTCCTCGGTGACGTTGATCCGGTCCCCCCGCACCATTGCGTCGAACCGTTCGGACACGCCCCCCACGTGAGCCAACTCGCACAACATCTCCACCGCCCGCAGCGTCACCCGCTGCTTGGACAGGTCGACCGTGAACCCGCCGACGTCGAGCGTGAGGCGCCGGGCGCGGTCGGGCTCGGCAGCGAACAGTGCCCGCAGGTCGAGCCGGGCCACCTCGCGGGCGTGGTTGGCCAGCGCCGCCCACACCGGGGTCTGGTCGATGCGCACCGGACCAGCCTGCCACGCTGGGGGGCGTGGCCGTCTCGCTCCACCCCGTCACCGACCTGCGTTCCCTGCTCGAACTCGACCAGGTGAAGCCCGACGCGTTCCTCGGGGCGAGCCCCGGGTACGGCTGGGGCCGGCTCTACGGCGGTCAGGTCGTCGCGCAGGCGTTGATGGCGGCCGGACGGACGGTGGCGGACGGGTTTCACGCACACTCGCTGCACGCCTACTTCGTGCGCGCCGGCCAGGAGGATCAGCCGGTGCTGTACGAGGTGGACCGGGTTCGCGACGGCCGCTCGTTCGTCACCCGCCAGGTCGTCGCCCACCAGGCCGGCGGCGCGATCCTCACCCTGTCGGCCAGCTTCCAACGCGACGAGCAGGGCCCGGAGCATCCCGGCGCGGTCCCGCCGCCCGACGTGCCCGACCCCGACACCCTGGTCCGCGACCCCGACGAGGAGCTGTTCTTCGACGCCCGCCGGGTGCGTGAGGAGCGTGAGCCGCAACCGTGGCGGCTGTCGTGGGCCCGGGCGCTTGGCCCGCTCGGCGATGACCGGCTCGTGCACGCCTGCGCGTTCGCGTACCTGAGCGACAACGACCCGATGGGGGTGATCATGCTGCAGCACCCCCGCTACCCGGACTGGGAGGCGCTGCTCAGCTCCAGCCTCGACCATGCCGTGTGGATCCACCGGCCGTTCCGGGCCGACGAGTGGCTGCTGATCGAATCGGCCGGTTCAGGTCTGGCGCACGCGCGGGGGTTGTCGACGGCGCGGGTGTTCGACCGTCACGGACACCACGTGGCCTCCGTCGCCCAGGAAGGCCTGGGCCGGGAGAAGCGCAGCTGACCCTCGGGCGCCGCCGGGGGGTGCCGTGTCAGATGGCTGCGAGCAGTTCGTCGGTGGCGTCGTGGAGCATCCCGGCGAGGTCCCACACGTCGGGCACGAGCTCCCGGTCGACGACGATCCCGAAATCGAGGTTTCCGCAGTAGGACTGCACCGTGATGTTCAACCCTTGGCCGTCGGCGACCGCCGACACCGGGTAGAAGTGCTCGAGGCGGGCCCCGGCCGAGTACAGCGAGGTCGCCGGGCCGGGCACGTTGGAGATGATCAGATTGAACGGCGGGTTCAACCGGTCCGCGATCCGGGTGCGGCTGTAGAGCCGCATCGCCCGGGCCGCGATCGCCGGCGGCGCGAAGCGGGTCACGTCCTGGAGTACCTCGGCCGGAATGGCGGCGTGCATGTCCTTGGCGGCGTTCATCGCACCGCGGATCGCGTAGAGGCGCTCCACCGGGTCGGCGACGTGCGTCGCAAGGTTGGCGAGCAACGCCGACACCCGGTTCTCGTAGGTGTCGGACTCGCCACCGGTGCGGATCGACACCGGCACCATCGCCACGAGCGGTTCGTCGGGCAGCGCGTCGTGGTGCTCGAGGTAGCGGCGCAGGGCCCCCGAGCAGATGGCCATCACGACGTCGTTGAACGTGCACCCGAGCGCCGACTTGATCGTCTTGGCCTCGGCGAGCGGGACCGTCGTGAACGCGAACCGGCGGTGCGGGCTGATCGAGCGGTTCCACGGGGTGCGCGGCGCCGCCGTCGGCGGCAGGGCGGGGGGCTGGTCGAGCTCGTGGCCGCCGCGGAGCCGTTGGCGCAGCAGATCGCCGACCGGGCCGGGCAGCGGCTGGGCCAACAGGTCGGCCATCGCCCGAAGCCCACCCGAGCGAGTGCTCGCCGCGAGTTCACGCAGCACCCGGACGTTGAACCGGATCAGCTTCTCCGGGCGCCGCAGGAGCTCGACCGCGGTGCGCTGCAACAGCTCGGTGTCGGTCGGCATTTCCTCGGGGATCCACGTGTCGGCCGGAGGCCGCGGTCGGGCGGCGGGATCGGTGTCGAGCAGTGCCATGAGCATCTGCGCGCCCGACGCCCCATCGATCGTCGCATGATGGATCTTCGTCAACTGCGCGATCCGGCCGCCGGCGAGGCCTTCGATCACGTACAGCTCCCACAGCGGCCGGGACCGGTCGAGCGGGCGGGCGATGATGCGCGACACCACCTCGGCGAGCTGCTCGTCGGTGCCCGGCGGGGGCACGGCGTGATGGCGGACGTGGAAGTCGACGTCGAACGACGGATCCTCCACCCAGTACGGCAGATCGAGGCCGAGCGGCACCTCTGCGAGCCGGCGGCGGAACGGCCCGAGCAGGTGCAGCCGCTCGGCGATCAGCTGCTTGGTCGCCTCGAGCCCGGCGCCGCCGGGGGCGTCGCGGGGATCGTAGACGTTGAGCGAACACACGTGCCCGTACTGGGTCGGCCCCTCCATGTTGAGGAAGCTCGCATCCACCCCGCTGAGCTGCCGCACGCACACCTCCTGATGCCGGAAAGAAGATACGCCGATTGAGCTGGGCGAACGCGGCTGGAGCCGGGTGACATGCGTCGTCTGCTAGGACGGCCCCATGGCGACCCGGCTCCCTCCGTACCGCACAGGGCTCCATGAACTGGGCGACGACGTGTTCGCATACCTTCAACCCGACGGCGGATGGGGGTGGAGCAACGCCGGTCTCGTCGTCGGCGACGGGGTGTCGTTGCTCGTCGACACGCTGTTCGACCTGAGGCTGACCGCCACGATGCTCGACGCGATGGCACCCGCGACGACGGCGGCGCCGATTGCGACGGTGGTCAACACGCACGCCAACGGCGACCACTGCTACGGCAATCAACTGGTGGTCGGCGCCGACATCATCACCTCGAGCGCGGCCGCCGAGGAGATGGCCGAGGTTCCCCCGGCGATGCTCGCTGCGCTCAACCGTGCCCCCGGCGCGATCGGGGAGCTGTTCCGGTCGTTCTTCGGGGCGTTCGAGTTCGACGGCATCGAACCGCCGCCGCCGACGCGCACCTTCGACGGACGGCTGGAGCTCGACGTCGGCGGTCGAGCGGTCGAGCTGCTCGAGGTCGGGCCCGCCCACACCCGGGGTGACGTCCTCGTGCACCTGCCCCACGAGCGGGTCGTGTTCACCGGCGACATCCTCTTCATCGGCGGCACGCCGATCGTGTGGGCCGGGCCGCTGTCGAACTGGATCGCCGCCTGCGACCTGATGCTCGGACTCGATGTCGAGACCGTCGTGCCCGGTCACGGTCCGGTCACGGACCGTTCCGGGATCGTGGCCGTGCGCGACTACCTGGCGTTCGTCGAGTCCGAGGCGACGGAGCGGTTCCGAGCCGGCATCGACGTGTTCGACGCAGCGCGCGACATCGCCCGGGACGCGTTCGGCGGCCGATCGTTCGGATCCTGGGGCGAGTTCGGGCGCATCGCCGTCAACGTGGAGACCGTGTACCGCACGCTCGACCCGAACCACCGCAGCCCCGACGTCGTCGAGCAGTTCAAGCGAATGGCCGAGCTGGAGCGCGCTCGCGCATGACGGTCCGCATGGGGATCGACATCGGCGGCACGGGCATCAAGGGCGCCCCGGTCGAGCTGGCGACCGGAGCGCTCGTCGCCGAACGTCGCCGCGTCGACACCCCGCCGGGCGCGAGCCCCGCCGACGTGGTGGACATCGTGCGCGACGTCGTCGCATCGTTCTCGACCGACGGCCCCGTCGGGATCGCGTTCCCCGGCGTCGTCATCGACGGGGTCACCCTGACGGCGGCCAACGTCGGCCCGGAATGGGTGGGCCTCGATGCCGCCGGCCGTTTCGCCGGGGCGCTCGACCGGCCGGTCCGGGTGATGAACGACGCCGATGCGGCCGGGATTGCCGAGATGCGCTTCGGCGCTGGCCGCGGCCACGACGGCGTGGTCGTGGTGCTCACCTTCGGCACCGGGATCGGCTCCGCGGTGTTCCACCGCGGGATGTTGCTGCCGAACACCGAACTCGGTCACCTCGAGCTCGGCGGCCGCGACGCCGAAACGTCGGCGTCGGGCACGGCGCGCGACCGCGACGGGCTGTCCTGGGAAGCGTGGGCGGCGCGGGTCGAGCGGTACCTGCGGCACGTCGATTCGCTGCTGTGGCCGGACCTGTTCATCGTCGGGGGCGGGATGAGCAAGGAGGCCGACCGGTGGTTGCCGTCGGTTTCGGTGCGTTGCCCGGTGGTGCCGGCGTTGCTGCGCAACCACGCCGGGATCGTCGGGGC
>JBEIFW010000146.1:0-9115 GCA_040382215.1 Acidimicrobiales bacterium
ATCGACGTGTGCCGAACCGGCCGGGTGGGAGCCACGGTTTCGTGCTTCGCGCCCGGCCGGTTCGGGTGGTGTGCCGGACCGGCCGGGTGGGAGCCCCGTTTTCGTGCTTTGCGCCCGGCCGGTTCGGGAGAGGGGGTGCGGGACCTGGGTGGTCGGGGTGCTCCGGGACCTTTGACCCGTGACTCGCACCCCCGACCTGACGCATCGTCAGGTGCGTCGGGGGCGACAGGGGACCCCCGCACCCACCCATCCGGGAGAGTGCCCGCCATGGCCATGCCGATGATCGTCAGCACCGACGACCACGTGATCGAACCGCCGCACCTGTGGGTGGACCGGCTCCCGGCGAAGTTCAAGGACCGCGCCCCGCGCGTGGAGCGCAAGAGGATCAGCGGCGTCCGGATGATCCCGCCGGGCATCTACGAGCTCGACATGGACGACGACGGCGACCCGGCCGACTGCTGGATCTACGAGGACCGCATCGTCTACGTCCACAAGTCGCACGTCGCCATCCCGAACACGGCCATCCCGGGTGGCGACATCTGGAAGTTCGACAAGTCGAAGATGGACCTCAAGCCCCTGACCTACGACGGCATGTGGCCCGGCTGCTACGACCCGAAGGCCCGGGTGCAGGACATGCTCGCCGCCGGTGTCGAGGGCTCCCTCGCCTTCCCGACCATGCCCCGGTTCTGTGGCCAGGCGTTCCTCGAGGCCGACGACAAGGAGCTCGGCCTCGCCTGCGTGCAGGCCTACAACGACTGGATGATCGAGGAGTGGTGCGGCGACTCCGACCGCCACCTGATCCCCCTCGGCCTGATCCCCCTGTGGGACCCGCACCTCGCCGCCGCCGAGGTCCGCCGCAACGCCGCCCGGGGCATGCGCGCCCTCGCCTTCTCCGAGATCCCGGTCCACCTCGGCCTGCCGAGCATCCACTCCGGCCACTGGGACCCGCTGTTCGCGGCGTGCAACGAGACCAGCACCGTGGTCTGCATGCACATCGGCTCGTCCTCCAAGATGCCGACCACCTCGGTCGACGCCCCGATCGCCGTCACCGCGACCCTGACGTTCAACAACGCCATGGCGTCGCTGGCCGACTACCTGTTCTCGGGTCTGTTCCCCAAGTACCCGAACCTGAAGGTGGCGTACTCCGAGGGTCAGATCGGTTGGCTGCCCTACGTACTCGAGCGCGCCGACGACGTGTGGGCCACCCACGACGGCTGGATGCACACCCGCCAGATCGTCCCCGAGCCGCCGTCCACGTACTACGAGGACCACGTCTTCGGTTGCTTCTTCCGGGACAACCACGGCATCGCCTCGATCCACGAGGTCGGGATCAACAACGTCACCTACGAGACCGACTATCCGCACACCGACACCACCTGGCCCCACACGCAGGAGTACGTCGAGAAGGTGCTGGCCGGTCTCCCCGACGAGATCGTCCACAAGATCCTGCGGGGCAACGCCCTGCGGATGCTGAGCCTCGACGAGGACCTCCGCCTCGTGAACTGATCCCCCCGTTCACGACGGCGACAGCGACGGACCCCCGGCCTCCCCCGCCGGGGGTCCGTGCGCGTTCGGGGGCACCGTAGGATCCGGTCCCGTGGAGGACGGAGCGCTCGGCGTCGTGGTGATCGCCCTCGTGGTGGCGGCGGGCTCCGCAGGCCTCGTGCTCGTGGGGCGGGCGAGCACGGCCGGACGGCTGCGGCCGAACCCGTGGGCCGGGATCCGTCTGCCCTCCACGATGGCCAGCGAGGCCGCCTGGTACGCGGCCCACCACGCGGCCGGCCCGGTGCTCACTGCGGGCGGGACGGTTGCGGCGGTCGTCGCCGTGCTGGCCGCGGTGCTCGCCCTGGCGGGGACGCCGAGCGCCGGCCTGTTGCTCGTGATGACGGCGATCGCTCTCCTGCTGACCGCCACCCTGTGGTCCGGGTACGTCGGTCACAAGGCAGCCGTGCGCCTCCGCTGACGACGGCCGAGCGGGTGGGTAGGTGACCGCACGCGCCCGCCTTCCGGGCGGCGGAACCGACAGACGGCTGTGAATGGGTCGTTCGGCCCATGCCCATGGGGGCTCGCGATGCCGACCTGGACACCATGTCATCCGTCGCGCGCGTCCGCCGCCTCGGCAACCCGGTCCCGATCGGGTTGCTCGTCGTGCTGGCGATCGTGGCCACGCTCACCGGCGTCGGAGCCGAGCGGACGTCGGCGCCCTTTGCGGACCAGGTCACGCAGGCCGTCGAGCTCCGGTCCCCCGACGCGCCGGGATACATCGCCGGGCTCGTGCTCTGGCTCGACGCCGGTGATCCCGACACCCTCTTCGCCGATCCCGCGGGGACCGTGCCCGCGGCCGTCGGCCAGCCCGTCGCACGATGGACGGACAAGTCCAGCGCCGGCAACGACGCGTCGCAGGCCCTCGCGGGCTCCCGGCCCACCTTGACCACGGTCGGCGCGCACGCCGTCCCCTCCTTCGACGGGAACGACCTCCTCAGCCTCGACCCCACCCTCCTGCCCACCGGCACCACGGCCTCCACCACCTTCGTCGTGGCCCGACTCGACGGCGGCGGCGGCCCGCAGGCGGCCCTCATGCACGGGAACGACAGCGGTGGCCGCTTGCGCTGGTTCGGCGCATCGGCACGTGCCGCCTACGTCACCGCGAGCAGCTCGGCCAACCCGATGACCACCGCCTGGCCCGTCGGCGGGTCGGCAGTCATGTCCGCGCGCTTCGCCGGCGGTACGACCGGCACCGTGTGGCTGCAGGGCGGCGACGAGGCCTCGACCGCAGGCTCCTACGACACCCAGGCCATGGTGGCCGGGGTGGGCGGCAACGCGACGGGCTCGAACCAGCAGTGGACCGGGCCGATCCAGGAGATCCTGGTCTACGACCGGGCGCTCACCAGCGAGGAGCGCCGGACCGTCGAACGCCACCTCGCCGAGGAGTGGGGACTGACGCTAGCCCCGCCGACTGCCGCGAGAGTCACGGCAGATGTAGCCGCCGCCGGGGCACTGCGGGGGTCGTGGACGGCGCCCGCCTACGACGCGGTCAGCGCGGTCACGGACTACGTGGTGGAGTACCGCCAGCAGGGATCGTCGGTCTGGCTCACCCTCGCCGACGGCACGTCGACCGCGACGAGCGCCACGATCACCGGGCTCAGCACCGGCACCACCTACGAGGTGCGGGTCGCCGCCCGCAACGCCGCCGGGCTCGGGTCGGTGTCCGATCCCCACGCCGCGACGGTCGCTGCGCTCTGGACGCCGGCGGACCTGCCGGACGGCATGCTCCTGTGGCTCGACGCGGATCACCCCGGAGCGGTCACGCTCGCCGGCGGCGCGGTGAGCGAGTGGCGCGACCGTTCAGGGAACGGCCGGGTCGTCACCCAGGGCAACGCCGCGGCCCGACCGGTGCCGGTCGCCGGAGGGATGCTCGCCTTCGACGGCAGCGACGACCTCCTCACCGGAACGATCGGGGCCGTCTCCGGGAACGTCAGCGTGTTCGGTGCCGTCCGCTTCGACCGGGCCACCCAGCCCTTCGACGACTACGACTACGTCTACAACCTCGGATCCGGCTCGGGGGCCGCCGGCCAGAACCTGTCGTTCTCCCGCTACGCGGGAGATGACCGCTACTACGCCTGGGACGGCGCGGCCCCCCTGTTCGGACCTGCGGTGCCCGGCGCCCGGCCGCTCGTGTTCTCGCAGACGATCGCTGCCGCGGCGCCCCGTCACCGTCTCTGGGTCGACGGTACGGCGCAGACCGTCGCCGACTGGACCGGGTCGCTCAGCCTGAACGGCAACCTCACCATCGGCCGTCGGGGCGGCGGGACTCATCCGCTCGCCGGACGCGTCGGCGAGCTGGTGGTGATCGACGCGGCCGTGGGGGACACCGACCGGCAGCGGCTCGAGGGGTACCTCGCCCATCAGTGGGGCGCCGCCCCCTACCTGCCCACCGGCCACCCCTACCGGGACGCACCGCCCACGGTCACGAGCCCGACCACGACCGCCGGCGCCGTGAACTCTCCCGTCGCCACGCCGGGCGACGCCGCCGTCCACCTGTCCTGGTCCGCGCCGGCGTCGAACGGTGGGACGGCGGTCAAGGACTACGAGATCCAGCAGGCCACCGACAGCGCCTTTACGACCCCGGTCGTCGTCGCCGACGGGACCTCGACCGCCACGACCACGACGGTCACCGGGCTCGGCAACGGCTCGCCGGCCTGGTTCCGGATCCGTGCGGTGAACGCGAACGGAGCGGGCCCGTGGTCCACGACCGTGACGGCGACGCCGGCCACCTACCGCGACGCGGTCCTGGCCGATGCACCGGTGGCGTGGTGGCGCCTCGGCGAGCCGGCCGGCCCCAACGCCTTCTCAGAGGTGGGCGATCGTGTCGGCGCGGCCACCGGGACCGTCACCTTCGCCCAGACTGGCGCGCTCGCCGGCTCGGCGGACCGCTCCGTTGCGTTCGGCAACACGGGCTCCATTGTCGTGCCTGCGGCGTCAGCGCCGTCGCTCGGCTCGTCGTCGTTCACCCTCGAGTCCTGGGTGCGTCCGGGCGCGAACGGGGGGCCGATCCTCGACCGCTTCATGGACACGGCCACCGGCGGCAACGGCCACCAGGGCTTCACCTGGAAGCTCAACGCCTGCGGTTCCGGCGCCCACTCACGCGGCCGGTGCCCGTTCCTGCGGATCTGGGACCTCAACGGCTCGAACGACGTCCAGCTCTCGACCACGCCCATGCCCGCCGACATCTGGACCCACCTCGCCGTGACGGTGGATCGGTCCGCCAACCAGGCGCAGCTGTACGTGGACGGCGCACCCGTCGGCTCGCCGGCTGCGCTGACCCTCACCGGCAGCATCGACGTGAACCTCGCACTCCGGATCGGGTACAAGCACGTGGGTGCGGTGGAGCGGTTCGACGGCTCGCTCGACGAGGTGGCCATCTACCCGACGATCCTGTCCGCCGAAAGGATCGCCGCCCACCACCGCGCCGGCCGCACCGGCACGAACGACGGCGTCGCCCCCGCCGTGGCGACGGGCCTCACGGCGACCCCCGGCAACGCCCAGGTCTCGCTGGCCTGGAACGCCGTGGCCGACGCCGATCTCGCCGGGTACCGGGTGTTCCGCGACGGCGCCCTGGTCCGCCAGCAGACCGGCACCACCTTCGTCGACACCGGTTTGACCAACACCATCGCCTACGCCCACACGGTCGAGGCCTACGACATGCGGGGCAACCGCTCCGCCATGAGCAGCGCCGTGTCGGCCACGCCGAGGATCACGCCCGGCGCGCCCACCGGCCTGACCGCGACGAACGTCGGCAACCGGACGATCAGCCTGTCCTGGTCGGCGCCCACGACACCCGGCGACCCGCCGCTGAACGACTATCGGATCGAGGTCCGACAGCAGGGTGGCTCCTGGACCACGTTCACCGAGGGCGTCTCCACGGCGACGACCGCCACCGTCACCGGCCTGACCGCCGGCACGACCCACGAGTTCCAGGTGACCGCCCTGCACAGCCTGGGCACGGGCGGCACGTCGTCGGTCGCGTCGGCCACACCCGACGCCACCTGGACCCCTGCGACGCTGTCGACCGGCAGCGTGGTGTGGTTCGACGCGGCCGATGCCACGACCATCACGACCACGGCCGGTGTCGTGAGCGAGTGGCGGGACCGGAGCGGCAACGGCCGCCACCTCGCCCAGTCGTCGGCGTCGATGCGACCTATGCCGGTCGCCGCCGCGCAGGGCGGGCGGGACGTGCTGCGCTTCGGCGGTGGCGACGCGCTCTCCTCGACGGCGTTCCCGACCACGGGCTGGTCGGGGCTGACGGTGTTCACCGTGGCCCGCTGGACGACGGTCGGGAACAGCACCGCCACGATCCAGGTCCTCGTGGACAACAACCACGACGTGGTCAACGGTTTCGTGCTGCAGGACCGCCCGGACCTCGCGAACCGGCCCCTGGCCGGGTTCTCGGACGACACGGTGCAGACCGGCAACGGAACCTGGCGCATCGTCGGCGGGACGAGGTCCTGGGGCGCGACGGCCATCGAACGGCTCCGCGTGGACGGCACGCAACGGGCGGAGGCGACGAACAGCTGGGCCAACACGTTCCGGAACCAGTTCAACGTCGGGGCGCACAACGGCACGAGCCGGTTCCTCACCGGCGACATCGGCGAGGTCCTGGTGGTCAACGGTGTGCTCGGCACCGCCGACCTGCAGCGTGTCGAGGGCTACCTCGCACACAAGTGGGGGCTGGCGGCCAACCTCCCCGTCGGCCACCCGTACCGGGACGCAGCCCCGCTGGCGGTCCCGTCCTCGCCATCCGGTCTCACGGCGACGGCGGGCGACTTCCGCATCGACCTCACGTGGAGCGCGCCGACCGACGACGGCGGGTCGACCATCACCGACTACGTCGTCGAGTACCGCACCTCGCCGTCGGGCACGTGGACGACGTTCGCCGACGGCGTGAGCACGACCACCTCGGCGTCGCTCGTCGGTGTCGCCCCGGGCGTGGCCTACGACGTCCGGGTCGCCGCGGTCACGGCGAAGGGCACGGGGCTGTGGTCCGCGGCTGCGACCGCCACGCCGACCGCAACGTGGACCCCAGCCGACCTCCCCACCCTGGCGCTCTGGCTCGACGCCGCCGACGCCTCGACCTTCACCTCCGACGCCAACGGCATCAGCGAATGGCGGGACCGGTCCGGGCGCGGGAACCACGCCACCCAGACGACCGCAGCCGTCCGGCCCGCCCGGAACACGTCGGGTTGGGTCGAGTTCCGGGGCACGGACTTCATGAACGGAACCATGGCGGCCGAGACCCTCCCCACCTCGCTGCAGGCGACGGTCGCGTTCCGCAAGACCACCGGAACCAACGCCTACGAGGCGCACCCGTTCACCCGGGGCACAGCCGACGTGGCCAGACCGCTCGACTACTACAACTCGAACCTGTTGACCGGGAGCGCGTCCGGCTGGGGCTCCGTCGGCGGCGTGAACATCGCCGCGCAGACGTCTTGGACGACGCTGTCCACGCTCATCAGCGGCTCGCTGATCCGTCAGCACCGCAACGGCACCCTCGCAACGGACACGCCAGGCACCTGGCCGTACGGCGATCCGCTCGGCACCTACCACCTCGGCACCCGCGCCGACCAGTTCACCCGGCTCACCGGGGACGTCCGCGAGATCGTGATCACCCCCCAGCTCTCCGACGCCGACCGGCAACGCCTCGAGGGCTACCTGGCCTGGAAGTGGGGCACCATCGCCGACCTCCCCGCCGGCCACCCTTACAAGCTCACCCCGCCGGCGCGGCTCCCCGGGGCTCCTACGGTTCTCACGGCGACCGGAGGCGACGGACGCCTCGACCTCTCCTGGACCGCACCCGCCGACCCCGGCGCATCGGCCATCAGCGACTACCTCGTCCAGTACCGCACCTCGCCCGGTGGGTCGTGGTTCACCTTCGCCGACGGGGCCTCGACGGCTGCCGCAGCAACGATCACCGGGCTCGTGAACGGCACCGCCTACGACGTCCGGGTCGCCGCCGTGAACGCGACCGGCACCGGCCCGTCGTCCTCGACCGCCACTGGCACACCGGTCGGGCCCTGGACCCCGGCCAACCTCGGCTCCCTCGCGGTGTGGCTCGACGCGTCCGACGTCACCACCATCACCGCCGAGGGTTCCGGCCTGGTCTCGCAGTGGCGCGACCGCAGCGCCGGGGCCCGCCACGTCACTGCGGCCGGGACCGTCAGGCCGACGAGCGGCAGCCGCACACAGGCGGACCACAACGTCATCGTCTTCGACGGCTCCGACGATGTGCTTGCCTCGGCGGCGAACGTCGATCTCACCGCCGGCGGGACGGTCTACGTCGTCGCCTCGAACGACGTCCGGCGGAACTACAACGGCCTCCTGCGGGTGGCGCATGCGCTCGACCAGGTTGCGTCGCACCTCGAGCTCTACTGGCAGGCCGGCAGCAGCGGATCCGGGACCCTCTGTCTGGTGGCCAACCGCGGGGGGGCGTTCGCAGCGGAGTGCGACGACAACGCCGGTCCTGCGACCCCGGGTTGGTACCTCGTCGGTGGTCGCCTGGATCCCGCCGCACCGACGAACCCGGACGTGTTCGTACAGGGTGCGCCCGCCGATGAGGAGCAGGCGTTCCGCAGCGGCTCGGTCATCCCCGCTGCCGCGGGCCTCTTTCGGATCGGCACGGGCTACGGCGGCCACGCGGGCAACCGGTTGCAGGGCGCGATCGCCGAGGTGGTGGTGGCGACCACCCCGCTCTCGCAGACGGACCGTCAGAAGCTCGAGGGCTACCTCGCCCACAAGTGGGGACTGGCCGGCAGCCTCCCCGCCGATCACCCCTACAAGTCGGCCCCACCGGCCAGAAGGAAAGCGCAGACTTCCCTGCAATTGCAGCGTTGGTGGGGCGTTGTTGTCACACCCGTCCGGTAACATGCGCACATGTGTTCGACACTGGTGGAGTCGATCGAAGCCGCAGTCGCCGCCCTGGAACAGGCGCTCGCGGTGGACCCGCACGGTGTTGCCGATGAGACGTTGCGCCAGTTGATGCCCAGGGTGCAGCGGGCCCGGAACCTGCTGGATGCCACCGATGTCCGCCTCGTCGGGGTGTTCCACGCGAAGAAGCTCGGCGAGGCCGACGCGCTCACCACCATCCAGTGGCTGGCCCACAAGACGCTGGTGCCCACCGCGGACGCGCGAGAGCGGATCAACGCCGCCGCCTCGCTCCGACACCTGCCGCATGCCGAGGCGGCGTTCGCGCAAGGGCGGATCGGCAAGGCGCAGGTGCTCGCCCTGACCCGCGTCGACACCGACCGCACCGCCTGGAAGCTCGAGGAGGGCGAGCACTATCTGGTCGACCACGCCGCGGATGACGACTTCGCCACCTTCGAGAAGATCCTCCGAGCGTGGAAACTCGCCGCCGACCCGGACGGTCCCGAACCGCGGGTGCCGCGGCGTCGGTTCGATCTGCGCCGCGGTCCCGACGGTGAGTGGGACGGGCGCCTGTTCGCCCCGGCGGACGAAGGCACCGCCATCGACGCTGCCCTCGCACCGTTCGAACGGATCGAATGGGAACGCGACTGGGCCGAGGCCCGCCGCGTCCACGGCCTCGACGCCGCCGCCCACCACC
>JBEIFW010000147.1:0-8926 GCA_040382215.1 Acidimicrobiales bacterium
CGAACCTGTACCTCGTCACGGGCCCGGGCAGCCCGTCGGTGCTGTCGAACATGATCGTGTCGATCGAGCAGCACGTCGACTGGGTGGTCGGCGCGATCGAGCACCTGAAGGCCGCGGGGTTGCGCGCGATCGAGCCCACCGAGACGGCGGTGGCCGGCTGGGTGCAGCACGTGAACGACTTCGCCGACATCACGCTGATGCCGAAGGCCAACTCCTGGTACATGGGGGCGAACATCCCCGGCAAGCCGCGGGTGTTCCTGCCCTATGCCGGCGGGTGCGACCGCTACCGGACGACGTGCGACGAGGTCGTCGCACGGGACTGGCTCGGCTTCGAGCAGCGCGGCCCACAGGGCACGGTGGTCAACGACGGCGTCATCCGCCGCCTGCAGCCCGACGTGCAGATCATGCTCGAGATGCTCGCCACCATGGAGCTGCCCTCGATCGAGACGATGACGGCGCCCGAGGCACGGGCGTTCTCCGAGGCCGGCGCCGCCGTGCGTCCGCCGGGGCCCGACGTCGGTGAGATGGTCGACGGTGAGCTACCGGGCGCGGCGGGCCCGTTGCGGTACCGGCTGTACCGGCCGGCGAGCCCCGGCCCGCACCCAGTCGTCGTGTACTTCCACGGGGGCGGGTGGGTGTTCGGCTCGCAGGTGTCCGACGATCCGTTCTGCCGGGACCTGTGCGTGCGGTCGGACGTGATGATCGTCTCCGTCGACTATCGCCACGCCCCCGAGGATCGGTTCCCCGCGGCCGCTGACGACGCGTTTGCGGCGGTGCGGTGGGTGGCCGAGCACACCGCCGAGCTGGGCGGGATCCCCGGTCAGCTTGCGGTCGCAGGCTGGAGTGCCGGAGGCAACCTGGCAGCGGTCGTGGCGCAGCTCGCCCGGGATGCAGATGGGCCGACGATCGTCGGGCAGCTGCTGGTCACTCCGGTGACCGATGGCGCGCTCGACACCTCGTCCTACACGGAGAACGCGGAGGGCTACATCCTGACCCGGGGCCTGATGGAATGGTTCTGGAACCACTACTGCGATCCGGCGGACCGTCACGATCCGCGGTGCTCGCCCCTGCGGGCCGCGAGCCTCGCGGACCTGCCGCCGGCGTTCGTCGTCACCGGCGAGTTCGATCCGTTGCGGGACGAAGGCAACGCCTATGCCCGAGCGATGGCGGCAGCCGGGGTGCCGGTGCGCCACGAGCAGGCGCGAGGGCACACCCACACGTCCCTGACGGCCGTGGACATGCTGCTGTCCGGCGCCCCGGTGCGGGCCCGGATGGCCGAGGCGCTGCGCGGGTTCTTCGCTGCGGTGCCGGCTCGGGGCTGACGCCAGCTCCAGCCGTCCCCGGGGGCGGGCGGCCGGTCGAGTACCCGAACCTGCCGACCGCCCGACCGCGCCCGAGCTCTCCCACCCCGCACCATCCCTACCGGGCGAATCGTCAACGATTCGAGCGTGGATCGCGCGGACAGCGATATTCCGTATGCCGTACGTGGCCTTCATCCCGACGAATCGTGAACGATTCGTCGAATAGGGGTGGGTTTGAGGTCTGCCGAAGGACGGGCATGAGGGTGGCGGCAGGACTCCCGGTTGGTACCGTCCGACGATGGGGCGCGACCAACCGCTCGTCGACGGCACCCCACCCGGCGCACGTCACCCCTGGGCGGCGAGGTGAGGATCCGGGGGGTCATCGAGGGGTTCTATGGACCGCCCTGGTCGCATGTCGAGCGTCTTTCGTGCATCGACCGCCTCGGCGCCTGGGGGATGACCCACTACGTGTGGGCGGCCAAGGCCGAGCCGCGCCACCGCGACGAATGGTGGACCCCCTTCACCCCCGACGAGCTCCACCGCTTCGCCGAGTTGGCGCACCGCCACCCGAGCGTGGCGCTCGCCGTCGGCATCACCCCCGGTCCCGGTGCAACCGCGCCCGCAGTGATCGCCAAACTCACGCCGGCGGTGGCCGCCGGGGCGACAGCGGTGGTGCTCAGCTGTGACGACCTCCCGGCACTCGATGACGGGACGGCACATCGCCTCCTCGCGCACCGGCTGCTCGCCGAGCTCAACTGCGACGTGTGGATCGTCCCCACCCACTACTGCGGCGCCGAGGCCTCGACGTACCTCGAATCGCTCTGTGCCGGCCTCGATCCTGCGATCGAGGTGATGTGGACCGGCCAGTGCGTGGTCAACGATCGTATCGACGCAGCCGACGCGCAGCGGTGGGCAGACCACCTCGGCCGCCGACCGCTGTTGTGGGACAACGCACCGGTCAACGACGCCGTGATGCGCGACGCGCTGCACCTCGGCCCGCTCAGCGGACGCGACCCGGCCCTGCGCGACCGGTGCACCGGGGTGCTGTGGAACCCGATGGAGTTCCCGCTCGCATCGATCGCGATGCTCGCCTCCGCTGCTGCCTGGTGCGCCGGCGACGACCCGATCGTTGCCTGGCGCGAGGAGGTTCGCCGCCGCGGCTGGTGGGGCCTTGCCGTGGCGACGAGCTTCGCCGGCGACGCCCACTGGCCTGGCGAGGAGCCCGGGCCCGCCTGGTGGGAGGACGTCCTTGCGGCGCTGCCCGCCCGGGCCGGCGACGTCGGCCTCGACGAGGGGGTCCAACCGTGGATCGACGCCGCCCGTGACGGTGCGCGCCTTGCGATCGACGCACACCACCTTGCCGAACGCCTCGTGGCCCGAGGACCCGGAACCGGAATGACCGTGCGGCAACTCGGGCTCGCCACCCGCTGGCGCACCTGGCGCCGCGCGCCGGTGCTCACCTTCGGGGCCGGACCACGGGTGCGGCCGGTGCTCAGCCAGGACGCCCGAGGCGAGTTCGTCGCGACACCGGCCGCAGTCACCACCCGCACATCGCTCGTCGACGCGGCCGTGCATAGCGTCCTCGGCAGTTGAGCCACCGATTCGACTGCGAACCGACTCGTAGCATGCGCCAATGAGCGATGCCCTGATTCGCGCAGCCGCCGAGCTCGACACCGCAGTGGTCGAACCGTTGCGGATACCGACCGCCAACCCCCGCAACGTGTTCGAGGCGATGTCGGCTAACGGACCGAGCGAGCGTCTCGAGATCGACGCCGTGCTCGCTGCGCCGATCGATCACGGCCCGTCCCCGACCGTGGTCATCGTGCCGGGCAGCGCCGGCGTCTCGCCGAACCACGTGAGCCATGCCCAGACGCTGCTCGCAGCTGGGTTCGCGGTCTGCCTGCTCGACCCATTCGCGGCACGCTCGGTCGTGTCCACGGTGGCCAACCAAGCGCAATACTCCTTCGCAGCGAGCGCCTACGACGTCCTGGCCACCCTCGCCGTCCTCGGCGTGCACCCGTTGGTCGACCCAACGCGGGTCGCGGCTCAGGGCCACAGCCGCGGCGGCTCGGCCGTGCTGATGGCTGCGATGCGACCGTTCGCTGCCGCCGTGCCGGGAGCACCGCAGCTCGCCGGTGCATACGCGGCCTACCCGTGGTGCGGCCAGCAGTTCCTCCGACCCGACGCCGGCACCACCGTCGTGCGGGCGGTGATCGGCGACCAGGACGAGTGGTGCTCGGTGCTGGCGGTCGAGGCGCAGATCCAGGCCATCGCCTTGCGCGGCGGTGACGTGTCACTTCGGATCGTGCCGGGCGCACATCACAGCTTCGATCGGTTCGAACCGGTGCACGACGTGCCCGAGGCCCGGGTCTCCCCGAACGCGCCGGTCGAGTACCTCGCCGACGACGGTTCGATGATCGATCCCTACACCGGTAGGGCCGACCCGGCCCGGGTCGACATCGATCAGTTCCGTGCGGCGATCGCAGCGGGCTTCGGGCGACGGGGCGCACGGTTGGGCGGCAGCGGTGATCAACCCACCGTGTTTCGCGCCGACATGCTCGACTTCCACCGGCGAGTGCTGGCTCCACTTCGAGCGTCCGCCGTCGCGCCCGCAATCGCCTGACGAAACGCGTGATCATTATCGGCGTGCTGCGCGCCCTGTGGACGCGACAGGCTGCGCCGCCTGCCCGCCTCGCACCCTGATCTGGTCCGGGTAGGTTGGGGACGTGCCTGAGGTCACCGCGCTCCGGGCGACGAGACATCCCCATCTGCAGGACCCCAAGCAACGCAGACGAGAATCCCATCGCCACTCGCCCAGCGAGCGGGCATTTCTGGCACTGCAGCGCTCGGCCGGGAACCGCGCCGTTCAGCGACTGCTGGAGACCGCGCCCTGCGTCCAGCGTGCGTGCGAGTGCGGCGGCACGTGTGCCTCCTGCTCACCCGGCTCAGCCGAATCGTTCGACATGGCGCCGACCCTTCAGCGCCAGTCAGGAGGCCCGTCGTGGCTTCCTTCCTTGCCGAGTTTGCCACCGTTGCCAGGCCTGCCAGCTCTGCCGAGCCTTCCGTCGATCCCATCGCTGGACGACATCCTGAACGAGTACATGAACCACCCCCCGGTGTGGGATCCCGCCGACGGCTGCCGGCCGTTCGCGCGTCCGTTCGAGGCTGAGGCGGTGCGCCGGCTGATGCGCACTCCGTTCCTCGCCGCAATTGCCGTCAAGTTCCGCAACCCGGTCGCGCTCTACCTCTGGATGTTGTACATCGACGGTGGGAGCGGATTGCAGACGTACGGGCCCGGCGGAGATGTCGCCGCCTCGTTCACCAACTCGTCGACGACTGCGATGGTGAACGGGGCCCTTCTCGATCAGGTCGTCCGTGCGCTCACCGCCACGCCACCGACGTTTGCGCCCGGCGCCAACACGGCCAACGTGGCTCTTGCCTCCGTCGTCGATCCCAGCTGGATCGACGATCCGCGTGGCGGGATGGACTTCAGCGCGCCAACCGAATTGCCTGGCAACATCGCCGGCGGTATCGGAAAAGATCAGCTCACCCAGCAGATCGGTTCGCGTCCTTCGCCGCAGAACGACAGCCGCGAGGTAACGGGCGGAGTGACCGTTACGAGACAGTCAGATGGCTCGATGACCGTTGCGAGCCAGTTCGAGTTCCGGGCCGCCGATACCATCGATCTCTGTCCCGGGAATCTGGGTGCCAACCTCGAACAGAACTTGACGATCCCGCTCTCGAGGCTCGAGGCGTCCGGGGTTGCCGGTGACGTGCCATTCGAGGTGCATTTCGGAGGGCCAGCGCACACCAGGACCATTCCAGCTCCTGCGTCGATCCCCGAGCCCACTGCGAGTTCGCAGGGAACCGTGACCGCCTCCCGACTCAACATTCGTCGTGGTCCCGGACGGTCCCACGCTGTGGTCGGCTACTACAGCAGCGGTGAGAGGGTCAGGATTCTGGAACAGGTCGCTGGCGAGAACATCGGCGGCCACGACGCGTGGAATCGCACCGATCGGGGCTGGGTGTCCGACCGCTACGTCCGCCACTGACGCCAAGAACTCTCACCCCGGCTGGCCAGGAAATTCGTTGGTCGGGCTGGCGGGATTCGAACCCACGACCTCTTGACCCCCAGTCAAGCGCGCTAACCAAACTGCGCTACAGCCCGGACAGGGAGGGAAACCTAGCGCACCGGCCGCCCTGCGCACCGGCCGATCGCTCTAGCCGCAGGTGGCGGCGGTGGCAGCGAGCACGGCCCGAGCCCGTTCCACGGGATCGGGCCACCGTTCCCGTACCGGTCGGGACCGGATCTCGGCCGACACGGGCACCCCGGCGGGCAGCGCGGCGAGCAGGTCGGCGGTGGGTGCCACTCCCTCACCGGGCAGCAGCCGGCCGTGCAGCGCCTCTTCGAGCAGGCCGGCCACGCCGTCGGGCACGGTGGCGGAGATCCCGCACACCTGCGCGTAGGGGAACCACGCCGGCGGCAGACCGACCAGATCGCCCGGCACAGCCCCGGAGCGAGCCAGGTGCAACTCGTCGACAAGGACTCCTGCGGCAGGATGATCGACCGCCCCGACAATCGCAGCCGCCTCGGCGAGGGTCCGCACGGCGAGGATCGGCAGGAACTCCAGGCAGATCCGCACGCCGGTGCCGGTCACCTGCTCGCACAGGGCCGCCAGCGCAGTCCCGACCCGCCCGGCGTCGGGATCTCGGCTCGCCACCAGCACGTGCCGGGCCCCGAGCTCCACCGCCGCCGCCACCAGCCGGCGAGCCTCGTCGGTGGGCACCACGGTGCCCGGCGCAAGCATCACCGGTTCGACGTCGAGCGCCACCAGCCCGGAGGCCTCAAGGCGCGCCCGCACGGCTCGGGTAGTCGCCGCCGTCCACGTCGCCGGGTCGAACCAGATCCCGACGGCCGGCCACCCGGCGGCCGCCGCAACGTCGACGGCGTCGGCCGGGGCCACCTCGAGCACGGTGCCGGCTGCCAGGGAGAGGAGTCTGCTCACAGCACCAACCAATACACGATCCGCCACACCAGGTAGGCGGCGGCGAGGACCATCAGGAGCTTGAAGTGCCAGGGCGCCTTGGCGTCGTCGCCGGCGAGTTCGTGCAGGTCGAGGTTCTTCGCGTCGTAGCGCTTCGGGTCCTGCACCCGGTCCGAGGTGTCGAGCGCCGCACCGCAGTCGGGGCACCGCCCGCCGTCTCCGGCGGAGGTCGGCGTCCAGTACTTGGAACAGGGATCACACCAGGGCATGCGGGTGATGGTCTACACCGGAGGCACGCCGTGGCGCTTGGCAACGGCCTCCCGGTCGACGGGATCGGCCGCAGCGAACCGGGCGATCAGCTCTGCCCGGAGCCCTTCGAACGGCACGATGGCGTCGATCACCAGCTCCGACGCCAGCCGCAGCAGGTCGACGTCGGCTTCGTATTCGGCCCGTCGCTGCGCGACGAACGCCGCCCGCTCGGCCGGGTCCTCGATGCCGGCGATCCGGTTGGCGAACACGGCGTTCACCGCCGGTTCGGGCCCCATCACAGCGATCTTCGCCGTCGGCAGCGCCAGCGTCGCGATCGGGTCGAACCCCGGTCCCGACATGGCGTACAGCCCGGCGCCGTAGGCCTTGCGCACGACAACGCAGATCTTCGGCACGGTCGCCTCCGTGACGGCCGTGATCATCTTGGCCCCGTGGCGGATGATGCCCTGCCGCTCGACCTCGGTGCCGATCATGAACCCGGGGACGTCGGCGAGGAACACCAACGGCACGTTGAACGCATCGCACAACCAGATGAACCGGGCCGCCTTGTCGGCCGAGTCGACGAACAGCACGCCACCCTTCATGGCCGGGTTGTTGGCGACGATGCCCACGACGTTGCCGTCGAGACGGGCGAAGCCCACGACGAGCTCGGGCGCAAACCGAGGCTTGATCTCGAACAGCGAGCCGTCGTCGACGATCGCGTCGATCACCCGGTGCATGTCGTACCCGGCGGCCTCTACGTCGGGGAGCAACGAGCGGGTGAGCGGGTAGGCCGGCGGTTCGGGGGCGGTCACCGGCGGGGTGTCGCGCCACCGGGTCGGCAGATAGGAGAAGAACGCCTTGGCCTGCTCGATCGCGTCGGTGTCGTCGGCGGCGAGGTTGTCACCGCATCCCGACACCGAGGTGTGCATCCGGGCGCCGCCCATCTCTTCGAGCGTCACCCGCTCTCCGATCACCTCCTCGGCCATGCGCGGCGAGCCCAGATACATCGACGCGTTGCCGTCGACCATGATCACGATGTCGCAGAAGCTCGGAATGTATGCGCCGCCCGCGGCCGACGGCCCGAACAGGCAGCAGATCTGGGGCACCTTGCCCGACAGGCGCACCTGGTTGGCGAAGATCCGCCCGGCACCGCGCCGGCCGGGGAACAACTCGACCTGGTCGGTGATGCGGGCGCCGGCGGAGTCGACGAGCCAGAACACCGGCAGTTCGTGGCGCAGTGCGTACTCGGTGAGCCGGATGATCTTCTCGACCGTGCGCGCCCCCCACGACCCCGCCTTCACGGTCGGGTCGTTGGCCATCACGCACACCGGCCGGCCGTCCACCCGGCCGACCCCGGTGACCACGCCGTCGGCCGGCAGGTCCGTCGCAGCGGCGTTCGCGAGCAAGCCGTCCTCGACGAACGAGCCCGGGTCGAGCAGCAGGTCGAGTCGGTCCCGCACGAACAGCTTGCGCTGCCGGGCCAGCTTGTCGGCCTCCTTGTGGAGGTTGCCGCGCCGGACGCGCGTGACCAGGCCGTCGAGGTCGTCCATCGCCGCCGGTTCTAGCCGCTGGGACCCATCGGCGACATCCCGCAACGCAGTGCAGCCGTGCTCTTGGCCGGATCAAGAAGACGTTCCCGATAGGTATCGGCGCTCGACACCGCGACGCCCACGTCGACAGGACCGGCATGACGCAGGACAACACGACACGAGCCAGGTCCAACCGGTGGTATCGACGTATCGGCATCGGGGTGGCTGCCACCACGCTGTTGAGCGCCGGCGCGGCGACCGCGAGCGCGTGGGGTCCGATGGAACCGTGCAAGGTCCGTTCGACGACCAAGGCCTTCGCGAGGTTCGGCGACAACGCCGACTACATGACCGACATGAACAGCCGGTTCGAAGAAGGCGCCACCCACTGGAAGTTCACCGGCGCCGCGTCGATCGTCGCCGACAACGAGCCCTGGAAGGTCAGCGGCACCACCCACACCAAGGCCCTGCGGCTCGCACCGGGCGCAACCGCCGAATCACGAACCATGTGCCTCACCGCCGGAGAGGAGAAGCTCCGCTTCTTCGTGAAGCCGGAATCGGCGAACCCCGATCCGCTCGTGCTCGAGTTCATCGGCCGCGACCCGAAGACCGGCTACGTCGGTCGGATGACGTTCACGGTCAACCCAGCGACCCTGACCCCCAAGATGAACGGCTGGTCCCCCACCCCGGTGATCTGGGTGCCCGACGCGCTGAACGCCAAGATCCGGGGGCTGCCGCACATCGAGGGCACCCTCGTCATCAAGGCCGTCAAGACCGCCTGGCGGGTCGACGCCATCCATCTCGATCCCTTCCGGCCCCGGTAGGCCCGCACCGGTAGCGTGGGGGCGCGGGCAGCGCGCCCGCC
>JBEIFW010000148.1:0-8889 GCA_040382215.1 Acidimicrobiales bacterium
CGGAGCCCGAGGCCGAAGTCGTGGCGGAGCCCGAGGCCGAAGTCGTGGCGGAGCCCGAGCCAGTTCGCGCCAAGCCCCTGCGCTCGGCCGACGATCTGTTCGCTCGGATCCGCTCTGCCCGAACCACCGATGTCGCTCGTCAGGCTGAGCCGGTGCTCCCCGTGTCCGAACCGACCGACGTCGCGCCGGCCGCCGAACCGACCGACGTCGCGCCGGCCGCCGAGCCGACCGACGTCGCGCCGGTCGCAATGACGGCGTCGCCGGGGGGAACCGGTTCCGGTGTCGTGACGATGCCGAACCGGGTCCTTGCCCCGGCCGGGGTCGACGCCCGCGCAGTCATGGTGTCGCGCGCCGCGATCCTCGACCCGCTGGTGGTGTCCGCAACCCGGCGCCTGAAGCGGGTCCTCGCCGACGAGCTGAACGCCGTGCTCGATCAACTGCGTCGGCCGAAGGCCGACCACTCTGTCGAGGCCATGGTCGGATCGCAGACGGTGCAGATCGAGATCTACTTGCACGGGATCGACGCCGACCTGCGCGACGGGGCCCTTGCGGGGGCCACCGAGCTTGCCGGTCCGGTTGCGCCGGACCACCCCGCCGTCGAGGACGCCCGCGCTCGAGCTGCTGCCGAGGTGGTCGGCGGGCTGGTGCGACCCCTTCGGGAACGGCTCGCCGCCGCCGTCGAGGGCGTCGACGCCGACACGGCCGGCGAACGGGTTCGTGCCCTGTACCGGGAGGCGAAGACCACCCGGGTCGAGGCTGTCGTCGTCCACGCCCTGGGGGTGGCGTTCGGCGCCGGCGGACTCGGCGCCGCCGCCGGGCGCACGGTCTGTTGGGTCGTCGACCCGGACGCGCCACCGTGTGCCGACGCCGAGGACAACGCGCTCGCCGGTGCCATATCGGCCGGTACGGCCTTCCCGACCGGTCACACGGGCGCCCCGGCCTATCCGGGTTGCCGGTGCGCGGTCACACACCATCCCGACTGACCGGTCGTCGGCGCACGACGGCCTCTAACCTCGCCCCGTGCGCGTCCCCTCGGACACACCAGCCCCTGGTCGTCGACGTAGTGCAGCGGCGAGGTCGAACAAAGGACGGATCGCGCTCATCGTCGTCGTCGGGCTCGTCGTACTGCTGTTCCTCTCGAGCCAGGCGATCGCCCGCTTCTACACCGACTACCTCTGGTTCGATTCACTCGGCCGGGTCGACGTGTTCCGGGGGGTGCTGCTCAATCAGATCCTGCTCGCCGTCGTGTTCACGGTTGCAGCGGCGGTCCTGCTGGTCGTCAACTTGGCGATCGCCGATCGCCTTGCGCCGCGAGAGCGAGGTTCGGGCCCCGAAGAACAACTGATCGCCCGCTACCGCTCGCTGATGCGCAAGCGTCGTTGGGTGCTCTGGCTGGTGGTGGGGATCGTCTTCGGCGTCCTCGCCGGCGTCCCGGTCTCGAGCCGCTGGCAGGAATGGTTGCTGTTCCGAAACGCCGTCGACTTCGGCGTCGACGACGCCCAGTTCGGTGTCGACGTCGGGTTCTACGTCTTCCGGCTTCCCTTCCTTTCGTTCGTGGTCGACTGGTTGTTCGCCGTGACCGTGGTGGCCCTGTTGATCACGACCGTCAGCCACTACCTGAACGGCGGCATCCGCCTGCAGACCGGCGGGCGTCGGGTCACTGCGCAGGTCAAGCTCCATCTGTCGGTGCTCCTCGCGTTGCTCGCGCTGCTCAAGGCGGCGGCCTACTGGCTCGACCACTACCGCTTGACCACGTCGCAGCGGGGGGCGGTCGACGGTGCCGCCTACACCGACGTGAACGCCCAACTTCCGGCGACCTACCTGCTGATCCTCATCTCGATCCTCGCCGCCGTCCTGCTCATCATCAACGTCTGGCAGCGCGGGTGGCGGCTGCCGGTGATCGCGGTCGGTCTGTGGGCCGTGGTCGCCGCAGTGGCTGGCACGGCTTACCCGTCGGTGCTGCAGCGGCTGTACGTCGAAGGCCGGCGCTCCGAACTCGAACGGCCCTACGTCCAGCGCAACATCGAAGCGACCCGTCTCGCCTACGGCATCGACGCCTCCACGGGGCTCACGCGTGACGCGTTCGCCGCAGGCCAGGTCAGCGCTGACGAGGTCCGCAGTTCCACCGCCGGCTTGGCGGCCACGCGGCTGCTCGATCCCGACCGAGTGATCGACACGTTCCGCAACACCCAGACCCGCGAACGCTTCTACCAGTTCAACTCGCTCGATCTCGACCGCTACGTGATCGACGGCAAGCTGACGCCCGTCGTGATCGGGGCGCGTGAACTGCGCGTCGAGGGTCAGGAATCAGGTTGGGAGAACCGCCACCTCGCCTACACCGCCGGCTACGGCGTTGCGATCGCCCCGGCAAATCGGATCGGTTCCGACGGACGTCCCGCCGTGCTCGACCCCGGCGCCGGTGGACCGAAGCTCGATCAGCCGATGATCTACTTCGGCGAGAACCTGCCGTCCTACGCGATCGTGGGCACGCGCCGGGCCGAAGGCGAAAAGACGCTCGACACCACGCAGGTCGTCCGTTACGAGGGCGCCGGCGGGGTTCGCCTCGATTCACCGGTGAAGCGGGCGGCCTTCGCGCTGCGCTTCGGCGAGTGGAACATCTTTGCGTCCGGCTTGATCACCGACACGTCGAGGATCCTGCACGAGCGCGACGTGCGGGACCGGGCCCGCACCCTCGCTCCGTTCCTTGCGTTCGACTCCAATCCGTATCCGGTCGTCGTCGGTGGGCGCGTCCAGTGGGTGATCGACGCCTACACGACGACCGACCGCTACCCGTACGCACAGCAGGCCGACACGAGCGACCAACCGGACCGCAGCGACTTGCGACGGCCGTTCAACTACGTCCGCAACTCGGTGAAGGCGGTCGTCGACGCGTACGAGGGATCGGTTGCGTTCTACGTGTCGGACCCGGCGGATCCACTCGTGCGGGCCTACCAGCGGGCCTTCCCCGAGCTGTTCACCCCCCTGACGCAGGCCCCCGCCGAGCTGACGGCGCACTTCCGCTACCCGGCCGACCTGTTCCACGTGCAGACCACGATGTGGGGCCGCTACCACGTCGACGACCCGGTGCGCTTCCTCGACGGCAACCTCACCTGGAACCCGGCCCAGTTGGTCCCGTTCTCCCAGGACGGCGACCGGCAGGCCGCGGCGACGCCGGCCGTGACGGGCGGGTCGATCCTGTCGTCAGGCCGTCGGCCCCGCACCGCCCCGTCGTGGGCGGTCATGCAACTTCCGGGACCGGAGGCGCCGGAGTTCGTCATCTGGCGCAGCTTCGAGTTGCGTGATCCGAACGACGCCCGCAAGGAGCTGAAGGCGGTGATGGTGGCCTCGCTCGACGAGGCGATGCGCCCACGACTGCGCGTGCTGGAGATGCCCGACCCGTCGCCGGACGGTCCGGCGATCGTCGACTCCGACATCCGCAAGACCTTCGCTCAGGAACTGTCGTTGCTCGACCAGCGGGGGAGCCGGGTCGAGTTCGGGGCGCTGCAGGCGGTGCCGGTGGGCGACGGGCTGGTGTGGGTGCGCCCGTGGTTCGTTCGAGCCGAGGGCGGCACTCAGGTGCCGGAGTTGCAGTACGTCACCGTGACGGTCGGGAAGTCGTCCAAGCGGGGCCGCACCCTCGAAGAGGCCCTACAACAGGCCTTCGCCATCGATCCCGGGTTCACCACGGTGGTCGCTTCGCCGGGAGGGTCCGGCGGCGGTGCCGGTGGCGGTGGCGGCACCGTGACGCCGACGCCGACGCCGACGCCGACCACGGCGACGACGGTCCCGTCCCCCGCGACGACGATGGCGCCGGCGGGCTCGGTCGAGGAGTTGTTGGCGCAGGCCGATCGGCTGTTCCAGGAGGCCCAGCGCGCCTACCAGCAGGGCGACCTGACGGGTTGGAAACAGAAGCTCGAGGCCGCCTACGAGCGTGCGGCCCAAGCGGCGTCGCAGGCGATCGGGCGCCCGGTCGCCGCACGCCCGCTGACGAGCCCGACGACGACCGTGGGCGCCTGAGCGTCGTCGTTCAGCGGTAGACGAGCGTTCCGTCGTCGAGATCGATGACGGGATACTCGTTGCGCTCCGACCAGTAGTCCTGCGTGTGCCGCCAGGGGGCGTGGTCGCCCTGGCGGGGGAGCAGGTGGACGCTACGCATCACGTAGCCCGGGTTGAAGTTCCCGGGGTCGACCCACGGCGACAACGGCATGTCGCGCTCCTCGGGCCGAAGTGTGGGCGTGACCGATCGTGCGCCGAGGTCGTCGAGGTGGTGCAGCAGCCGGCAGACGAAGTCGGAGATGAGGTCGACCCGCAGGGTCCAGCTCGCACGGAAGTACCCGAACACCCAGGCCAGGTTGGGGACCCCGGTGAACATCGTGCCGTGGTAGCCGACGGTGCGGGAGAAGTCGACCGGTGCGCCGTCGACGCGGAAGGCGGCGTCGCCCATCACGCTCATGTCGAACCCGGTGGCGGTGACGATCACGTCGGCGATGAGCTCGTCGCCCGAGCGCAGGCGGATGCCCTTCTCGGTGAAGGACTCGATCTCGTCGGTGACGACCGAGGCCTTCCCGGCCGCGATCCCCTGGAAAAGGTCGCCGTCGGGGATGAACGCGATCCGCTGCCGCCACGGCAGGTAGTGGGGGTTGAAGTGGGTGTCGACGTCGTAGTCCTCACCGAGGAACATGCGCACGCCGGTGAGCAGCTCGGCCCGCACGGCCTCGGGCTCGGCGAAGCAGCGCTCGGTGAAGGCCTTCTGGTCCTTCAGGATGCGCCGGCGGACGATCTCGTGGATCCACTCGTCGGGCACCTCGAGCTCGCGCAGGGTCTCGGCGAGGTCGTTCGCGTTGCGGCCGGTGATGAAGTACGTGGGGGAGCGCTGCAGCATCGTGACGTGGGCGCAGGTGCCGGCGATGGCGGGCACGAGCGTTGCCGCTGTCGCTCCCGAGCCGATCACGACGACCTCCTTGCCGGTGAGGTCGAGGTCGTCGGGCCACGTCTGGGGATGCACGATGCGACCCTCGTAGCGGTCCATGCCGGGCCACTCGGGGGTGTAGGGGGTGCTGTGGCGGTAGTAGCCCTGGCACATCCACAGGAACGAGGTGGTGAACCGCAGGCGCTCCCCGGTGTCGGTGCGCTCGGCCTCGACGGCCCAGCAAGCGTCCGTGCTCGACCACGAGGCCGAGACGATCTTGTGGTGGTAGCGGATGTGGGGGGCGAGACCGTTGTCGTCGATGACCTCGCCGAGGTAGCGCAGGATCTCCTCGGCGGTGGCGATGGGGACGCCGGTCCACGGCTTGAACCGGTAGCCGAAGGTGTAGAGGTCGCTGTCGGAGCGGATGCCCGGGTACTTGTGCGTCCACCAGGTGCCGCCGAAGGTCTCCTGGGTCTCGAGGATCGTGAAGGTCTTGCCGGGACACTGCTCGAGGAGGTGGTAGGCCGCCCCGATGCCGGAGATGCCGGCGCCGACGATCAACACGTCGACATGACCCTGGTCGGTGACGGTGTCGGCCATCGTCGTCTCCTTCGCCCCTCGGTTGGTGCGAGGAGACTGGCGCCGGGGGTGGTGCCGTGTCCATTGCCGAGGTCCTGGCGGATGATGACCGAGGTCCTCCCGGCCCCGGGGGGCGGGGCGTGAAGATGGCCTGATGCGGGTTGTGCAACTCATCGTTGCGGGGTTCTTGGCGCTCGGGGCGGCCGCCTGTGGTGACGACGGAGGGAGCTCGACGTCGAGCAGCGCGGCCTCGTCCACCTCGACGGCGTTGGTGACTGCGGCGACGACCACGTCGACCGTGACGACGACGACGGCGGCGACGGTCGCTCCCACCACCGAGGAGCCGACCACGACGGCGGTGGCGTGCACCCCGCCGTCGTCGACGACGGAGCGCACCGGTGGTGGCTTCCCCAACGGGTTGTCCCGCCTGGTGGGGGCCGACGCCCGGGCCGGGATCCACCCGTGTTTCGAGCGGTTCGTGATCGAGTTCGGCGGTACCGGCGCCCTCCCGGGATGGTGGGTCCGGTACGTACCGCTTCCCGTGAAGGCCGACCCGTCGGATCTGCCGGTGGACCTGCCCGGCGCCGGCGCGGCGATCGTGGTGACGGTGCAGACCTGGATGCCGGACCCGTTCGGCAACGTCGGGTACCCGGGCCCGGGGACGGTCCCGGTGGCCGGGTTCCGCACGTTCAAGGTGATCAAGCAGATCGGCAACTTCGAGGGCACCACGTCGTGGGCGATCGGTATCGACCGCCAGCGGGGGTTCTCGACGATGGTCCTGGCCAACCCGCCCCGGCTCGTGGTGGACGTGGCCGTCGGATGATCCGGGCGCCGCACCGACCGTCACCGGTCGGGTTGGCAGGA
Source organism: Acidimicrobiales bacterium (assembly GCA_040382215.1). Lineage (GTDB taxonomy): Bacteria > Actinomycetota > Acidimicrobiia > Acidimicrobiales > Ilumatobacteraceae > JBEIFW01. The sequence continues at coordinate 6,353 of JBEIFW010000148.1, forward strand.
CTGCCGCCGGCCGATACCATCAGGCTTTCCGCCGCGGGGTGGAGCAGTCTGGTAGCTCGTCGGGCTCATAACCCGAAGGTCAGAGGTTCAAATCCTCTCCCCGCCACCAAGGAAATGCCAGGTCAGGCCCGGTCCCTAGGACCGGGCCTGCGGCGTTCTGGGGCCTCTGTACAACACCCGTACAACACGAGCTTCTGGCCCGTCTTCGCCCCTGCAGTTGTGCACTTCACCGGAGCGCGGTCGCGGCTCGGCCCCGACTCCACACGGATGTCGTCGCCGTATGGGTCCCGTTGTCAGGCGATCGGGTACCAGGCGCAGAGCCGCCGTTCGCGGCGGGTGAGATACCACTGGCTGTTCGGAGGTGTCTCAAGCTGGAGAAGCCCTTTCCACCAGTCCGGCTGGGCGAAGGAGTCGTCGCCCGTCGCGCTCGATGCCCGGGCCAGGGCGTCGCCCACCCAGGTGCCGAGGTCGGCGTCGCTGCAGAGAACCGTGTCGAACGCGTCGAAACGGTCGTTGAGGCGGGTCTCCCTCGTGTGGTCGCCGATCGGGGCCTCGTAGTAGCGGTAGCCAAGCGAGATGTCGAGGTCGACCTGATCAGGTGTCTCGAAGAACGGGGTCATGACGCAACGTCCTCGGAAGGTCACGCCAAACAGCAGCTGACCGCTGTCCTCGACGAACGAGCCGCAGATCACCCGACAGTCGCCGCCGGGCCTTCGGCCGTTCATCCAAGACACCGCCGCGGACTCCGCCTCGGGCTCCTCCGGATGCAGCCGGTCTCGGACGCCACCTTGATGTCGCAGAGGGAACCCCGTCCATTCCCCGTCGGCGCGTCGATGGACGAGGTCGGGTGACACCGACGCGAAGAACGCCGCGGCATTCAGCAGTGTCTGAAGAACGGGCTGTTGACGCAGACGACGTTCGAAGTGCGGTCGCAGCGCTCGCGTTCCCGGCCTGAGCTGCTGATCGACGGCGCTCGGAACGTCGGCCCACTCGCTGAACGTACGAAAGCCGAGGCCCAGCCCGCCGACCGTTGCGTCGGCAGTTGGCTCTACCGGGTGGATGATGTGCTGAACGACATTTCGCAAGTACTTGAACCCGAGCACCGTCTCAGCGTCAACGCCTGACCCGCCGGCTCGTACCGCGTAGGTCTGCTTCTGGCTGAACTGGTTCGTGAGTAGGTCGTTGAGTACCTGGATTGCGGCGATGGCGTTCTTGGCCGGCGCTGCCAAGGTGTCGGCGTCGACGAATCCGGTCGACGCGTCGTAGTACTCGCGAATCGCCTCTTGAATGTCCCGCATTGCGGCGCGCAGCCCTGGGAGCTCATCAGGGTTCGGGCTGAGGTGGGGCGAGGGCATGTCTGCCAATCGTAGGCAGTGCGTCGCCATCGATGAACGGCCGCCTCGAGCTCAGGCCGTGTCGCGTTCGGGCGACGTCCGAGGTGCGACGATGGTTGTGGAGGAGTCCGCGATGACCGATGAGGTCTTGAACACATTGGTGGTGCTTGGTCACCGGTTGTTGCTCGTCGAGGTCGGCGGTGGGTTCGAGACGCACCTGTGCGAAGCCACGAGTGACTCGGCCGCCCGCGCCGCTCTCGATACTCGCCGGGCACTGCCGGACTCATTGGCGGACGCATTGGAACGGGGCGGTGACGACGACCGACTCGATGCCTTGCTGGACCGTCTCCTGGACACGGCGTGGAAGCCGACAACGTTGTGCGGTCGAGCGTGGGACGAGATGGCCGCCGGCGAGGCGGGTACGTTCCGGCGCTGGCAGGAGATCGAGCTGACGCCGACGTGTCGGTCGTGCCTTCGGGTGGTCGACACCTGGTTCCCGCGGTCCGGGTCGCTGCCCGGGATCGGCGTGCTCGTCTCGGTGATCGGCGAGAAGGTCGAGGCCTTCGGGTCTGCGTGGGTGACCGGTGTGCCAGGCGAGTTCCTCGAGGATCTCCGCAAGGCGATTCGCAAGCACCTGCGCCAGAAGGGGTGGCGATCGCAGACCATGGTCGGTAGCGGAGTGCTGCATGTGATGTCAGCCGACGCGCTGGAGGCGATCGAACCGACCGTGCGGGCGGCCTGGATCGATCAGGCGATTCGGCGGATGGGCGTGGTGGAGCAACCGACCGATGACGAGGCCATCGTTGATCGACCCCGGTTGGGCGTCGCCTGGCAGACGTGGGTGCTCGATGAGTAGCTCGCACACCAACGTCTCGCGCCGATTCGCGTTGGCTTTCAATTTCTGAAAGTGTGGGTGATGTATGGCAGCACGACCCACCCTTGATCCCCTTCGGGAAGCGGCACAGCGACTGAACGAGGCGGAGATCGAGCGCAATCGGCTGATCCGAGCGCTGCGCTCGAAGCGCGAGACGCTCACCGACCTCGCCGAAGCAGCGGATGTGTCCCTCGGGACCGCGCACAAGTTGACGCGACCTTCGACGATCGTGTCCGTCGGCTACGAGGGCCGCAGCGTTGATGAGCTCGTCGACGCTTTGGTCGACGCAGGGGTCTCGGTGCTGGTGGATGTTCGGGAGAACGCGATCA
>JBEIFW010000149.1:0-8736 GCA_040382215.1 Acidimicrobiales bacterium
CCGCCCGGCGGGCCCGGCCCGCTGGTGGGCCCGTCGACATCGTCGCCATCGGGTCGTCCACCGGCGGCCCCAAGGCGCTCGAAGTGGTGCTGACGGCGATCGGCCCGAACTTCCCGGTACCCGTCGTGCTGGTGCAGCACATGCCGCCGGTGTTCACCCAGATGCTGGCGCAGCGCTTGGACCAAAAGACGCACTTCACCGTGGTGGAGGCGACCTCGGGCCTCGCCCTGCAGCCCGGGCATCTCTACGTCGCCCCTGGCGACAACCACATGGTGGTGGCGGGGGACTCGGCTCGTGGTTACCGGGTGGAGCTGAACAAAGCGGCGCCGGAGAACTCCTGCCGGCCCGCCGTCGACGTGCTGTTCCGGTCGGTCGCCGACTGCTTCGGGGCTCGGACGTTGGTGGTCGTGCTCACGGGCATGGGTCAGGACGGCCTGCGCGGCAGCGAGAAGATCGCCGCCGCCGGGGGATCGATCCTCGCCCAGGACGAAGCCTCGAGCGTGGTGTGGGGGATGCCCAGGTACGTCGTCAAGGCGGGTATCGCCGACGAGGTGCTCGCGGTGGAGGACATGGCGGGAGCCATCGAGACGAGAGTCCGCAGCCGGCGTGGTGCCGCTGCCCCGAACGGAAGGATCGAGGTGATGAGATGACAACGGGTCAGACCGCAACCGACGCGATCCTGAACCCGGCCGATTTCGCCTACCTCCGGCAGGTGGTCCGCGACCGTTCTGCGATCGTGCTGGACGAATCCAAGGACTACTTGGTGGAGAACCGCCTGCGTCCACTCATGCGGGAGCACAAGGTGGACTCGCTACGCGGGGTCGTCGAGCGCATGCGTCGTGAACCCCACGGCGCGCTCGCGAACGCCGTCATCGATGCGATGACGACGAACGAGACCTCGTGGTTCCGGGACATCCACCCGTTCAACTCGCTGCCCGACGTGGTGGGGGAGATCCTCGCCTCCAAGCCGGCCGGCTCCCCGTTGACGGTGTGGTGCGCGGCGTCCTCGAGTGGCCAGGAGCCGTACACGGTCGCGATGGTGATCAACGAGAAGTACCCGGAGCTCGCGGCCGGACACCGGTTGCGGATCGTTGCGACGGACCTCTCGCCGACCATGGTGCAGCGCACCAAGTCGGGCCGGTACACGCAGTTCGAGGTGAACCGCGGACTACCCGCCCGGTTCCTCGTGCGGTACTTCCAACAGGACGGCAAGGATTGGGTGATCAGCCGGGACATCCGGAACCTGGTCGAAGCGCGTGAGCTGAATCTCGTCGAGTCGTGGGGCGGACTGCCCCGCTGCGACCTGGTGATGATCCGCAACGTCCTCATCTATTTCTCAGTGGACACGAAGCGAGCGATCCTCGGTCGCATCCGCAAAGACGTGCTCACGCCCGGAGGATTCCTGTTCCTCGGCGCGAGCGAAACGACGCTGAACGTCGACGATGCCTACGTCCGCCGGGACTTCGGCAAGAGCATCTGCTACCAGGCGCCCGGTGCGCCCAACCGGTGAGGTGAACATGCAGCTCAACGAGACCGCGCTCCATGAAGCGGTCAACACCACCCTCGATGCGCTCGTCGGATCGGCCGGCGAAGCGGTCGACCCGACCACGCCGAACTGGGCCATGCGCGCCTTGATCGAGATCAGCGGCGACTTCGATGCGGTCGTCGCCGCCACCTGCGACGAGCACTTCGCCCGCTCGCTCGCGGCGGCGATGTTCGGCCTCGAACTCGACGAGACCTCCGACGACGACGTGCGTGACGCCTTCGGCGAGTTCACGAACATCGCCGGCGGCATGGTCAAGTCGCTCCTGCCCGGCACCTGCCGAATGAGCGTTCCCAGCGTCGGGGATCCGACCGGTGTGGGGGAGCCCTCGGCCGTGGCCCTGCTGTGCGAGGCGGCCGTCGAGCACGAAGGCGGCCACGTCGGCGTGCGTGTGCTGTCGCCGACGTGAGCAAGCCCGACCCGACTGCGTCCCAGAACCCCGATCCGCCTCAGTAACCCATTCCGGGGAAGGTATCCATGAAGATCCTCGTGGTCGATGACAGCAGGGCGATGCGCATGATCGTGCAGCGCACCCTGCGCCAGGCCGGGTTCGACGCCACCATCGTGGAGGCGGAGAACGGTCAGGAAGCCCTCGACAAGACCAAGTCCGAAAAGCCCGACCTCATCCTGAGCGACTGGAACATGCCGGTGATGTCCGGCATCGAGTTCCTCAACGCGTTGCGCGGCGGCGGGAACAACACGAAGTTCGGCTTCGTGACCTCGGAGTCGACCCCGGCCATGCGTGCGCAGGCCGTCGGCTCCGGTGCGGCGTTCCTGATCTCCAAGCCGTTCAACGCCGACACGTTCAAGGACACCCTGAACGGGGTGGTGTGATGTCCACCCAGGCGCTCGACCCCGTGCCGGTCCCTCGTCTCGAGGAGATCAAGGGGACCTTCTGCATGCTGCTCGCCAAGGATGTCCGGGTGGAGCAATGCAAGAGCTACGAAAAGCACACCGATGACGGGGTGATCTCGATCGTGCGCGACGACGAGGGCAACGCGCTCGCCGCCGTGCAGGTCGACGCGAAGATCGCGGCCGGGGCGGGTGCGGCGCTCACGTTGATGCCGGCCGGTCCGGTGAAGGAGGTCAAGACCTCCGCCGACGTGTTCCCGACGCACCTGGAGAACTTCCGGGAGATTGCGAACGTGCTCGCCGGGCTGATGAACAGCCAGAGCAGTCCGCACGTCACGCTCGGCGAGGTGCTCCGCATCGCCGACGGTCTCGCCGACGACGTGCGCGAACTGCGCGCCAACCCGACGCGGCGCGACGTGTTCGACATCGACATTCCCGGCTATGCCGCCGGGCGTCTGTACGTGTTCGTGCGCTGAATCGTCGCAGCCCGCCCGCCGGCTGCGACGACCACGCAACGTTTCCCCGGGCAGCGAGGGGTGCGAGCAACGACGACGGTGACCGGGCCGGGTGGGTGCCCGGTCACCGTCGCGTCCGGGGCCGGCCGGCGGCGGGCCGACGGCAAGGTGACCATGGGTGGCGCACCGTCGCATCGTAGACGCCTACTTTACATAACAAGTATTATCGGCGGATGGGCCATCAGTCGGCGGCCGAAAGCCGCATCACCCGTGAGGCGCCGTATGCGGCCACCCAGAGGTGGTTGCCGTCCGACGCCAACCCGATCGGGGTGCTGTTGCTCCCAAGGCTGACCGTCGTAGTGATCGTCGCGGTCGCAGGGTCGATCCTGGACACCTTGTCGTCGCTCCGGGTGACCCAGACACCGGTCCGGTCGGCGACCAGGCGCTTCGGTCCGCCGGCTGCCGGGAAACCGATACTCGCCGTGACCGTTGCGGTGGCGGGGTCGATCCGTGCGACGGTTCGGTTGTACGTGCTCGCCGCCCAGAGGGAAGTGCCGTCGAACGCGAGCGCGTCGGCACCGAAGGCGACGGTGGTGGTGAGCGTGGCCGTCACCGGGTTGATCTTCGCCACGGTTTCGGTCCTCCGGTCAGCGACCCAGATGCTCGCTCCGTCGAACACCACCGCGTTCGGTTCGGGGGCTGGGCCGCCGGCGGCATTCGGGAGGGTGACCCGGGCGGTGACGGACCCGTCCGTGCGATCGATCCGCAGCACCGGGCCCGGTGCGGAACGGCGGGTGGTCCAGAGGCTGGTCCCGTCGAACGCAAGGGCATCGGGATTGCTGCCCTCGGGGAGTTCGAACGTGGCGGCGACCGTTGCGGTGACCGGGTCGATCCTCGACAGGCCGTCCCTGGGGAGCGAGTGGGCGACCCACACCGAGGTTCCGTCGTGGACGAGCCCCGCAGGGGCGTTCGGGAGGCTCAGCGTGGTAGTCACCCGTGCGGAAGCCGGGTCGATCCGCACGACCGTGAAGCCGGGGCCTCCGAGGGCCACCCAGAGACCCGTGCCGTCGAAGACGACGGACCCCGGGTTGCTGTCGTTGGGGAGCTCGACGGTGGCCTCGATACGCCGGTCGGGTTCTGCGAACGCAAGGGTGACGGCGGCGATGATGGCGCAGACCAGCAGGCCGGCGCCCAGCGTGGTGAGCAGCCACGCCCACCTCGGCCACGGGCGTGGCACCCGCAGACCGGGTGGCGGCGCACCCAAGCCCGGCTGCAGGAGCTCGATCCAGCGGTCAGCGGTGTCCCGGTTGGCCCGCTCCCGTGCAAGCGCGCCCGGGATGCGGGCGGCCGGCAGACCGATGGCCTGTTCGACGGCGAGCTCGCCCGGCCCGGGAACGTAGATCGGGTTCCCCGCCACGAAGCGGTAGCGCGTGCGCCCATGCCACAGGTACAAGCTGCTGGTTGCTCCGCGCTGTGCGGAATGCATGTCCCGTAACGGGAGATCGAACACCGTCCGGTTTCGGGATCTCGCCGTGAAGCGGAGCCGATCGTCGTCGAGCTGCAAGATCCCGGACCTCGCCCCCCAGAGGATCGGAAGCCGACGAAGCTGCGTCGCCTCGCTCTCGTACCGCTCGCCCGTCGTCATCGTGACCCCTGTTGCGGCCGTCGAGGCCGTGGTTGCGGCCATCGAGACCGATGGACCGTGGTTCGTCTGGTTCGACGATTCATAACCGGTCCCCGATCGGAGCGGCTGCACCGAACGGCGGGCGATCAGGCCGTGTTGGTGTCTGCCGCGAAGAACCCGACCACGTCGACCACGACGTGGGTGGAGCCGGCCGAGTTGAAGATCGACACCGCGCCGTCGGGGCCGAGCTTGGCCACGACGTGGTTCGGCGTGGTCTGGCCGGGACGGAAGTTCAGATTCGACGCGAGCGGGCGGGCGGTGCCCGAGGGCCACACGGTGAGATAACCGCCGGCGCTGGGCTCGGTGACGGTGACGTTGAGGCTGACGCCCCGCACCCCGCTCGCCGGGACGCCACCGCGCTCGAGCATCGGCAACCGGAGGGTCGCGCCCGGGCCGATCGGTGCCGTGGTGCGGGTGTCGAGCACGCGCGACGGGCTGAGCGCGACGGCCCGGACGGCGTCGGCGCGCTGCTCGAGCGGGCCGTAGAACCCGACGACGTCGGCCACGACGTGGGCCTGGCCGTTCGAGTTGAAGATCGACACGGCGCCGTCGGTGCCGACCTTGGCGACGACCAGGTTGGGGACGGTCTCGCCGGCTACGAAGTTCAGGCTCGACGCAAGCGGTCGGGGCGTGCCCGACGGCCAGACGGTGAAGAAGCCCGGTGCGGTCGGTTCGGTCACGGTCAGGTTCAGCACCACGGCGGCGACCCCCTCGGCCGGTACCCCGCCTCGGCCGGTGACGGGAAGCGGCACGGTCGCCTGCGGTCCGATCGGGCTGTCGCTGTCCCGGGTGTCGAGCAGCCGGTTCGGGGTGAGCGGTACGAGGCCGACCGCGACGTCGTCGGCGAAGTAGCCGACGACGTCGGCGACGACATGGGTGGCGCCGGCCGAGTTGAAGAACGACACCGCTCCCCCGGCGCCGAGCTTCGCGACGACGTGGTTCGGGACGGTCTGGCCGGGCACGAAGTTGAGGCTCGACGCGGTCGGGCGCGCCTCTCCTGTGGGCCACACCGTCAGGTATCCCGCCGCGCTCGGGCCGGTGACGGTGACGTTCAGTGCGACGGCGGTCGCCCCGGTCGGCGGCACGCTCCCCCGGCCGGCGACGACGAGCTCGAGCGAGGCTCCCGGACCGATCGGTGCGACCAGAACGTCGCCGGTGCCGTCGCGGGTGTCGAGCCGGCGTTCAGGGCTGATCGGGACGAACCCGGCGGTGCGAGGCCGCTCCACGACGACCGGTTGGGCGGGTTCGGCCCGCTGGTTGCTGCGGACGACCAGCAGACCGGCGAGCGGCTCGTACCGCCGGCCGAGGACCGCGTCGGCGTCGGCGCCGAGCACCCCGGTCAGCACGGTCGCGTACAGCGAACGGAAATCGACCGTGTGGAGGAGCTGCCCGCGACGCAGCGTGGTGAGCGACGGCGGACTCCCGTAGCGTCCGCCGGTGACCGAGGCGCCGAGCACGAACGCGCAGCTCGCCGTGCCGTGGTCGGTGCCCTGCGAGGTGTTCGCCCGTGGTGTTCGCCCGAACTCCGACACCGTCATCACCGTCACCCGCGCGGCGACGGCCGGCGTCAGGGTCGCGAAGAACGACCGCAGCCCGGTGTCGAGTTGGCGCATGCGGGTGTCGTGCATTCCCGGTTGCCCGGCGTGGCTGTCGAAGTCCCCCATCGACACCCCGAGCACCCGGATCCCGATCCCGGCGTTGAGCAGCCGGCCGGCGAGTACGAAATCGCGCTCGACCCGATCCGCCGGCAGCGCCGGGCGGAACGATGGGGCGACGGTCCGGCCGACGTCGAGCAGGTCGACGTCGATCCGGGCGAGCGCATCGGCCCACGCCCCCCGACCCGTCGGTGTCGCAGCGAGCGCCCGGATGGCGTCATGGACCCGGGTGCGCACCGGACTGTCCTGCACCGCGAGGTCGCCGGCGTTCGGGGAGATCGCCGTGGCCCGCCGGTTGCGTCCGACGTACGCGAGCGGGATCGTGCCGCCGATCACCATCGCCCGGAACAGCCCACCGTCGAGATCGTCGAGGTAGCGGCCGAGCCATCCGCTGCCGGCCGTTCCGGTGCCACCCCAGCCCTGCATCCAGATGCCCATCGAGCTGAAGTGGCTGAAGTCGGGTGAGGGATAGCCGAGGCCTTCGACCACGGCGAGACGCCCGGCGGCCCAATCCTGGCCGAGGAACGTGAGATTCGGGTGCAGCCCGACGGCGCCGTCGAGGCGCAGCACCCGGTCGGCGCCGACGGCGAGCGAGCCGCGCAGGTCCCGGTACGGGCCGCTCGTGTAGGGCACGACGGTGTTGAGGCCGTCGTTGCCGCCGTTCAGCGTGACCACCACGAGGATGCCGTCGGACGACGCTGCAGCAGCTTCGACCTCGGCGGCCGCCGCAAGGGACGCGCCGAGCGAGCCGGGCAGGAGCGAGGCGAGGGCCACGCCACCGAGCCCGGCGCCGAGCCCCTGCAGCAGGCGGCGTCGGCCGATCGGCCCGAAGGTGTCGTCGACGACGGACAGGTGGCGCAGGGCGTCGTCGGTGTCGATGTCGGCGGGAAGCATCGGGATCTCCTCAGGCGAGCTGGAACTCGGGGGTCAGGAACACGAGCACGGCCAGGTACTGGTCCTCGGCCCAGTCGTCCCACTTGGCCGCCCGGTTCTGCTCGAGCCAGCGCACCAGCGCCGCCCGGCTCGCCGGCGAGGGCTCGTCGATGCCGGCCCGGGCGAGGGCACCGGTGACGACCGCAGCGGGCGCTACGGATCGACCGCCCGGCACGAACGGCCGGCGCAGCTCGCGCTGGCGCCACCCGACGTAGGAGGCGAAGCTGGTCTTGGCCGCCGCGGCGGTCGTGGTGATCCAGTAGGCGTTGGGGCGCCAGCCGGACACGTCGGGCGGGTTCAGCAACTCCTGCCCCATCCCGGCCAGGTACCACTCCGGGTGCGCCGTGGCTGCGTCGAAACCGGTTGCGCGCATCGCGGCGACGGCGAACTCGACCGGGGTGCGCACCAGTCCGGCGCGTACGGCGTCGCTGAAGAACTCGTTGCGCAGCAGCAGGGTGCGCACCGCCGGGCGCAGCTCCCATCCCGAGCCGAGCAACGACTGGGCCACCGCCTCGACCGCAGCAGGTGCCGGCACCGGGCCGGCGAAGAAGTCCCACAGCCTGCCGGCGATGAACCGGGCGACGATCAGTCGGGTGCGGCTGTCGTCGAGCAGGAACTCGATGATCTGGGGGCCGTCCCAGTTTCGGGTGACACCCATGAACGTCTTGTCGGTGTTGTCGTGCCAGTCGGCACGGAACCGGTACCGGCGGGCGGTCCGGTCGATCGTGTGACCGGTCCAGGCCCGGGCCGCAGCGGCGACGTCGTCTTCGGAATAGTTGCCCACCCCGAGCAGGAACAGTTCGAGCAGCTCTCGGGCGAAGTTGAGGTTCGGACCCCACCGGGTGCTCACCGCGTTGTCGAGGTAGTCGAGCATCGCCGGCTCGATCGCCATCGCCTGCGCGAGCGTGCGCAGGTTGCCGAGCGCGAGCGCCCGGTACCGGGCGATCTGGCGTTGCAGGTCCTCGATCGAGCACTTCTCCCGGCTGCTGGTGAAGTGCCCGTGCCAGAACAACGTCATCTTCTCCTGCAGCGGCGCCGGGCTCGTCGCCATGCGGTCGGTCCACTGTTGGACCAGCGCCACGTACCGCTGCCAGTTCCCCTGCGCCGGGTCCGAGAACGCCGGTGGCGGCGCGTCGGCCGGGGCGGCGGAGACGTCGAGCAGGCGGTCGACGATCGCCGCCCGCTCGAACGGCACGAGCGCCGCGACCTCGGCTGCCGTGGCCCCGAAACCGGCTCGGCGCATCAGATGATGGATGTCTCGTGCGCTCGTCGGCATGTCCGCTCGACCCCCGGTCGTTGCCCTTCACGAGGGTGATCGGGGTGGTCGGCGCGGCGGTTGAGTCAGCGTGCGGGCAAGGCTTCCTCTGGTCCCATACGCAGGGTGAGCGCGCTCCAGCCGTCGTGTTCGTCGATCCGGTCGAGCACCAGCGGTTCGAGCGCCGCAGCGACGTGGGCCCAGCGTCCGGCGAGCAACCCCGACACGACCAGCACCCCGCCGGGAGCCAGGGCCGCCCGCAGCGGCTCGGCGAGGCCGACCAGGATCGGGGCCAGGAGGTTGGCGACGACGATGTCGAAGCCGCCGTCTGCGCCGTCGAGGGTGCCGAGGCGCAGGCC
>JBEIFW010000150.1:0-8701 GCA_040382215.1 Acidimicrobiales bacterium
GGCATGCTCGCCGCGTTCGGCGCGCAGGGGCTCGCCAACGAGCTCCACGTGATCCCTGCGACCGGCAGCACCACCGACGACGTCGAGCGGGAGCTCTTCGGTGTGCCCGGGGTCGACTCCGTGCTCCCGGCCGCCACGTCGAGCCGGATCGTGCGGGACAGCGTCGACGAGTTCACCGGCATCCTCCGGATGCTCGAGGCGTTCATGCTCCTCCTCGCGCTGCTGATCGCCTACAACGCCACCAGCATCAACGCCGACGAGCGGCGACGGGAGCGGGCCACCCTGTTCGCCTTCGGCCTCCCCGTCCACCGGGTGCTGCTGCTCGAGGTCGTGGAGTGCGCCCTCTACGGACTCCTCGGCACGGCCGCCGGCATCGTCGTCGGCCGCTGGATCCACCGGTGGCTGATGACCAGCCTGCTGCAATCGACGATGCCGGACATGCGGCTCGACGTCGTCGTCGGCGGCGGTACCGTCGTGACCGCACTCGTGGTCGGGGTCGTCGCCGTCGCCGCCGCTCCGCTGCTCACGCTCCGACGGCTGCGCCACATGGACGTCCCCGGCACCCTGCGCGTCGTCGAGTAGCAAGGCACCACCATGAGTGACGTAGGAGGTCTGTCCGCAGCGGAGGCCGCCGCCCGACTGGTCCGTGACGGGCCGAACACCGTCGTGCCCGAGGCGAAGGTCTCCCGCGTGAAGCGGCTGCTCGGCCCCTTCAGCGATCCCATGGTGGCGCTCCTGCTGGTCGCGGCGCCGACCTACCTCCTGATCGGGGAGACGACGGATGCCATCGTGGCGTTCGTGGCGCTCGGACCGATCGCCGCGGCGGGTTGGCTCCTGGAGTCCCGAGCCGAGCACACCCTCGAGCAGCTCCGCCGTCTCACCGCACCCACGGCGACGGTGACCCGCGACGGCGTCGTTCGGGCCGTGCCGGTCGAGGAGGTCGTGATCGGAGACCACATCCACGTCCGCGAAGGCGACGTCGTGCCTGCCGACGCCACGGTCAGCGCGTCCACGCAGCTCATGGTCGACGAGTCCTCCCTGACAGGCGAGTCGTTGCCGATCGAGAAGCGGGCGGACCCGGGGGACCAGGACGCGCAGGCCTTGTGGGCAGGCACCACGATCGTGACGGGCAGCGCCGAGGCGGTGGTCGTCGCCACGGGCACGGCGACGCGCTACGGCCGGATCGGGCGGCTGGTCGCGGACGCACGATCCGGACGCACGCCGCTGCAGATCGGACTCGGACGCCTGATCCGAGCGCTCACGATCGTCGCCCTCGTGTTCTGCGCTGCGGTGATCGTCGCCGAACTGCTGCACGGGGACGGTTGGGGTGACGCCGTGATCGCCGGGGTGAGCCTTGCGATCGCTGCGATCCCCGAGGAGTTCTCGATGGTGTACACGCTGTACCTGGCGATGGGCGCCTGGCGGCTCGCACAGCACCGGGCGCTCGTCCGGCGCCTTCCCAGCGTCGAGACGCTGGGATCGACGACGGTGATCTGCACGGACAAGACGGGCACGCTCACCGAGGGACAACTCGCCGTCGTCGCGGTCTGGACGCCGGCCGACGGCACCGTGGGCAACGGCGAGGCGCTCGGCTCGGGGCCGACCGAGCTGCTCGAGGCCGCCGTTCGGGCATCCGAACCCGATCCGTTCGATCCGCTCGACCTCGCGATCCTCGCCTTCGCCGCGGCGCACGGGATCGACGTCCGACGCCTGCACGGCGACGAGTTCGCCGCCGATTGGCCCTTCGACGCGACCGATCGGTACGTCACCCACGCCTGGCTCGCGCGCGACCGCCGCGAGCGACGGGTCGCAGCCAAGGGCTCGATCGAAGGCGTCCTCGCGCACAGTCGTGCCGACGCCTCCGTGCAGACGGACGCAGAGGCGGCGAACGCCACGTTCACCGCACGAGGCATGCGGGTCATCGCCGTCGCCGCGGGCGAGGCGCCGCTGAGCGCCGCCTCGAGAGACGAGGACGAGGGGGCGCTGCGCTTCGCAGGGCTCATCGCCTTCAGCGACCCGCTCCGCGAGGGCGTGCCGCAGGCATTGCGGCAGTGCCGGGACGCCGGCATCCGCGTGGTGATGATCACCGGCGACCACCCCGCGACGGCACATGCCGTGGCATCGGGACTCGGCCTCCCCCACGAGCGGGACGGCGAGGACCTCATCGCCACCGGAGCGGAACTCGACGACGCGGATGCGCGACGGCTGGACGATCTCGCCGCCGGGACGAACGTGTTCGCACGGATGCGCCCGGAGCAGAAGCACCTCCTCGTGCAGGCGCTGCAGCGTCGCGGCGAGATCGTTGCGATGACCGGTGACGGCATCAACGACGCTCCGGCGCTCAAGGAGGCCGACATCGGCGTCGCGATGGGCGAGCGCGGGGCGGCGGTCGCCCGGGAATCCGCCTCGATCGTGCTCCTCGACGACAACTTCTCGACGATCGTCGGCGCGGTCCGGGACGGTCGACGGATCTTCGAGAACCTCACGCGGGCCTTCGCCTACCTGATCGCGTTCCATCCACCGCTGCTGCTCAGCGCCCTGATCGTCCCGCTGCTCGGACAGCCCCTCCTGTTGCTGCCGATCCATCTCGTCGTCCTCGAGCTGCTGCTGCACCCGATCGTCTCGCTGGTCTTCCAGGCCGAACCTGCGAGCGACGACACCATGCGGCGACCACCTCGTCCGGTCGGCGATGCGCTCCGTCTCCGAACGCTGGCCCCCGCCTATGCAGCAGGCATGACGCTCGCCGGCGTGGTGCTCACCCTCTACCTCGTGGCACTCGGGCACTGGCCGGAGGATCAGGCCCGGGCGCTGGCGTTCTGTTCCCTGCTGGCCAGCCAGCCGGTGCTGCTCCTGAGCATGCGCAGCCCCGAGCGGGCCCTGTGGGTCCGCGGTCAGGCGTGGACCCGGACCGTGGTCGCGGTCATCGCCTTCCTCGTCGTGGCGACCGTGGCGTGCGTCCAGGTCGCGCCGCTCGCCGCGCTGCTCCACCTCGAGCCGTTCCCCTCGGCGTGGTGGCCGGCCGTGGTCGTGGCCGCTGCGACGCCGATGTGGCTGGAGCCGTTGAAGCGAGAGAGGCGCTGACCGACCCGGCCACCGCACCTCACCTGCACTGGTCCACCGGGTCGATCTCGACAAGGAAGCCTTCGCCCGACCGAGTCATCGCCACGCAGTCCCCGACACGTATGCCGTCGAGCGCTCCGGGATAGTCGACGTGGGCACAGAGCGGCTCCTGCCCGCCTTCGGCGACACACACCCGATGTTGCTCGATCTCGGTGACGATGCCGTTGATCGTCGTGTCGGGGCCGGAGCGTGCGATCGCGACGACCAACAGGCCCAGCCCGACCAGCAGCACACCGAGGAGGAGCCACACCGCCCGTGACGGTCTGCGAGTCGGCACGATCGACACTCGACAGCGTAGGCCCACGGAGCGCGCCGTCGCAGGTGCGAGCGCGAGGCCGCCGCCGTGGTCACACGAGGCGGGCGATCACGTTGATCGTCGTGGCGATGATGGCGACGTTGAAGAGGAACGCGAGGAGCGCATGGCGGAGCACCGTCGCGCGGATGGTCGGGTCGCTGATGGCGGTGTCGGACACCTGGAACGTCATGCCGACGGTGAACCCGAGGTAGGCGAAGTCCCGGTAACAGGGTGCCTGGTCTCCGGGGATCTCGACACCGCCCGTTGTCGGGCCGCCGTAGTACAGGTGCGCGTACCGGAGGACGAACACGGTGTTCACGACGAGCCACGAGAGCACCACGGCGATCAGCGACGCAGCGGTGAGCACGAGCTCGAGGCGGAAGGTCGCCGTGGCTGCTCGGTGGAGCGCTGCGACGACAGCGATCAAGCTCATGACGCTCGATGCGACGAGGACGGACCGCGCCGCGGCCCGACTGTCGTCCTCGCGGGTCGCCACCTGCGCCGTCCTCATAGCGTCGAGCCGACCGATCTCGCGCCACACCCGGACGAGGAGCAGCGCAGCCGTGGTGACCCAGCCGATGAGCACGACGAGCTGCCACGGGGCCGCAGGGACGAACAGGGCCGCTGCGATCAAGCCGACGGCGGCACATGCGACGACGCGACGACGCTCGGAACTGCCGGACAGGTTCACGTCGGCGTCGTCCGGACCTGGATCCACCGAGAGCATCGGAGAACAGGCCACGGCGAGGTCGGGGCAGCGGTCGGAGCCGGCCGTCGTCGGGGACACACGAAACGCAGCGTACGGGTCCGGCGCGGTCCTTCGAGGAGAGGCGAACGGCACCTCGTGCAGCGAGTGCTCTAGCGTTCCGCAGGGATGCACGTCGACCGCGTTTCGCCGGGATCGAGCGACTCCGGCGAGCGCCGCTTCTGGTCGGCGCCCGAACAGGCGGTGCTGGAACGGCTGGACGCGACACCTGCCGGGCTGACGTCGGACGAGGCGACTCGGCGGCTCGCATCGATCGGACCGAACCGGGTCGGCGCAGACCGCCATGCCGGCGATCGGGCGCTCCTGGCTCGCCAGTTCAGCAGCCCGATCGTGCTGCTGCTCATCGGCGCGACCGTGCTCTCGGTGTTCCTCGGCGACGAGATCGACGCCGCGATCATCCTCGCGATCGTGCTCGCGAGCGCCGGCCTGGGGTTCGTCCAGGAGCGGGGTGCGGTGCACGCCGTGAGAACGCTGCTGGGCGCGGTCCAGGTCCACTCCGAGGTCATGCGCGACGGCAGAGAGTCCGAAGTCGCACTCGAGCAGATCGTGCCCGGCGACATCGTGGTCCTCCGCGCCGGAGACGTGATCCCTGGGGACGGTCGAGTCCTGCGAGCTCAGGCGCTCCTTGTCGATGAGTCCGCGCTCACCGGCGAGAGCTACCCGACGCGCAAGGAGCCCGGGATCGTCGACGCGAACGCTCCGATCGCAGACCGCGACAACAGCGTGTTCCTGGGAACGCACGTGGTGAGCGGCGCCGGCACGGTCGTGATCGCCGCCACGGGCGCGTCCACTGAGCTCGGTTCGATCGGCGCACACCTCGACGTCACCGAACCGCCGACCAGCTTCGAGCGCGGGCTGCGCTCCTTCGGCTACCTGTTGATGCGAGTCGGCGCCGTTCTCATCGTCGCCGTCTTCGCCGTCAACGTGATCCTGGACCGACCGGTGCTCGATTCGCTGCTGTTCTCGCTCGCGCTCGCGGTCGGGATCACCCCGCAGCTGCTGCCCGCGATCGTCACGCTCACGTTGTCGCGCGGCGCACGTCAGATGGCGAAGGATCGAGTCATCGTCAAGCGTCTGTCCTCGATCGAGGACTTCGGGAGCATGGACACGCTCTGTGTCGACAAGACCGGCACCCTGACCGACGGCACCATCGAGCTCGACACCGCCCTGGACCTCGTCGGTCGCCCCGACCCGACGGTCGCCGAGCACGCCTGGCGCAATGCCCGCCACCAACAGGGCTTCATCAACCCGATCGACGCTGCGATCCTCGCAAGCGTGCCCACTCCGAGCGAGCCCGGAGAACGACTCGGCGAGGTGCCCTACGACTTCGAACGCAAGTGCCTGAGCATCGCCGTCGACCTACCCGGCGGACCCGTGATGATCACCAAGGGCGCATTCGACTCGGTCTGCCGGATCTCCACGACCGCACGACTCCCCGACGGACGGAGCGGCCCGATCGCAGAGGTCCAGCAGCAGATCCACGAGGCCTTCCGCACGCTCAGCAGCGCAGGGTTCCGGGTGCTCGGCATCGCCATCACGCCGCTCACGAAGGCGACCACCACGATCACCGCCAGGGACGAGCGCGACCTGACGCTCATCGGACTCCTGGCCTTCGCCGACCCACCCAAACCCGGTGCCCGCGACACCATCGCCCACCTGACCGCCGCCGGGATCACCGTGAAGATGATCACCGGCGACAACCGTCACGCCGCGGCCCATGCTGCCGCAGCGGTCGGCCTCGACCGGGACGCCATGTTGTGCGGCGCCGATCTCGACCTCCTCACCGACGCCGACCTCGTCGCGCAGGCAGATCGCGTCGGCGTGTTCGCCGAGGTCGACCCGGCCCACAAGGAACGCATCATCCGCGCCCTGCACACCTCCGGGCACAGCGTCGGATTCCTCGGTGACGGCATCAACGACGCGCTCGCCCTGCGCTCCGCGGATGTCGGCATCTCCGTCGACACCGCCGTCGACGTCGCCAAGGAGTCGGCCGCCATCGTGCTGCTCGACAAGGACCTCGACGTCCTCCTCGACGGGATCCGCCGAGGCCGCCAGAGCTTCGCGAACACCCTCAAGTACGTGTTCGTCACCACCAGCGCAAACTTCGGGAACATGGTCTCGATGGCCGGCGCCACCATCCTGCTGCCGTTCCTACCGCTCCTCCCCCGCCAGATCCTGCTCCTCAACTTCCTGTCCGACATCCCCGGCACCACCATCGCCACCGACACCGTCGACCCCGAGCAACTCGACCGACCCACACACTGGGACATCGGGTTCATCCGCAACTTCATGATCGTGTTCGGACTCGTCAGCTCGATCTTCGACTACCTCACCTTCGCCGTGCTCCGCATCGGCTTCGACGCCGACGCCCGCCTGTTCCGCACCGGCTGGTTCATCGTCTCGGTCGCCACCGAGCTGCTCGTCATGCTCGTCCTGCGAACGAGACGGCCGTTCATGCGCAGCCGGCCCGGGACCGCGCTGCTCATCTCGTCCGGGCTGATCGCAGCAGCGACCATCACCGTCCCGTTCACGTTCGCGGCCAACGGCCTCGGTTTCGAGGCACCACCCGCATCGGTCCTCGGTGTGCTCGCCCTGATCCTCGTCGGCTACGTCATCACCACCGAGATCGCCAAGCGCATCTTCTACCGCCACATGGGCCGACAACGTAGAAGGCCCGGTCGTGCGACCGGGCCTTCCTCTCGAACGGCGGGGGCAGGATGTGAACCTGCGTCCTTCGGGTCATGAGCGCGACGGTCATCGTCCGCCCTGGTGTGCACCCGGCCGCATCAGTCCTGATCAGGCCCGCTTCTGCCATGGCACCGGCCCACGCTCGTCTGCCCTGGTGGGCACTCGTTGGTTCCCGTCGTGTTGTACGCCTGTTGTACGGGCCGGCTCCGCGCGCGCCACATGTTCGTCTGCTTCGGTAGGTGCGGGTCGGGCTGACGGCAGACCTTTCGGGGGGCGTCGTGGACGCCGTCTGCAGGCGGCGCCACTGCCGCCGTCTCCGCTCCATCCTCGGTGTATGACTCGGCGGCCAGGTACTCTCGCCGAGATGCGTCGCACCATCTCGTTCGCCCCTCCGGCACTCGTGGATCGTCTCCATGGCAACGAGTAGCCGACGTCGCGGTCCGGGCAGTAGAGCCGACGAGTCGCATCCCACCCGTCACGATCTCCTGAGGGCTGCAGCGACGGTGGTGGACCGAGATGGCTTGGCGGCACTCAGTATCGACGCCGTCACGTCCGAGGCCGGCCTGGCAAAGGGGACCTTCTACATCCACTTCGCCGACCGGAGCGCCCTGCTCATCGAGCTCCACCGTCGCTTCCACGACGACCTGTTCGAGACGATCGACCGCGAGACGTCGTCGCTCGAACCCGGGCCCGAACGTGCCCGCGTGCGGATGGCTGCATTCCTCGATGACTGCCGGCGGCAAGCAGGCGTCCGTGCGATGTTGCTCCAAGCTCGCAGCGAGCCTTCCGTGCTCTCCGAGGTCGACCGCCGCAACGGGGAAGCGGCACGACTGCTGGCAGCCGATCTGCGCGGGGTTGCTGCGTATCCGGCCGAGACCGCTCATCTCCTGGTGGCCGCAACGGCCGAGGTGGCGCTCCGCGAGTTGCGGGCCGGCCGAACACTCCCCCGGCTGCGGGCCTCGCTCACTGCGATCATCCCGGCCTGACACGAGCCGGTCGCCCTGCCGGATCCTCACCAAGCTGCTTCGGCAAGGGCGTTTCCTTCGCTGAAGAAGATCGCCAGTTGTTGCGCGGAGGCCGACTCGGCCCGCGCCCAGCGACGTCGACCACGCCCTCGGAGACGCCCGTGCCGCGATGCGCCGGGTCAATCCGCACGAAAGCGGCCCCTAGTACATGACTAGTCGGTCATGTACTGTGTCGCCCATGACCCGACCTCGACTGCTCATCGTTCCCGCAATCCTCTGCTTGCTCGCCGGATGCAGTTCCGACTCGGCCACTGCGCCGGCGGCACCAGAGACAACGGCCACACCCACCTCGACCACGCCTGCATCCACGGACGCGCCCACCACCACCACCACCACGACCACCGATCCAGCCGCGAGCCAGTGGCTCCTCGACTACCTCGGCGCTGCCCCCGGCGAGGCGGCCGGGGAGCCCATTCGCATCGGATTCGTGAACCAGCGGTCGTTCTCGCCCGAGTCGGAGACCGCTGCCCGGATCGCAGTCGACACCCTCAACACACAGGCCTCAGGCGCAGCCGGCCGCCCCATCGAGTTGGTGCCCTGCAACGTGGAGACCGAGGCCGATGCAACAGCGTGCGCAACGTCGCTGGCCGCCGATCCCTCGGTGGCCATGATCATGGTGGGCGCATTCCAGGCGGGCAACGCTGCGTTCTACACGGCCGCCGGCACGGCCAAGCCGATCCTGGTCGCTACCGGGCTGACGGCCAGCGACTTCCTCAGCACCACCTCGATGGGGCGGCCGGCTGCGCCTGCGGCCTGTGGGGTGAGGGTGTCGCCTGCGATCCGGGCAGCGGTCTCCGACTCGGGCGA
>JBEIFW010000151.1:0-8687 GCA_040382215.1 Acidimicrobiales bacterium
ACGATCCGCAAGGCGGTCACCGACATCCTTTCGATGCTGCGACCCGACGACGGGGCGCCGCTGCCGGGCAAGGACCGACGCCGTCAACGCGAGCGGGACACCAAGCGGCGCAGCGAGCTGCTCGAGTTGCCGCACAGCGAGCTCGCCCGCCTCGTGCAGACCCTCACCGAGGAGATGAACGAGGCCGCGGCCGAGCTCCGGTTCGAATACGCCGCCCGCCTGCGCGACGAGATCGCCGAGCTACGCCGGGAGCTGAAGGAATCGAGCTGATCAGGCCGCGGCGAACGCGCCGGCGGGGAGGCCGAGCTCGACGCACGCTGCCTGACGGACCCAGGCGAGCAGCTCGTCGCGGCTGACCACGTCCTCGTGCACGGTCACCTGCAGGCCGAGGCCGTCCAGCATGGCGGCGAGCCGCCATGCCGTCGCGTGCGGGTCCGCACAGGTGAACGTGCCGTCCTTGACGCCCTCGACGATCACGTCCTCGAGCACCGTCTGCCAGGCGTCGTCGAGCCGTTGCGAGATCCGCTTCAGCGCGGGGTTCCGCAAGGCCTCGCCCCAGGAGTCGATCCACAGCATCCAGCCCGGTTCGGCCTCGGCCGGGGAGTAGAGCAGGAACACCCGGTTGAGCTTGTCGAGCGGTGATGCGCCCTCGGCGACCTCCGCTTCCAGCCGGGCGAGGTCGGCGCGGGCCGCATAGGCGAGTGCCTCGGCGAGCAGTTCGTCCTTGGTGTCGAAGTGGTAGTGGATCAGCCCGGTGGACACACCGAGCTTGTTGGCGACATCCGCTACCCGCGTCGCCGCGAAGCCGCGCTCGACCACGACCTGGCAGGTCGTTTCGAGGATCTCGTTCCGGCGCTCCTCGACCGTCGGCCGCTTCACCGGCGACACGCTAGCGAACCGGTCCCGGCGGGGACGGGCACGGGCGCTCCGGGATCCTCTACGGTCGACAGCGATGTCCGCCATCGTCCTCGACGGCACCGTGCTGTCCGCCCTGGTGCGGTCCCGAGTGGCCGAGACGCTCGCTGCCGCCGGCAACCCGCCCGTGTGCCTTGCCACGGTGCTCGTCGGCGACGACGGCCCGTCGCGGCGCTACGTCGCCTCCAAGCATCGTCAGGCCGAGGCGGTCGGGATGACGTCCCGGCATCTCGACCTGCCGGCGACGGCCGCGCAGGCCGAGGTCGAGGACGCCGTAGCGGGTCTGGCGGCCGACCCGACGGTGCACGGGATCCTGGTGCAGCTGCCCCTGCCGTCCGGCCTCGATCCCGAGGCGGTGCTCGATCTCGTGCCGACGGCGAAGGACGTGGACGGGCTCACCGCAGCGAGCCTCGGGGCGCTCGTGCGGGGCCGCCCCGGCCTCGTGCCCTGCACACCCCGGGGGGTGCTGCGGCTCCTCGAGCATCACGAGGTGCCGCTCGCCGGGCAGCGCGCCGTGGTGCTCGGCCGCTCGACGCTCGTCGGGCTTCCCGTTGCGCTGCTGCTCGCCGCGAAGGGTGCCGACGCAACGGTGACGATCGCGCACTCCCGCACCCGCGACCTCGTTGCAGTGTGCCGTGAGGCCGACGTGATCGTGTCCGCCGTCGGGGTCGCCGGCATCATCACGGCGGCCCACACCAAGCCGGGTGCTGCGGTCGTCGACGTCGGGATCTCGCGCACCGAAGCCGGGTTGCGCGGTGACGTCGCCTACGACGAGGTGGCCGAGGTGGCCGGCTGGATCACGCCGATGCCCGGTGGCACCGGACCGATGACCGTGGCCTGCTTGCTGGAAAACACGCTCGACGCAGCCCGGATGCAAGGCGCCTTGTAGCGTCCGGGCGGTCCATGGGGGCCCGCCCCGTGGACGAACGAACCCGGGGGAGACCGCATGTTCGACCTGTCCGGCAAGACCGCGCTCGTCACGGGCGGCAGCTACGGACTCGGGGTGGTGTGGGCAACCGCGCTCGCCGAAGCCGGCGCCGACGTCGCCCTGACTGCTCGCTCCAAGGACCTGCTCGAGGCCAACGCCAAGGCGCTTGCGGACGCCACCGGCCGCAAGGTGACCGCACACGTCGGCGACGTCACCGTCGACGCCGACGTGGAGCGGGTCGTGGCCGAGGTGGTCGAGGCGCACGGGAAGCTCGACGTCCTCGTCAACAACGCCGGGGTGAACGACGCGACCGGCAAGCCGAGCGAGCAGGTGTCGGTCGCCGACTTCCGCCAATGCCTCGACGTCGACCTGACCGGGGTGTTCTCGTTCGCCCGTGCTGCGGGACGGCACATGCTCGAGCGCGGTTCGGGCTCGATCGTGAACATCTCCTCGATGCTCGGCCTCAACGGGTCGGAGTTCGTCAATCCTGCGTACCACGCCGCAAAGGCCGGGGTGATCAACCTCACCCGGCTGCTCGCGGTCGAATGGGCCGACCGCGGGGTGCGTGTCAACGCGATCGCACCCGGGTACTTCATGAGCGAGATGGTTCGCGAAGGCCTCGAGCTCACTGGCATGCGGATGTGGATCGACAGCCGCACCCCGATGCGGCGGATGGGCGAGCACGACGAACTGAAGGGCGCCGTCGTGTTCCTCGCCTCGGCCGCGGCGAGCTACATCACCGGCGTCACCCTCCCCGTCGACGGCGGGTACTCGTCGGTGATGGGCATGAGCCAGTTCAAGACCCCGCACCCGCACTGGAATCGGCCGGGCCCGATCGCCGGGGAGAAGATGTACCCGGGCATGGCGCCGCTGCCCGATGCGATCCTGAAAGACGGTATCCCAGGGTTCCACTACCCGATCGAGGAGGCCTGACCATGGGCCAGCTCGACCTGTTCGACCTGTCCGGCAAGGTCGCAATCGTCACGGGCGCCTCGATGGGGTTCGGTGTGATGTTCGCCCACGCTCTCGCCGACGCCGGCGCCGACGTTGCCGTCACGGCGCGCTCCGCCGACCTGCTCGAGCAGACCGCAGCGTCGGTGCGCGAGGCCAGCGGCCGCAAGGTGACGGTCCACCCCGGCGATGTCACGTCCGTGCCAGACGTGCAGCGGGTGATCGCCGAGGTGCTCGACCAGCACGGCCGCATCGACATCGTGGTCAACAACGCCGGTATCTCCGATCTTCGGGGCCTGCCGTCCGAACACGCCGACCACGAGACCTTCCGCCGGGTGATCGACGTCGACCTGATGGGCGTCTGGTACTTCTGCCGGGAGGCCGCGCCCCACATGCTCGAGCGGGGGAGCGGCTCGATCATCAACATCGCGTCGATCCTCGGCTCGGGCGGCAGCGAGTACAACAACCCCTGGTATCACACGGCCAAGGGCGCGGTCTTGAACCTCACCCGCCAGCTCGCCGTCGAGTGGGGCGATCGCAAGGTGCGCGTGAACGCCATCGCTCCGGGCTTCTTCGTCACCGAGATGACCCGCCCGTTCCTCGAGGGTGTGGGCATGGCGCCGTGGATCGAGAGCCGCACCCCGATGCGGCGCCTCGGCGACACCACCAAGGACCTCGTCGGTCCGTTGCTGCTGCTCGCCTCCGACGCCGGCGCGTACATCACGGGCCACACGCTGTTCGTCGACGGCGGCCACGAGGCCAGCCGGGGGGCCTGGCAGATCACGCCCTCGCACTATTACTGGGCCAAGGACGCACCGCGCGTCGGCACGACCTACGAGGGCTTGGTGCCCAACGAGTTCGAGTCCTGGAAGCTCGGGATCCCGGGCCTGCACTACCCCGCGCCGGAGGCCTGAGATGTACGCGCTCGATCAGGTCAAGGCCGAGTGCGCGCGGCTGTCGCCGTGGGCACACCTGGCCACCGTCCGCCCCGACGGCCAGCCCGACGTGGTCCCGGTCCACCCGTGCTGGGAAGGCGATGTGTTGTGGGTGATGATCGGGATGGATTCACGCAAGGCCCGCAACGTCGCCGCCAACGACAAGGTCGCCCTGCACTGGCAGGTGACCGAGACCGGTGACGGGGTCGAACTGTGGGGCACGGCCACGCTGCACGACGACCTCGACACCAAGCGCCGCCTGTGGACCGGAGTGTTCGACTACGACCTGAATGCCTTCGCCCCGGGCGGGCCGGACAACTCGCCGGGCACCGGCTTCCTGGCGGTGCGTCCGACAAAGGCCCTCGTGCTGCTGGCCTACGGCATGCGCGGCTCGCACACCTGGGTGGCGTCGTGACCGACCTCGCTGCGGTCAAGGCCGAATCCCGCCGCTACGGGCCGATCGCCTACGTTGCGACCACCGGCGCGAACGGCGAGCCACACCTTGCGCCGGTCGCCGTGTCGTGGGTCGACGACGACGTGTACGCATTCGTGCTGTCGTCGGGCCGCAAGGTCCGCAACGTGCGGGAGAACCCGCGAGCCACCGTCCACTTCGCCGTCTCCGAGGCGACCGGGTGGGACTCGTGCATCGTCTGGGGCGAGGCCTCCATCGTCGACACCGTCGAGGGACGACGGGCGCTGTGGAACCGCATGGGGTACGACCTCGCAGCCTTCGAGCCCGGCGGACCCGAGAGCGACAACCACGTCTTCGTGCGCATCGTCCCCTCCCGTGCCACCATCCTGCGGATGTACGGGTTGAAGGGACGAGAGACATGGCACGCCTGACCAAGCTGTCGCGCTCGATCGCCGGGAAGGTCGCCGTGGTCACCGGCGCCGCGTCCGGGATGGGTCGCGCCACCGCCCACCTGTTCGCGGATGAGGGCGCGCACGTGGCCGTGGTCGACATCGGCGAAGCCCGGGTCGCTGCCGTCGTCGACGAGATCACCGGGGCCGGGCTGTCCGGCAAGGGGTTCGTGTGCGACGTCGCCGACCCGGCGGCGATCCACAAGCTCGTCGAGGACGTGGTGGCGACCTTCGGCGGTCTCGACATCCTGGTGAACAACGCCGGCGTCGCCATCGTCGGCGGCACGACGGCGCCGGAGGCCGAGTTCGAGGACGGGTGGGCGGCCACGCTCGACGTGAACCTCACCGCGCACATCCGCCTCGTGCGGGCGGCCCTGCCCTACCTGCAGCGTTCCGGCGAGGGTCGGGTGGTCAACATCGCCTCGACGGAGGCCATCGTGGCTGCGGCCGGGATGCCGGCCTACGCAGCGTCGAAGGCCGGCGTCGTCGGGCTCACGAAGTCCCTGGCCGTGGAGTTGGGCAAGACGGGCGTGACCGTGAACTGCATCTGCCCCGGCCCGATCCGCACCGGCATGACCGCCGGCATCCCGGAGGAGTCGAAGGAGACCTACGCCCGCCGACGGGTCCCGCTGCGGCGCTACGCCGATCCCGAGGAGGTCGCCCAGATGACGCTGTCGATGGTGCTCCCGGCCGCAAGCTTCCTCAACGGGGCCATCCTCCCCGTCGACGGGGGCATGACGATCCGGCACACCTGATCCGCCGGACCTGATCCGCCCGGACCGCCACCGGTCCGGGCGGATCGGTGGCGGTCAGCGGGGCACGCTCGAACCGCCACGGGGCAGCCAGTTGCCGTGGAACCCCATAGGGATCCGGCGAGGCAGGTGCACGCGGGCGACCTCCTCGGTGATGTCGTGGCCGTCGAGGACGAGCAGGTCGGTGGCGCCGGTGGCGCCGTCGATTTCGTAGGTGAGCACCCAGCCGTCGCGCTCGTCGGTTCCCTCGGGGTTCGCTGCGAACACCGCCTCACCGGTGGTGGTGCCCGGCCGAAGGTGCTTCACCGTGCGGTTCCCGCTGACCAGGTCGTACTGCACGACGGCGTCGAAGCCACCGATGTCGCTGCGCTGCAACATCGCCGAGGCGTGCCCGTAGCGGCTCGGGTAGCCGACGAGATCGTCGTTGACCCGGGGGAAGTCCTGCGGGCCGCCGGCGATGCGCTCCTCGGTGCAGGTCCCGGCGGTCAGGTCGAGCGTCCAGCGGGTGAGGCCGACGCCGCTGCCGTCGGCGAACGGGTCCACCTTCGCGTCTTCGAAGGCGAGATCGATCGAGGGCATCCGGCAGCCGATCGCCACGATGCGGTCGCCGTCCTCCCACGCGTTGAGGAAGTGGAACACGTAGCACGGGTCGATCTCGAACCAGCGAACCTGGTCGCCCGAGCCGTGCCGTGGCAGGACACCGATCCGTGCGCCGTAGTCGGGTTGCCACATCTTGGCGCCCGACATCATGTGCTCGAGCTCGATCACCGCCGGCAGATCGAAGATCAACGAGTAGCGGGCCGTGGTGAGGAAGTCGTGCATCATGACGCCGTGGGGGATCTCCACGATCGTGGAGTGGGTGAGGTTGCCGGCCGCGTCGGCAACGTGGTGGCGCAGGAACGGCGCGCTGCCGCCGTACCCGAAGAACACGAGCTCACCGGTGCGGGCGTCCCACTTCGGATGGGCGGTGAACGCGCCCTCGAGCTTGCCGCCCATGTCCCACAGGCCGACGGTCTCGAGTTGGTCGTCGAGTTCGGTCGGGAACCCGCCCTCCCACAGGGCGAGAATCTTGCCGGCGTGCCGGATCACGTTGGTGTTGGCCGCGTTCTTGAACATCCCGCACTCGTCCATGAGTTCGGCCGGCGGGAACACGATGTTGGCGATGCCGCCGAACAGCGCATGACCGGCGGCGCGCTCGTGGCGCAGCCCGGGGGTGACGACGAAGCGGTTCCGGTAGGAGGCCTTGCCCTGGCGCAGCGTGACGCCGTGGATCATCCCGTCACCGTCGAACCAGTGGTAGGCGCCGAGGGGGGTGAACTGCGGGTTCGAGCCGTTGCGCAGGTAGACGCCGTCGAGCTGCGGCGGCAGCGTCCCGGTGATGCGCAGCTCCGGTACGTCGAGTTCGTCGTGGACCGGCGCGAAGGCGCCGGTCAGGAACTTGCTGGTCGGTGCATCCTCGATGATGGCCATGGCGTGGCTCCCTCGGGCAGTGGAGCGAGCCCCGACGTCGCTCCGGTAGTAGGGCATCGTCGCACGGTTCGTACGCTGCGGCGATGGCAGGGTGGAGCGAAGACGACGTCGGTGACCTCACCGGGCGGACCGCGTTGGTCACTGGAGCGAACTCCGGGATCGGGTGGGACACGGCGCGGGTCCTGGCCGAACGGGGGGCCCTCGTCGTGCTCGCCTGCCGGAACCGGGCCAAAGCCGACGACGCCCGGGAGCGGATCCTGGCCGGTGCGTCGGGAGCCTCGGTCGAGGTGCTCGACCTCGACGTGTCCGAACCCGATTCCGTGCGCAGCGCCGCCGCAGTGTTCCGGGCCGCCCACGACCGGCTCGACCTGCTGGTCAACAACGCCGGGATCATGGCGGTGCCGTTGCGCCGGAACTCGCGCGGCTGGGAACTGCAGTTGGCCACGAACCACCTTGGGCACTTCCTGCTCACGGCCGAACTGGCAGATCGGTTGCTTGCGACGCCGGGCTCTCGGGTGGTCAACGTCGCGAGCCTGGCGCACCGGGGCGGGCGGATCGCCTTCGACGACCTCGACGCCACCAAGCGGTATGCGCCGATGGCCCGCTACTGCCAGAGCAAGCTCGCCAATCTGCTGTTCTCGAGCGAGCTGCAGCGCCGCCTGGCCGGTGCCGGTGCCGGCACGATCGCGATCAGCGCCCATCCGGGGCTGTCGCGCACCAACCTGGCGCAGGAGCCGGCCAATGCCGGCTCCCGGCTGCTGCAGAAGGCCCGGCCGCTCTACGAGCGGATGATCCAATCTTCGGCCATGGGCGCGCTGCCGACGTTGCGGGCCGCCGTCGACCCGTCCGCGCACGGTGACGACTACTTCGGCCCCGGCGGATTCGGAGAGTACGGCGGGAACCCGGCGCGGGCTCGGCGCAGTGCCCGCAGCCAGGACCGCGCACTGGCGGCACGGCTCTGGGACGTGTCGGCGTCGCTGACGGGCGCGACCTACCCGTTCTGACCGGCGCGCCCGGTGCGGGGCAGCCCGGGTGGATCCCGTCACCGTGCTCAGCTCGGCCGGGGCTGATCCGAGGGTGCCGCCTAGCCTTCGGCAATGGCCCTGCCTGCTGTGACCACGGCGCGCTACCGGCGCCTCACCTTCCTGGCGCTCGTGATGGTGTCGGCGATCATCGTGACCGGTGCTGCGGTGCGCCTCACCGGGTCCGGGCTCGGGTGCCCGGACTGGCCGACCTGCGACGACGGCAAGCTCGTGTCGGTGCAGACGGGCCATCAGGCGATCGAGAACATCAACCGGCTGTTCACCGGTGTGATGATCGTGGCGCTCGCCATCACCGTCTTGGCCTCCGTGCGCATCCGACCGCGCCGGCGTGACCTGATCGGGCTGTCCGCCGCACTGGTAGCCGGCGTGTTCGGTCAGGCGATCGTCGGCGGCATCGTCGTGCTCACCGACCTGCACCCGGGTGCGGTGATGTGGCACTTCCTGCTGTCGATCGTCGTCGTCGGCGCCGGCATGATCCTGCACCGGCGAGCGGCCGAACCGGGCGGCCCGTACCGGTTGCGGGTCCCGGTCGCCGTGCGCCGCCACGTCACGGCCATCGTGGTGCTCACCGCGGCGGCGATCGTGACCGGCACCGTCGTCACCGGGACGGGTCCCCACGCAGGTGACGAGCGGGCCAAGCGCTGGGGCTTCGACATCAGCCATGTCGCCCGCATCCACGGCCTGACCGTGATCGCCACGGTCGCAGCGACGCTCTGGCTGGCCGCCCGCATCCGGCGCACCGAGGCGGGCAAGACCCTCGAGGACGCACTGTCGCTGTTCCTGCTCGCTGCGTTCGTGCAGGGCGGCATCGGCTACGTGCAGTACTTCACCG
>JBEIFW010000152.1:0-8597 GCA_040382215.1 Acidimicrobiales bacterium
CGTACGCCTCGGCGCCGACAACGTGCTGTCGCTCATCGAGGGCTACGACGTGATCGTCGACGGCGCCGACAACTTCCCGAGCCGGTACCTGCTCAACGACGCCTCGGTGAAGCTCGGCATCCCGGTCGTGCACGGCTCCATCTTCCGGTTCGAGGGCATGGTCACCGTGTTCCACCCCCGGCGCGGCCCGAACTACCGCGACATGGTGCCCGAGCCGCCGCCGGCCGAACTGGCGCCGTCGTGCGCCGAGGCCGGGGTGCTCGGCGTGTTGCCGGGGATCATCGGGTCGCTGCAGGCGCTCGAGGCGATCAAGATCCTGCTCGACCTCGGTGATCCGCTGATCGGGCGGATCCTGTCGTTCGATGCGCTCGAGCTGTCGTTTCGGACGTACAAGCTCCAGCAGGATCCGGACAACCCGATCCGCTGGGAGAACCGGGACCGGATCGAACTGCGTGAGCTCGACGACCTCTGTGCGCCCTGGTTGAGCCACTGAGCCACGCACGGTGACGGCTGCGGTCGTCACCGGTGTGATCTCCGTCTCGCCGGGAACCGGCGGGCATGGACGCAGCGACCACCACGTACGACGGAACGCCTCGGCAGGGCGATTCCTGCGGGTCGTCGGCGACGGCTCGGGACGAGGTGCCGTAGGGCCCGTGGTGCCGTGCGCAACGTCCCGGGACGGAGCAGGATCGCTCCGTCAGGATTCGCACGACCGGGGCGCTGTCGCCCGATCACCACGTGCGTTTCCAGGAGAGAGTCCCGATGTCCAACCGTTCTGTCGTTGCCGCTGCCCTCGCCGTTGTGCTCGGTCTCTCTGTTGTCGCCTGTGGTGACGACGACGCCACGTCGTCGGCCTCCACGACTGCAGCGGGCGCGACGACCACGGCGGCCCCCTCGGCGGCCAAGGTGGTCGTGTCCGGCGCGTGGGCACGCACGTCGCCTGCGTCGGCCGAGAACGGCGCGGCGTACCTGACCGTGACGGCGGCGGCCGACGACGCACTCGTCGCGGCGAAAGCGCCGAGCGAGATCGCCGGAATGACGGAGATCCACGAGACCGTCGCCGCCGACATGGGGTCGGCCACGACGATGGCCGGTTCGGCCACGACGATGGGTGCGATGACGATGAAGCCAGTGGCCAAGATCGCACTGCCGGCTGGCAAGGCCGTGGAGTTGAAGCCGGGTGGGTATCACGTGATGCTGATGAAGTTGGCCAAGCCGCTCACCAAGGGCCAGACGTTCGATCTCGAGCTCACGTTCGAAAAGGCCGGCAAGCAGACGGTCAAGGTGGAGGTCCGTGACAACGCCTGAGACCGAGGTACACGTCGACGACGCCTCGGACGATGCCCCGGGGGCATCGTCCCGGCGCGTTGCGTGGTGGATCGGCGGCGGCGCAGCAGCCGCCGCCGTCGCCGTTGCGCTGGGTGCGTTGATCGGCACCCTCACCACCCCGGAGCCCGTGTCGCCGTGGGCCAGGACCGAGCAGGTCGCCCGCTCCGAAGCGGCCGACTACGAGTTCGTCATCCCGAAGGGCGCGCTCGACCGTATGGAAGCCGGCGAGGATCTGCAGATCGTGCCCGCAAACCTGACGGTGAAGGTCGGCGAAGTGGTCCGCGTCCGCAACGAGGACCTGCGTCCCGTGGTGTTGGGGCCCTTCGCCGTCGGCCCGCTACAGACGCTCACGCAGCGCTTCGCCACCCCGGGCACGCTCGAGGGTGACTGCAACGTGCACGCCTCGGGGCGCATCGTCATCACGGTCGAGCGCTGAGCAACCACCGGCGTCGGCCGACACGAGGCACCGGCCGTCCGGCCAGCAGCCAGAGGAACACCACGGCGGCGAGTTCAAGGAGGTGGTGCGACTCTCCCAGCGCCGAGGCGTGGCCCTCGACCAGGTCGATCATCGCGGTCACGCCGATGGTGGCGGCGAGTGCCAGCGCGATCGGCAGGAGTCCGAACGCCCGCACCGGGCGCCAGGCGGCGTAGAGGAACCCGACGGCGAGCGCCGTCGACAGCGAGCCGATGTGGCGAGCGGTGTGGATGTCGGCACCGACGCTGTGCCCGAACAGGGCCGGGACGGCAAGGGTCAACTCGACGAGCGCGAGCAGGGCGAGGCCGATGCGGACCCACTCGCCCCGGCCGACTCGCGGGGGATGGGCCCGGGCCAGGATGGCCTCGCTCAGATCCGGTACGGCATCGGCCGTTCGAAGTCGGACGACCCGGTGCAGGGCGACGAGATCGACGGCGTACGAGCGGCAGGCCGGACAGGACGAGAGGTGCTCGTCGGCCCGCCGCCGCTCAGCCGGTGTGGTCTCGCCGTCGAGGTCAACCGACAGCAAGGTACGACAGTCGTCGCAGTTCACATCGGTGATGGTCGCACCACGCCGGCGTTTGGTTCCCGTCGGGATCGGGACCTTCGTGCCGCGCATTGCGCAGCTACAGTTTCGGGGGTGGACTCGTTGACCCGC
Organism: Acidimicrobiales bacterium; assembly: GCA_040382215.1. Lineage (GTDB taxonomy): Bacteria > Actinomycetota > Acidimicrobiia > Acidimicrobiales > Ilumatobacteraceae > JBEIFW01. The sequence continues at coordinate 2,463 of JBEIFW010000152.1, forward strand.
CTGGCGCTGACAGCGAGGGACGGCGATCGGGAGGCATTGGCCGCCTTCGTCGAGCGTTCGCAAGCCGACGTCTGGCGCCTGTGCGCCCACTCGGTCGGCCGGGACCATGCCGATGACGTGTGCCAGGACGCCTTCGTACGGGCGATCGGTGCGCTCGGGCGGTTCCGCGGCGAGTCCAGTGCGCGCACCTGGCTGCTGGCGATCGCTCGGCGGGCGTGCGCCGATCACGTGAGGCGGATCATCCGGCGGCGGTCGCTGTTGCACCGGATCGGTCGGCAGCCGACATCGCCGCAGCCCGACGCAGCTGCCGGTGTTGATTTGCACGTATTGCTCGACGGTCTCGACCCCGATCGACGCGATGCGATGGTGCTGACCCAGGTGCTGGGGCTCTCCTACGAGGAGGCCGCCGAGGTGTGCGGGTGCCCGGTGGGCACGATCCGCTCGCGCATCGCCCGGGCACGCACGGAGCTCATCGAGCGGCTCGGGTCGGAGGATCGGGCCACCGGTTCCTGACAACACGGCCGGCGGGAACTGAACGGTGTTCCGGGGCGACTACTGCGGCACCCAACCCGTCGTGATCTTTTCCCCGTTTGCCCGCCGTGCCGGTCTAACGCTGCTGGCTGCCGGGCTCGCCACCCCGACAGGCATTGCGCTGGTTTCCCCGGCGGCGTTCGCGCACGTGACGGTGAACCCCTCGAGCGCGGCGCAGGGCGGGTACGCGAAGCTCACCTTCCGCGTGCCCAACGAGCGCCCTGCAGCGGGGACGACCAAGCTCGAGGTGCAGTTCCCTGCGGATGCGCCGCTGCAGTCGGCGAGCGTGCAGCCCACCCCGGGTTGGACGTACACGGTCGACAAGGGACCGCTACCCCAGCCGGTCCAGACCGAGAGCGGGACCGTGACCGAGGGGGTCACGAAGATCACCTGGAGCGGGTCGGTGATCAAGCCAGGGGAGTTCCAGGAGTTCTCGATCTCGGTCGGGCCGCTGCCCAAGAACAGGACCGCCATGACGTTCAAGGCATTGCAGACCTACGAGGGCGGTGAAGTGGTGCGCTGGATCGAGGAACGGACCCCGGGCGGTGCCGAGCCCAAGAGCCCAGCGCCGGTGCTGACCCTCACTCCGGCAGTGTCCTCAACCACGGCGGCCACAACGACGGTCCCGTCGGCAACCACTCTGGCGGCTGCGACGTCGATGGCTGCGACTACCGCGGCGGCCACGATCCCGCCGGCGAGCATGGCGCCGTCCGGGGTCGGTGACGACGACACCGGAGACGACGGCGCGAGCAACGGGCTTGCCGCTGCGGCGCTGGCCGTGGGCTCGCTCGGGTTGGTTGCCGGCGCCGGTGCCCTCGTGGTCGCCCGCCGGCGGCGCTGAGCGGTGCGGGCGATTCGGCTCGCCATCGCCGCAGCGCTCGGGCTTCTTGGGCTCGTCTCGATCGGGGCCTCGGCGGCTGTGGCGCACGCCACGATCGTGAGCATCGAGCCAGCCGACGGAGCCGTCGAGGCGGTGGCTCCTGCCGCAGCGGTCCTGCGTTTCGACGAAGGCGTCGAGATCATTTCGGTCCGCCTGATCGACGGGGCCGGCGTGACGCGAGCCTTGGCGGCGAAGGTCGAGCGCGACGGGTCGGTCGTGCGGGCCCCGCTCCCTGCACTGAGTGCCGGCACCTATGCGCTGTCATGGCGAGTCGTGTCCGCCGACGGCCATCCCGTCGACGGGGCGAGTTCGTTCGGGGTGGCCGTCGCGTCGGCGGCAAGGCCGCCCACCTCGTCCTTCGGCGGTGATCGAACGGTCGGGGTAGTGGCGGGCGCCGTGCGGGCCGTGGGGTTCGGCGCGGCGCTGGTGCTGCTCGGAATGTTCGCCGCCGCATCGTGGTGGTGGCCCGGGCTGCTCACGGACGCTCGGGCCCGGCGTTCGGGCCTCGTCGCCGCGGCGCTGAACACACTGTTCGGGGCTGCGTCGATCGGCGTGCAGGTCCCCTACGTCCGCGGCACTGGGATCACCGAGGCCATCGACGCCGCCGGATGGTCCGACGTGCTCACCACGCAGGTCGGGGCGGCGTCGTTCGTCCGTGCGCTCGTCGGTCTGGCCGCAGTGGTGCTGCTCGCCGGGCCAGCAGGAGACTCGGTGCGGCGGTGGTGGCGCATGGGGGCAGCAGCCCTCGGGCTGGGGCTCCTCGGCGCGATAGGCGCAGGCGGTCATGCCTCCACCGGTCCCGCGCCGGTGCTCGGCATGGCGCTCGACGCCGTCCACCTCGCCGCGGCGGGGCTTTGGACGGGTGGCCTCCTGCTCCTTGTCGTCGCTCGACCGGTGGCGGATCGTGTCGTCCGCCGGTTCTCACGGCTCGCGGCCTGGTCGGTCGGTGTGGTCGCCGCCACCGGGACGCTGCAGGCGGTTCGCCGGACCGACCTGGATGCGCTGGCCTCCACCGGCTACGGACGTCTGCTGCTCGCCAAGGTGGCGGTGGTCGTGGTGCTGGTCGCCGCTGGCGGCACGGCGCGGCGCATCCTGCGGCGCGAGCACCTCCGAGGCGGTTCGTTCCGCTGGGTGATCGGCACGGAAGTGGCACTCGCTGGGGTGGTGGTCGGGCTCAGTGCTGCGCTGGTCGTCGCCGACCCAGCTGCGCCCTTCCCCGCGTCCGAGGCCGAACTGGGATTGCCATCGGCGGACCTCGGGCCGCTTGCGCTCGATTGTGCCGGACCCGGGCACGCGGTCAGTGCGCCCGTGCTGGTGCCCGCGGCGGGCGACTGGGTGCTCACCGTTCAGGCTCGCCCCGGGGACAACGACCAACGGGTCGTTCGGGTGGCCGTTCCGATCGGTTGAGCCCTCGGCGGCGTGGGTCTTCGTGGGGGGCCGTGGGCTCAGCGACGGGCGGCCTCGGCGAAGCGCTCGAGCTCGCCGGGGATGTCGGGTCCGGCCGGCTGGTAGGCCACCTCGGTGGCGCCACCGGCTTCGAGCGCGGCGAGGTGCTCGGCCCACTGCGCCGGCGTCCGGGCACCGGCGAAGCGGCGCATCACGGCCGCGGCGGCCTCGGAGCCGCCGGCCCGGATCGCTCGCAGGTCGCGGTCGTTGGCCGCGATCAGGTGGCCGTCGTGCAGCGCAAGGTGCCGCTCGGCCTCGGGGAACGCCTCCAGTTCCGCCAGCCAGGCCTCGCCCCCGGGCAGGCTGCGCACCAGCTCCGGCGCCCGCAGGTGCATCCCGTGGTACGCGAGACCGGCGGCGTGGCCGGCGGCGGCGACGGCGCGCTCGCCGGCCGGATCCTCGCCGTCGTCGAGGACCGTGCCGAAGGTGAGCACGGCGCAGCGGTCGAACCCGGCGACGGCGGAGGTGGCGAAGATGCCCTCGGCGAGTTCGCGGGCCACGGCGTTGCCCTTGGGGCCCCCGGTGCCGAGGATGAACGGCACGGCGATGGGTCGGGCCGGGGCGAAGCCGTCGGGGTGGAGCATCCGCATGGCGCCCCCTTCCCAGGTGACGGTGTCGCCGGCGAGCAGCCCCTGGACGGCGGCGACCCACGACCGGACGTAGCTCCACGGCAGGGGCTTCTGCCCGAGGGTGAGCCGTCCGGTGAAGCCGGAGCCGACGGCGATCTCGACCCGTCCGGGGGCGAGCGCGCACAACGTGCCAATGGCGGCTGCGGTGGTCATCGGATGGCGGAGGTTGGGCACGAGCACCCCGGGGCCGAGTCCGATCGTGCTCGTGCGCTCGGCCGCGAGCGCGAGGGTCATCCAGACGTCCGGGTACAGCGCGGGGGAGTCGTAGAGCCAGGCCCGCTTGTAGCCGAGGGACTCGGCCACGGCGACGTGCTCGGGGGTGGCGAGCGAGGTGGCGAAGGCACAGGACAGCTCGAGGGTCACGCCGGGACGGTACCCGCCCGGCGCGACGAGCCGTGCCGGGCTCAGCGATGCTCGACGACGAGGGCCTGGGCGGCCTGACCGATCCGCCCGGTGGTGTCGTAGAGCGCACTGAGCGCGAGTCCGGCACCGAGCCCGCCGAACCGGGTGGCGGCCCCGAGCGCGACCCACTCGCCGGCGAGCGGCCGGGTGAGGTGCACGGTGAGCTCGGCGTTGATGAACGTCCACTCGTCGGCCGACACCGCCGAGGACACGCCGTTGCCGAAATCGGCCGCGGCGAGCACCCGTTGCAGCGGTGAGGGTTCCTCGCCCGCGACGACCGGGGCGAGCAAACGGATCCACACCACCGCCGGGCCGTCGACGTCGAACCCGCCGGACACGAACCGGTGCTCGGCGCCGTCGCGGTGGAACGCGACCTCGCCGGACCCCCACGTCGATCGGGTCCGGGCGATCCCGGCGGGACCCGGTGGCACCTCGTCGGGTGGCACGACGGCGGCCGTCACGGCCTGTTCGGTGCTGCGGATGCGCAGCGCTCGGGCCGAGGCGACGACCCCGCCGTCGGGCAACCGGATCGTCGCGTCGACCAGCTGCACCTTGCGGCCCGGCCGCACGACGGCCGCCTCGACGGTGAGCGGCACCCCGGGCGGCATCGGGCGCTGCAGCTCGGCGGTGACCCGGGCGGTCTGCATCCCGTCGCCGCCGGGCGCCTGCTCGACGGCCCGGCCGAGCATGGCGGCGACAGGGCCCCCGTGACAGGCGCGCGGATCCCACGGGCCACGCGACAGCTCCGTGGCGATCCAACGGCCGTCGCCGGTGGGCTCGTACAGGGCGCTCACGTCTGCAGCGGCAGCAGGGCGGCGGCGGCCTCGGCGAGGTGCTCGGTGAACCCGGTGGGCTCGACGAGGGGGACGACGACGAACTTGGAGAAGCCGACCTCGGTGAAGGCGCGGATCCGCTCGGCCACCGCCTCGAGCCCGACGGGGACGAACCGCTGCGGGTCGACGTCGGGCCGGCGCTTGGCCAGCCCGGCGAGGATGGCGTCGGGAACCGGGCCCATCGAGTAGGCGATCAACGCCCCGTAGTGCTCCGGGTCCATCGTGCGGCCGTGCTCGGCCGCGACGGCCTCGACCGTCTCGCGTCCGGCCGCCGCCTCGTCGGGGAGGATGAAGCTCGGCAGCCAGCCGTCCGACAGGCGCCCGACCCGCTTGAGCTCGCTCGGGGCGATGCCGCCGAGCCACACGTCGATGTGCTGCTGCAACGGTTTCGGCTGCACCCGCAGGCCCGAGTAGTGGAAGAACCGGCCCTCGTGGTCGACGACGTCGTCGCGCCAGCACTTGCGCAGCACGGCCAGCGCCTCGTCGAAGATCTTGGCCCGGTCCTCGCGGGCGACACCGAAGGCCTGCTGCTCCTGCGGGTCGGCGACCCCGAGCCCGAAGGCCGGCAGGAGCCGGCCGTTCGACATCCGGTCGAGCGTGGCCAGCTCCTTGGCCAGCACGATCGGGTTGCGCCCGGGGAGCACCATCACGCTCATCCCGAACTTCAGCTTGCGGGTGCGGCCGGCCGCGAAGGCCCTGGCCACCAGCGGATCGGGGGCGTCGCCACCGATCCGCTCCGACAGCCACAGGCTGTCCCAGCGCAACTCCTCGAGCGCATCGACGACCTCGCCGAAGCGGCTGTCGTTGAGCGGCGTGCGCACGCCGAAGCCGTAGCCGACGCGGATCTTCATGACGCCGCCCGGGCCAGCGGTTCGAGCACGTCGGCGACGGCGTCGGGCATCGACAGGAACGGCGAGTGGCTCGCGGTGAGCTCGACGACGTGGCCGCAGCGGGCCGCCATGATGCGCTGCGCCTCGACGGTGATCGAGCGGTCCTCGGTGCACACGACGTAGGTCGACGGGATCGTGCGCCAGGACGCGGTGCGGATCGGCTGGCCGAGGGTGGCCATCGGTTGGGGGCCGAGGCGGGCGAGGGCGGCGGCGATGTCGGCCTCGCTGCAGTCGCCGTAGAGCGCGGGCGCCGCGACGGCCGCGTCGAGCAGCATCTTGCCGTCGGCCTGCGGCCGCATGGCGGCGTTGAGGTCGGCCGGGGTGGGCGACCGCATCGCTTCGTCGCGCAGGCTCGAGCCTTCCTCGACGCAGAACGCGCACAGGTAGACCAGATGGGCGACGTTCGAGGCGGCGGCGGCCGCCTCGGTGATCACGCCGCCACCGTAGGAGTGCCCGACGAGGACGACCTCCCCGTCGATCCCGGCGAGCACGCCGGCCACGTGGGCGGCGTCGCCGTAGAGGTC
>JBEIFW010000153.1:0-8402 GCA_040382215.1 Acidimicrobiales bacterium
AGGAGCTCGACCGGGTCGTGCCCGCCGTCGACGCTCTTCGTGCCCGCTTCGACCTGCCGCTGTCGGTCGACACCTGGCGAGCGTCGGTGCTCGAGGAGTGCTGCAAGGCGGGTGCGTGCGTCGGCAACGACATCTCGGGTTTCGCCGATTCGGCGTATCTGGACGTCGCCGCCCGGCACGGTGCTTCGGTCGTGGCGACCCATATCCGTCTGGGGCCCCGCATACCCGACCCCGAGCCGGTCTATCCGCAGGGGGTGGTCACCGAGGTGGTCGAGTTCCTGCGCGATCGGGCCGACCGTGCCGTCGCCGCCGGAATCCCCCCGGCGCGGGTGATGGTCGATGCCGGGCTCGACCTCGGCAAGACCGAGCCGATGTCGCTCGAACTGCTGCAGGCCTCCGATGCGCTCGTCGGGCTGGGATTCCCGGTGTTCCTGTCGGCGTCCAACAAACGATTCCTCGGGGTCGTGCTCGGCCTGGAGGTCGACGAGCGGCGCCTGGCCACGGTGGCTGCGCATGCCCTCGGCATCGCCAAGGGGTGCCGGGTGCTGCGCGCCCACGACGTGCGGGGTTCGCGTCGGGTCGCTGACGTGCTGGCGGCCGTGCTCGCTGCTCGGGCATGAGCACGGTCCATCTCGTCGCCGCCGGTGATGGCGCCGACGAGCGGCTGGTCGCCGACAAGGTGCGTGAGTTGGTGCACCAGTGCCTCGGCGACGGCGACCGGTCGCTGATGCTCGAGGAGTTCGACGGCCCGGAGTACACGGTGGCCGCCGTCGTCGATGCGGCCCAGACCTTGCCGTTCCTCACGGACCACCGGGTCGTCGTGGCCCGGGGCATCGGTCGATTCGGTGCCGAGGAGCTGACCGAACTCGTCTCCTACCTGCGGGCACCCTCGCCGACCACCGACCTGGTACTCGTCGGCGGTGGCGGCCGGCTCCCCAAGGCGCTCACCGATGCGGTCAAGGCGGTCGGCACCATGCACACGGTCGGTCTTCCCCGCTCGGCACGCGACCGCGAGGCGTTCGCCAAGGAGACGATCGAGGCGGCGGACGTGAAGCTCCAGAACGACGCGGTGTCCCTCGTCGTGCAGCACCTCGGCGAGGATCTGGCGGCTCTCGGCTCATTGCTCGAGACCCTTCGGTCGATCTATGGACCGTCTCGCAAGCTGACGGCGCCCGACGTGGCGCCCTACCTCGGCGACGCAGGTGGCGTCCCGCCCTGGGATCTCACCGATGCTATCGACGCGGGCGACGTACCCCGGGCGCTCGGAGCGCTCGACCGCATGCTCGGGACGCGCCACCCGCTCGTGGTGATCGCCACCCTGATCGGGCATTACCAGCGCATCCTGCGGCTCGATGGTGCCCGCGTGACCGATGACGCCTCCGCAGCGGTTGCTCTGGGTCTCAAGCCGAACCAGGGCTTCCAGGCCCGAAAGGCGCTCGACGGAGCGCGCCGTCTCGGTCACGACGGCGTGGTTCGTGCCGTGACGCTCCTTGCCGAGGCCGACAGCGGACTGCGGGGCGGCTCGGGCTGGCCGGAACGGACCGTGCTCGAGGTGCTCGTCGCCCGACTCGCCCGGTTGGTGCGGCCCGCGGCAACCGGCCGCCGGCCCGCCGCAGCGGGCCGGGTTGGCGTCAGGCCGCGTTGAGCTTCTTGGCCATCCGGCTCTTGCGGCGGGCGGCCGCGTTCTTGTGGATGATGCCCTTCGCCGCAGCCATGTCGAGACGCTTCTGGGCGAGGCGGGCCAGGTCGGTCGCGTCCTCGGTGCCGGCGGCACGGGTGGCGGCCTTGACGCGCGTCTTCAACTCGCTGCGCACGGCCTTGTTCCGCTCGGCGCGCTTTGCGTTCGTGAGGATGCGCTTCTTCTGGCTCTTGATGTTCGCCACGGTCCCGTCCAGCTGATCGTGCGGACGCCGAAGCGGCGCCCAGGGGCCCCGAAAACCTAGCAGGCCGTCCCCGGGCCGCCCAACCGCCCACTGGTAGGATTGGCCCTCGGCCGGTTCCACCCGGTCGCCCCCCGCCCATGGACCTCGCCCGCATCCGCAACTTCTCGATCATCGCCCACATCGACCACGGGAAGTCCACCCTGTCGGATCGGATCCTGGAGCTGACCAACGCCGTCGACCCGCGCGAGATGCGTTCCCAGTATCTCGATTCGATGGATCTCGAGCGTGAGCGCGGCATCACGATCAAGGCGCAGAACGTGCGCGTGCGCTGGCGCGACCACGTCCTGCACCTGATCGACACCCCCGGTCACGTGGACTTCGGCTACGAGGTGTCCCGGTCGCTCGCCGCCTGCGAGGGGGTCGTTCTCGTCGTCGACGCGGCCCAGGGGATCGAGGCCCAGACGCTGGCGAACTGCTACCTCGCCATGGAGCACGACCTCGAGATCGTGGCCGCGCTCAACAAGATCGACCTGCCCGCAGCCAACCCGGATCTGTACGCCGAGGAGATCGAGCGGGTCCTGGGCATCCCCGCTGAGGACATCCTGCGCATCTCGGCCAAGACCGGTCAGGGGGTGCCCGACCTGCTCGACGCGGTGGTGGCGCGCATCCCGGCCCCCACCGGTGACCCCGATGCCGCGCTGCAGGCGCTCATCTTCGACTCCCAGTACGACCAGTACCGGGGGGTCGTGTCCTCGATCCGAGTGATGAACGGTCGCCTGCGCACCGGCGCAAAGGTCCGCTTCATGCAGGCCAACGCCTTGCACGGCGTCGACGAGATCGGTGCCCGGCTTCCGGTCACCACCCCGCTCGATGAGCTCGGGCCGGGCGAGGTCGGCTACCTGATCGCTGGAATCAAGGACGTGGGGCAGGCCCGCTCGGGCGAAACGATCACCGACGCGGCCCGACCGGCGTCGGAACCGTTGCCCGGCTACCAGGACCCGAAGCCGATGGTGTTCTGCGGGCTCTACCCGATCGACGGCGACGACTTCGAGAACCTGCGGGAGTCGCTCGAGAAGCTGAAGTTGAACGACGCTGCGATCACCTATGCGCCCGAGACGTCGAGCGCGCTCGGCTTCGGCTTCCGGTGCGGCTTCCTCGGGTTGCTGCACATGGAGATCGTGAAAGAGCGCCTCGAGCGCGAGTTCGGGCTGTCGCTCATCGCCACCGCCCCCTCGGTCGAATATCGGGTGCACCACACCAGTGGCGAGTTGAGCGTCGTCGACAACCCGGCCGACCTGCCACCGGCGCAGGAGATCGACCGCATCGAGGAACCGTTCCTCAAGACCTCGATCATCACGCCTTCCACGTACACCGGTACGGTCATGGAGCTGTGCCAGCAGCGCCGGGGCGAGATGGGCAAGATCGAGTACCTGTCGCCCGAGCGGGTCGAGCTGCACTATCAGGTGCCGCTCGCCGAGGTGGTCATCGACTTCTTCGATCAGTTGAAGAGCCGAACTGCGGGCTACGCCAGCTTGGACTACGAGCCCTCCGAGTACCGCTCGGCCGACCTGGTGAAGGTCGACATCCTCCTCAACGGCCAGCCGGCCGACGCCTTCAGCGCCATCGTGCACCGGCAGAAGTCGTACGAGTACGGCCGCAAGATGTGCGAGAAGCTCAAAGAGCTGATCCCCCGGCAGATGTTCGACGTGCCCATCCAGGCCGCGATCGGCGGGCGGATCATCTCGCGCGAAACGGTGAAGGCCAAGCGCAAGGACGTGCTCGCCAAGTGCTACGGCGGCGACATCACGCGTAAGCGCAAGCTGCTGGAGAAGCAGAAGGAGGGCAAGAAGCGGATGAAGAACATCGGCCGCGTCGAAGTCCCCCAGGAAGCGTTCATCGCAGCGCTACGACTCGAGGACTGACGTGGCGGCCCCGAGTCCTGCCGGACCGGTGGCGAGATCGAGGTGGGGCCAGTCCTCGACGTTCCGCTCGCTGCGCCATCCCAACGCCCGGCGGTACTTCTTCGGGCTCGTCGTCTCCAACGCCGGCACCTGGTTGCAGTCGACCGCCATGGCGTGGCTGGTGCTCGAGTTGACCGACGACGCCGGTGCGCTCGGCGCCGTGACCGGCGCTCAGTTCCTCCCACAGTTGCTGTTCGGGCCGTGGGCCGGTGCGATCGCCGACCGCCGCCACCGCCAGAAGCAGGTGCTGCTCACCCAGGCGCTCGCGATGGTGCAGGCGTTCGTGCTCGGCGCTTTGACCCTGTCGGGCCACGTGAACGTTCCTGCGGTGTACGTCCTGGCCGTGGTGCTCGGGGTGGTGAGCGCGTTCGACAACCCGGCGCGCCGCTCGCTGATCACCGAACTGGTCGATCCGGACGAGGTCGCGAACGCCATGTCGCTCAACACGGCGGTGATGACGGGCTCCCGGGTGATCGGTCCGGCGCTGGCGGGGGTGTTGATCGCCGTGGTCGGCACGGGCTGGTGCTTCGTGCTCAACGGGGCCTCCTTCGTCGCCGTGCTCGTCGCCCTGGTCACGATGGACCGGGCGGCGATCCACCGGGCGGCGCCGGCGACCAAGGCCAAGGGCCAGGTGCGGGAGGGATTCCGAGCGATAGTGGGCGACCCGGTGCTGCGGATCGCGTTCGCCGTTTTGGTGGTCGTCTCGACGCTGTCGTTCAACTACAACGTCGCCATCCCAACGCTCGTGAAGCGGGCGTTCGGCGGCGGGTCCGGGCAGTTCGGGCTGATGCTGGCGGTCAGCAGCGTCGGGAGCCTGCTCGGTGCGCTGGTCGTCGCGTCTCGCCCCCCGCAGGTGCGCATGGTGCTGGTTGCCTGTGCGGGCCTCGGCGCGTCGATGGCCGCGGTGGCGTGGTCGCCGACGTTGTGGCTGTCGATGGCCTTCGCCGTCCCGATGGGGCTCGCCGGTTCGGGTCTGGTGGCGATCACCTCGGGGCTGCTCGTCAACCGTGTGGCCCCCAACCTGCGCGGTCGGGTCCTCGCGTTGCAGGCCACGGTGTTCCTCGGCTCCACCCCGATCGGGTCGCCGATCGTGGGCTTCGCGGCGGAGCACTTCGGGAGCCGATGGGGTCTGGGAATCGGGGGGATCGCTGCGCTCGTGATGGCACCGCTCGGCTGGCTCGCGTGGCGACACTCGGTGGTCAAGGGTCGGGTGGACTGACTACTCTGGGTAACCGTGGGGGAGGCGCGGGTAGCCGTTGCGGTGGTCGTCGATGCCCGCAACGTGCACGGCTTCCTCGGTCGCCTCCTCGACCAACCCGTGGTGCCGGGCGTCGACGCCGTCGTCGACAGCCTCGCCGGGTACGGGTTGCGTCCCGTGTCGGTCTCGGTGGGTGTCGCACTCGCCCAGGGCCGGTCCGGGTCCGAGGCGCTGCAACGACGGTCCGAGCGCAATCGGGCCTACGCCGAGGCGATCGACGCCCACCCGATCGGACGGGCCGTGCGTGGGGTGCTGGCTCCATCCGGATCCAAGGTCTTCGAAAAGGACATCGACGTGCGTCTTGCGGTCGAGGTGTGCCGGTTGGCCCATGACATCGCAGCGGGCCGCAGCGAGGCGGCGGCGGTGGTGCTGCTGGGGCAGGACACCGATCTCGATCCGGCGTTGTCCTACGCCCGTTCGCTCGGGGTCCCGGCGTTCGTGGCCGGTGGTGACGTGCATCCCAAAGGCCATTCGGACACCTTGCTGCTCGGTCAGGCGGCGCTGTGGTCGCTGGCGGGGAGGCCGAACCGGCTCGTCGGTCACGAGTTGCGGGCGTACGTCGGTGCCTACGCCCGCACTCCGCGCTGCACCGACTGGCGCGTCGTCGATCCCGCCGATGCCAAGCACCACGACGAGCGCGGCCATCCGATGGTCAAGGTCGAGTCGATGGACCGCTCCGGCGTGCCGGGCGCAGCACCGCCCGGCTCCGGTGGGGATCGGGCGGTGCTCACCGGTTGGTGGACCGCAGGAGTGCATGTCGACGGTCATGACGGGTTCCCCTACGTGTCGATCGCGAATCGGCGTGTCGCGCGCGCCGGTGGCTCGGTGTTCCGTTGCGAGGTGTTCGAGCGTGTCAACGCGCTGTACGCCAAGGTCCGCAACCCGGTCGGTCCTGGCGCGCTCGACGTTCGCATACCGCCGGGCGGCCCGGTGCGGGGCGAGGAGGTGTATCTGGTCGAACGGCGGCGCCCGGGTATGGGCTCGCAGCTGCTCTATCTCGGTCCCGTGGCTGAGCCCCGGCAAGACGACGCGTGGTGGGCGGTGCCCGCTCTCGCCCGCGCCGAGCGGTCGGCCTCGCCGACGCAGAGCTGGGCGACGACGAACGACGGCCGCGCGATCCAGGTGCATCACAGCGACAAGCGGCCGCTGCTGCCGGGTCGGAGGTACGCCCTGTGGGAGACCGAGCCGGGGCGGGCGGTACCGATGAGCACGGCGCTCCCGGAACCTGCCGGCTCCGGCTGATAACCTACGGACGCTTTGCGGGACTCACGGGCCCGCCCTGCCCGAGCCGCCCCCCGGGGCGGCTCGTGTGCGTGTGCGCTTCGTTCGAAAAAACCGCTTGCGAGGCAACTTCCGGTTGTGTGATCGTTTCGAAGCCATCCGGATTCCGGTGGCTTGCTGGGGTTCCCCCCTCCGTGCGTCGTGGACGCATCAGCGGCTCGAGCCGCTGCTCGGAGAGAGGAGCCTGTCGTGTGCCGCTCGCCCGTGCCGCATCGTGGGATGCTGCAGGCCACCCTGTTGGCGCTGTCGGCAGCGCTGGCGACCGCCTCGGTCGCGCTGTTCGTCGTCGCCGTGTCCCTGGTCGCATGAGGGCGCTGCACACCGGGCTTGGCAGTCGATAGCATCGACTGCCAAGCCCATCGAACGCAGCTGACCCTCATGCTCGACGACCGAAAGACCGCCATCCTCCGGGCCGTCGTCCGGGAGTACATCGAGACCGCCCAGCCGGTCGGGTCCGGCCACGTCGCCCGGGCGCCGGGGGTCAACGTCTCGTCGGCGACCATCCGCAACGAGATGGCGGTGCTCGAACAGGAGGGCTACCTGGCCCAGCCCCACACGTCGGCGGGTCGGGTGCCGACGGACAAGGGCTACCGGTTCTACGTCGACCACCTGACCGAGCGCGGCCGGCTCGACGACAGTCGTGCAACCGAGGTCCGCCAGTTCTTCGCCAGCACGCACGGGGCGATCGAGCAGATGCTGCGCGACACGTCCCGGCTGCTGTCGGACCTGACGAGCTACGCCGCCATCGTCACCTCGCCGCACGCCACCCGGGCCACGGTCCGATCGGTGCAACTCGTCCCGCTGAGCAGCCGGCAGGCCGTGGTCGTGGTCGTGCAGTCGAACGGTGCCGTCGAGAACCGGCAGCTCGAGTGGGACGACGACGCGAGCGACGTGGCCGTCAGCGCAGCGGGAACGCACCTCGCGGCCGGTCTGGTAGGCACCTCGTTGCCACCCGAAGGAATGGTCGCTCCCTCCGGGGATGACACGGTCGACCGGCTGTGCGCCCAGGTCCACCGCCGTTTGTCCGGGTCCTCCGGCGACGACGACGTCTACGTGGGCGGGGTGGCCACGATGACGCGGGCCTTCGAGGCCGTCGAGGTCGTGCGCTCGATCCTCCACACCCTCGAACAGCAGTACATCGTCGTGTCGCTCGTGCGCGACATCCTCGATCGAGGGTTGTCGGTCGCCATCGGGGCCGAGCACGGCGTAGAGCCGCTAGCGGCCTGCTCGCTCGTGGTCGCCCCGTACTTCGTCGAGGGCGAGCCGGTCGGCACGGTCGGGGTGCTCGGCCCGACCCGGATGGACTACCCCCGGGCCCTTGCGGCGGTCGACGTGGTCAGCGAACGCCTCGGTCGTCGTCTCTCGGACCGCTGAGCCCCGGTAGCGTCGGTCGGGTCATGGCGGACTTCTACGAACTGCTCGGCGTGGCCCCCACGGCGAGCGCGGACGACATCAAGAGCGCCTACCGCCGTAAGGCGCGCGAGCTTCACCCGGACGCCAATCCCGACAATCCGTCGGCCGAGGAGCAGTTCAAGGCGGTCGCTGCGGCGTACGCGGTGCTCTCCGATCCAGAGCAACGGGCCCGGTACGACCGCTTCGGCGAAGCCGGGGTCCAGTCCGGCGCATCGGGGGGTTCCGATCCGTTCTTCGGCTCGGGCGGCCTGGGTGACATCTTCGAGGCGGTCTTCGGCGGTGGGATGTTCGGCGGACGCCCGGGCGGCCCATCCGGGCCGCCGCGCGGGCAGGACGTCGAGACGGTCGTCGACCTCTCCTTCGAGCAGGCGGTGTTCGGAGCGACGGTGCCCATCACCGTCCGCACTGCGGTCCGCTGTACGAACTGCAGCGGGTCGGGGGCGGGGGAGGGCACCAAGCCCGTCACGTGTGTCGAGTGCGGCGGGGTGGGGCAGGTGCGTCGGGTGCGCCAGAGCCTGCTCGGCCAGATGGTCACCGCAGCGCCGTGCCCTCGCTGCACCGGGTACGGCGAGGTGGTGGTCACGCCGTGCACGACCTGCCGGGGCG
>JBEIFW010000154.1:0-8226 GCA_040382215.1 Acidimicrobiales bacterium
CGCGGAAGGCCGCGTCGCCGCATTGGCGGGTGGCTGCGGCACTGATCGGCCTGGCGGTGTTCGATGCCGTGGCGGGCACCCTCGGGCTGGCCTCGATGAGCACACACCTTCCCGACGTCGTGTCCCCCATCGCCGTCGCGCTGGCGGCGGCAGGCGTCGCCGCCGCCTGGCGTCGGTCCCGGCCGGCGATCTTGGTCGGTGGCCCCTGGCTCGCCGGGCTGGCGAGCGATCACTTCGTCGCCGTCAGCCGGATCCTGTGCCTGCTTGCGGCCGCCGTAGCCCTCGCCGTGGCCGTGCAGGCCTACAACCGGCTCTCCGGGCTCCGGGCTCGGGCACAGGTGCGCCCGCAGCGGTCGGCGCTCACCGTGGTGGTGCCGGTGGCTCCCGGCGATTGACCGCCGTCATCGCCGCCTCGACCCCCTCGGCCACGATCTGCTCGACGGCATCGGCTGCCACCTGCACGCTCACGTCCAGCACGGTACGCGCCGCCGACGACAGCCGCCTGAGGACGTGATCGGCGCCCTGTGCCGCAGAACGCGGCTTGCCCACCCCGATGCGCACTCGCAGGAATGCGTCGCTGTGGAGGTGCTGCTTGAGCGACCGCAGGCCGTTGTGGCCGGCCAAACCGCCGCCGGCTTTCACCCGCACGATCCCGGGTTCGAGATCGAGCTCGTCGTGCACGACGATCACCCGCCCGAGGTCGTCGATGCCGTGGTGGCGCGCGAGGAGGCGGGCGGCCTCACCGGAGTCGTTCATAAAGGTCTGCGGGAACGCCAGCACCGCCGCCGAGCCCCCGAGGCGGACCTCGGCGACCAAGGAACGGTCCCGACGAGAAGGTCGCAATCCCTCACCGGCCCGGCGGGCCAGTTCGCGAACGGTGTCGGCACCCACGTTGTGGCGCGTGTGCTCGTACTCGGCACCCGGATTGCCCAGGCCCAGCACCAGCCAGGCGCCCACGCTCAGGACTCGGCGCCGGCCCCGGTTTCCTCACCCTGCTGGGCGATGGCCGCCCGGGTGGCCAGCGTGGCCACCACGACGATCGCCGGATCGAGCGGGCTCGTCACCCCCGCCGGCAGGGCGAGGTCGGCCACCGTGACCGTGTCGCCAACCTTCATGTCGGTGACGTCGATCGCGAGCTCGTTCGGGATGTTCTGCGGGGTGCAGGACACCGTGACGGTGTTGATCTGCGGATCGACGAGGTACCCGGCGGCCGTGACCGCCTTCGCCTCGCCGGTGAGCACCACGGGCACCTCGACGGTGATCCGCTCGCTGAGGTTCACCACGAAGAAGTCGACGTGGGTGACGGTGCGACGGACCTTGTGGCGCTGCATCTCCTTCACGACGACCGGGTGGGTGCGGCCGTCGACCGACAGGGAGATCACGGCGTTCATTCCCGCCGGGCTCGACAGCGCCAGACGCAGGTCGCGCCGTTCGACGACGATCGGGGTGGGCGCCACGCCGTTGCCGTAGACGACGGCCGGGATGCGGTCCTCCCGGCGAAGGCGGTTCGAGGGACGGGATCCGGTGGTGCGACCGGTCTCGGCAACGAGGGTGATGTCCGGCATGGCGTGCACTCCAACGGGGCGGATCCGACAGGGGCGGAAAACGAACGGCCCGAGAGCCTACCGCGGCGGCGACCCGCTGGGCGAGGCGTCAGGACTGGTTCTCGCCGCCGAAGATCTCGCTGACGCTGGTGTCGTCGAACACCGCGTTCAGCGCATCGGCGATGATCGGCGCCACGGAGAGCACCTCCATCTTGTCGAACTGCTTCTCCGCCGGCAGCGGGATCGTGTTCGTGATCACCACCCGGGCGAGCGCAGAGTTCTTCAGCCGGTCGACCGCCGGGCCCGACAGCACCCCGTGGGTGGCCATCGCCCAAACCTCGGTCGCGCCACGTTCCAGCAGGATCTCGGCGGCGGAGACGATCGTGCCGCCGGTGTCGATCATGTCGTCGGTGATGACGCACATCCGGCCCTCGACCTCGCCGATCACCTCCTTGGCCACCGCCACGTTGTCCATGCCCTTGGGCCGGCGCTTGTTGATGAACGCAAGATCGGCGCCCATGTCACCGAGGTGCTGGGCGAACCGCTCGGCCACCTTCACCCGGCCCGCGTCGGGCGCCACGATCACGAGCCCTTCGGGAGCGTTGGCCCGCAGGTAGGCCTCGAGCACGGGCATGGCGGTGAGATGGTCGACCGGGCCGTCGAAGAAGCCCTGGATCTGTCCCGAGTGCAGATCCACCGAGATCATCCGCTTCGCGCCGGCGGTGCTGAACAGATCGGCGACCAGGCGGGCCGTGATCGGCTCGCGACCCGCCGCCTTTCGATCCTGGCGGGCGTAGCCGAAGAACGGGCACACCGCCGTGATGCGCTTGGCCGAGGCCCGGTACGCAGCGTCGATCATGATCAACTGCTCCATGATCGAGTCGTTCACCGACCGGCTGTCCGTGCAGGCGTGGGTCTGGATGACGAACACGTCGGCGCCACGGATCGACTCGGCGTAGCGGGCCCGGATCTCGGTGTTTGCGAAGTCGACCAGGTTCGCGTCGCCGAGATCGACACCGAGGTGCGTGGCGATCTCCCGGGCAAGTTCCGGATGGGTGCGGCCCGAGTACAGCGCCAACCGCTTCCTGGTGACCAACTCCATGGCGCGCCTCCTGGGGAACGGTGACTCCGCTAGCCGGTCGCAGTGTAGAAGGGACCGGTCGTCGTGCCCGGGGGGAGCTCCACCCCCGGTTCGAGCACGGCGTACGGCCCCACCGAGCACCCCGGCCCGACGGTCGCCCGCCGGGCGACGACGTGCTCGAGACGGCAGTCGGCACCGATCGTGCAGTCCACGAGCCGCGTCCCGGGACCGATCTCGCAACCGTCGCCGACGACGGTCGCGCCCTGGAGGATCGAGCCGGGGAGCAAGGTGACGTCCCGACCGAGTTCGACGGTGACGTCGACGAAGGTCTGCAAGGGGTCGAACATCGTGACCCCGGCGAGCATCCAACGCCGGTTCGTGCGGGTGCGCAGCTCCCGCTCGGCCGTGGCGAGCTGGTAACGGTCGTTGACCCCCTGGGCCTCCTCGGCATCGGGTGCGACCATCGCCGATACCCGATGGCCGGTTCGGGCGAGCACGGCGACCACGTCCGTCAGGTAGTACTCCCCCTGGCTGTTGTCGGGCGACAGCCGTCGCAACGACGGGCCGAGCAGGTCGCGCCGGAAGCAGTAGATCCCCGTGTTGATCTCGTCGGAGGCCCGTTCGTCGGCGGTGGCGTCGCGGTGCTCCACGATGCGCGTGACCCGGCCGTGGCGATCGCGCACGATGCGCCCGTAGCCCGTCGGGTCCGCGACCCGGGCCGACAGCACCGTGGCCGCCGCACCGGTCTCCTGGTGCGTCTCGACCAGGGCGGCGATGGTCTCGGGTCGCAGCAGCGGTGTGTCGCCGGGGAGCACCACGACGGTCGAGGTGTCGTCGAGGTCGTCGTCGGGGAACGCGCTCAGGCCGACGAGGACGGCATCGCCGGTGCCGCGCTGCACGCGCTGCTCGACGAAGCTCACGTGGAGCTGCGGTGGGCTGTCCTCGGCCACCCGCTTGGCCACCCGCTCGCCGCCGTGCCCGATGACGACCACGGTCCGCTCGACGGGGAGGCCGACGAGGGCGTACAGGACGTGCATGACCATCGGCCGGCCGCACACGCTGTGCAGCGGCTTGGGTCGCTGCGAGCGCATCCGGGTGCCCTCACCGGCGGCGAGCACCACGGCCGAGAGCGGACGGTGGTCGATCATGCGCCCGGTTGTAGCAGCGCGACCGCCGACCGGCACGACCGCCCCGGTCGGCGCGATCGGCGCTGAACGCCTGTTCGCTCTAGGCTGACACCCATGCCCGCGTCGGAGGATCCGCTCCGCCCCCTCGTGGCCGGGCTCGACGAGTCCCAGCGCGAGGCGGTCACGTCGCCTGAGATGCCGCTGTGCATCCTCGCGGGCGCGGGCTCGGGCAAGACCCGGGTGCTCACCCGCCGCATCGCGTACCGGGTGGCCACCGGATCGGCCGACGCCCGCCGCGTGCTCGCGCTCACGTTCTCCCGGCGCGCCGCGTCCGAGCTTTCGCACCGCCTGGCCCAACTCGGCGTGCGCGAGCAGGTCACGGCCGGCACCTTCCACGCGATCGCCTACGCCAGCCTGCGGCGCTACTGGGTGGCGCAGGGGTTCGAGCCGCCCGAGCTGCTCGAGCGCAAGGGCCGCCTGCTCGGGCCGCTGCTCGGCCCGCAGTCACGGCGCGGGCGCAACGCACCGGTCACCGCCGCCGACGTGGCGGCCGAGATCGAGTGGGCCCGGGCCCGGCTGGTGCGTCCGTCGGGGTACGCCGAGGCGACCGAGGCCGTCGGTCGGGTCCCACCCCTGCCGGCCGAACACGTCGCCGGGTTGTACCTGCGCTACGAAGAACGAAAAAGAGAGCTACGCCTCGTTGACTTCGACGACCTGTTGTCGTTGTGCGCCAACGCGTTCACCCGTGACGAAACGTTCGCCACCACCCAGCGGCAACGTTTCGCGCACCTGTTCGTCGACGAGTACCAGGACGTGAACGCGCTCCAGCACCGCCTGCTCGAGGCCTGGCGCGGCAACCGGCCGGACCTGTGTGTCGTCGGCGATCCCGACCAGGCGATCTACGCCTGGAACGGCGCCGACGCCTCGTTCCTACGTGAGTTCGCCGCCCACCATCCGGGCGCCACCGTGCTCCGTCTCGGGCACAACTACCGCTCCAGCCCGCAGATCCTCGCCGCCGGCGCGGCGGTGCTCGCCGAGTTGCCGGATCCCTCGCCGCGCCCGGTCGCGCACCAGCCCGACGGGCCCCGGCCCACGATGTCGGGCCACGACGACGAGCTCGCCGAGGCCACGGCCGTCGCCCGCCACCTTGCTGCGGCCGCCGCCGGGGGGCGCGCCTGGGCGGCCATGGCGGTACTCACCCGCACCAACGCGCAGCTCGCAGTGCTCGAAGCGGCCCTGCGGCGGGCGGGGATCCCCTACCGCGTGCGGGGCGGAGGCAGCCTCGTCGAGCAGGCCGAGGTCAAAGCGTGGCTGGCGCGCCGAGCGCCGTCGTTCACCGGGTGGCTCGGCGAGCTCGCCGGCGCCGTGGCCGACACCGACGCGGCCATGCCCGCCGAGCGCCGGGCCAACCTCGAGCAGCTGCTGCGGCTCGGCCACGAGCACGCCCGCCTCGACCCGGGCGCCACCCTGGGCGGGTTCCGGCAGTGGCTCACCACCGTGCTCCAGGGGGTCGCGCTCGACGGCGAGGCCGACGCGGTCGATCTCGTCACGTTCCACGCCGCCAAGGGGCTCGAGTGGCCCGTGGTGGTGTTGGCCGGCATGGAGAAGGGCTTCGTGCCCCACAGCAGCGCCACCACGCCCGGCGAGCGGGCCGAGGAGGTCCGGCTCGTGTACGTGGCCGTCACCCGCGCCGCCGAGGAACTGCACCTCACCTGGGCCGAGCAGCGCACCTTCGGCGAGCGCACGGCACGGCGCACCGTCTCACCCCTGGCCGACGTGATCCTCGGGCTCGGCGCACCGCGACCGGTCGCGGTCGCCGGGGCGCGGGTACGCCGGGTACCGGGTGCCGGGGTGGACACCGACCTGCTCCGCCGCTTGAAGGACTGGCGCCGCGACGCCGCCCGCGATGCCGGCGTCCCCGCTTACGTGGTGTTCAACGACGCCACCCTCGAAGCGATCGCCGCCACCCGGCCCACGTCGCTGGTCGCACTGCGATCCGTCAGCGGTGTCGGGCCGGTGAAGGTCGAGCGGTACGGCGACGCCGTGCTCGCACTCGTCGCTGCGGGCTGACAGGCTCGCCCGAAGGACACGACGGCTGGAGGACGGCGATGGGCGACGAGTTGGTCTCGGTGAGCGAGCGGGCGGTGCTGCGGCGGGAGGAGGCGGCCGAACGACTCCGGGCCCTCGCCGATCAGTTGTCCCGCCAGAACAAGGTGAGCTTCTCCCGGGAAGGCCTGCGCTACACCGTGCGCGTCCCCGACGAGGTGACCATGGAGATCGAGATCGAGATCGGCGAGGACAACGAGATCGAGATCGAACTGTCCTGGTGAACGCTCGGGGGGGAGGACTCGAACCTCCATAGGCGGATCCAAAGTCCGCAGTCCTGCCATTGGACGACCCCCGACTGGGTCCGCCTGACGCTAGCCACCGCGAACTCGTGCCCGGGAGGCATCCGGCGACGCCGGTGGCGCACGAGGTCGGGGTGGGACGGGGCGGTTGGGCACAGGCCCGAGCGGCCGGTAGGGTGACGAGCCCTATGGGTTCGCTGATCAAGAAGCGCCGCAAGCGCATGCGCAAGAAGAAGCACAAGAAGATGCTGAAGCGCACGCGATTCCAGCGCCGCAACAAATAGCCGAACCCGCTGCGGTTCTCCGACGACCGTCCGTGCCCATCGGGGCGGGCGGTCGTCTTCGCGTCACGGCGCCGGGATGGTGCGGGTGACGACGACGGTCGCCTCGGGCAGCGCGGTGACGAGTTCGGCGTGTGTCCCGGGGACGAAGAACGTCGACCCGCTCCCGGCCAGCACCGGGGTCGAGCCACTGGCCTCCCGGATCCGGTCCCGCCATCCGAGCAGTCGTGCCTCGACGGCGAACGCGGCCGGCTCGAGGTCGTTGGGGCCGTCGACCACGGGTCCGCCGAGTGCGTCCCAGGCCCGGTAGGCCGCGACGGTCGACACCCCGAACGGCGGGCTGACCAGCGTGTAGGTGCGTTCGACGAACGGCAGGGGTTCGACGATCTCACCGACGCCGCGCACCCGGGCCCGGCCCCCGACGAGGCAGAACGCGACGTCGGCGCCGAGCCGGGCGGCGACTGCGGGGTCGGTGCATCCCGCCCATCGCAACACGGCCGCAGCGTCCGACGAACCACCACCGAGGCCGCCTTCGGGCCGGATGCGCTTGTCGACGGTGACACCGGCGGTCCGGCCTGCGAGCGCAAGCGCCTTGGCGACCAGATTCGAGCCGTCGGCGGGTACGCCCGCCGACGCCGGTCCGGTGACCACGAGGCCGTCGCCGTCGGGATCGATCGTGAGTACGTCGGCGTGGTCGAGCGACACGAGTTCACCGTCGACGAGGTGGTAGCCGTCGGGCCGCACCCCCAGCAGCTTGAACGACACGGTGAGCTTCGCCGGTGCCAAGACGGTGACGGTCACGGCCCGCCAGTCTGGCCCCGGCGCGCCGAGACGACCATGGCGAGACGTCCCCAATCCTCGACGCCGAGTTCCTCGGCCCGGGCTTCGGGGCGGATCCCGGCCGCGACCAGGTCGTCACTGCCGGCCCGCTCCCCCAACGAGTTCCGCAACATCTTGCGGCGCTGCCCGAACCCGGCACGGACCAGTTCGAACAGCACCGACCGGGGGGCGTCGGTCGCCGGTGCCGGCCGGCGCACGATCGACACGAGCGCGGACTCCACCTTCGGCCGCGGCAGGAACACCGTTGCCGGCACCTTGCCCACCAGCGTTGCGTGCGCCCAGTACGCCAGCTTGACCGACACCGCGCCGTAGCCCGGACGGCCGGGCCGGGCCACGAGGCGCTCACCGACCTCGGCCTGAACCATCACCAGCATCCGCTCGATCGCCGGCACCCCGTCGAGCAGATCGGCGATCAACGGGGTGGCGATGTTGTACGGCAGGTTGGCGACGAGCACCCAACCCCCGCCCTCGCCGAGCACGCCGGCCCAGTCGACGGCGAGCGCATCGGCGTGGAGGACTGCGACCTCGGGCAGTTCCTCGGCGAGGACCGCCACGAGACCGGCATCGGCCTCGACGGCGGTGACGGCGGCACCGGTTTCGACCAGCGCCCGCGTCAACGAGCCGAGCCCCGGCCCGATCTCCAGGACCCGGTCGCCGGGGCCCACCTCGGCGAGTCGGGCGATGCGGCGCACAGTGTTCGCGTCCACGACGAAGTTCTGGCCGAGCGCCCGACGCGGCGCGAGCCCGTGCCGTTCGAGCAACTCCTGCGCCTGACGGCGCGTCAACGTCACTGGCAGCCGGTGGCGGGCGTGGCTCCGGGCTTCTCGCAGGTGACCCGAACGGTCACGGGTGATTCGACCAGGTCGGCCAGCTGCGAGAACCCGGTGGCGTCGAGCCGGATGACGAGCCCCTGCACGGTCGGATCCGAGATCCGGGCGACCGTCACGCAGTTGACGGCGTGACCGTTGTTGACGTTGCTGACCTTGAGCAGCGCCCCCGTGCGGA
>JBEIFW010000155.1:0-8224 GCA_040382215.1 Acidimicrobiales bacterium
AGCTTGTCCATGATGGGGGCGTAGCCGTTGGGGCCCACCTCCTCCATCTGGGCGTGGTATTCCTCCTCGTTGGGATAGATGTGGTCGTCCATGTAGCGCTTGACTTCGTCAAGCATGCGGCGACCCTGCTCGGTGAACTCGTACGGCACCGCCGTCCCCTCTCTCCGTCGTCTCGCTCAGGCGTCTTGCTCAGGCATCTTGCTCAGGCATCGGTCGGCCAGGCGCCCACGAAGTCCCGCACCCGCTGCTGCAGGTGCCGGGCCCGGACCTCCTGGTAGTTGCCCAGCGTCTGGCCGCGCTTCGCGCTCGAGCGGAAGCCGCGGGTCTGCGCCGCCATGTTGGACGTGTCCTGGTCGTACACCCGGCCGAGGGCGCCGAGGCCTTCTGCGAGGGAGTACGAGTCGTCCACGTCGAGTTCGATCACCTCGGGTGGGGCGGGGGCGCGGCGGCCGTCACCGGGGCGGGGTCGCATCATCAGCAGGTCGAACCAGCTGTAGTCGACCGACTCCGGGTCCGGGCGGAACCGGTAGACCATCGAGAGCTGCAGCCCGGGGAAGAAGAACGCGTTCGGGAACACGAAGTACTCGATCGAGTCGAGCGTCATCGACTGGCTCAGGCCCGAGAAGTCCCGGCCATAGGCCTCGCCCATCCGGGCCTGCACGAGTTTGGCCATCATGTCCCGGGCCCGCATCCCGTCCGGGAGGGCGGGCACGTCGGCGGCACCGCGCCGCATCGTGGTGCGCTCCCAAAGCTGTTCCTCGGTGAACTGCGGATTGCGCAGCGGGGAGTTGAGCCCGGTCGTGTGGATGAAGCGCGACACGTTCGGCTCGAACACGTCGTACTGCGTGACAACTTCGTCGCCGAGCTTGCCCGTCGCGTGGGTCTCCCGCACGTGGTACGCCTCGAGGAACGCCTCGGCGGCCGCTTTCCAGTTGCAGGGCAACCGTTTACGCACGTGGGTCTCGATGAATCGGTCTGCGAGGCCCCAGTCGGCCCAGTGCCGGGGCAGCACGCCGAGGTAGTCCGAGAGCGGGGCGGCGGCCGGGTCGAAGTTGACGAACACGAAGCCTTCCCAGACCTCGACGCTGATCGCGGCGAGCTGGTGGCTGTCGTCGGTGACGTGCGGGAAGTCCCAACGCTGCGGCAACTCGATGAGCTGCCCGTCCAGCGACCAACGCCAGCCGTGGAACGGGCATCGCAGCTCCTTTGATTTGCCGCAGGTGCCGGGCGGCTTGAGCTGCGTGCCGCGGTGCATGCACGCGTTGGCGTAGGCCTTGATCGCGCCGGATTCGGTGCGCAGCACGATTGCGGAGAGCGGCCCGACGTCGTAGACGAAGTAGCGGCCCGGCTCGGGGAGGTGGTCGACGTGGCAGGCCCACTGCCAGACCGTCGACCACATCGAGCGCTCCTCGGCGCGGGCGTAGGCCTCCGAGGTGTAGACGGTGTACGGGATGTCCTCGTCGCCCCGGAACGTGTAGCTCTGCTCGAGCAACGGCGCCGGCGGCGGCACCGGGTCGGCCAGGAGCTGGTCCTTGAGCGACGGCCCGATCTCCCGGGCTTCGCCCGGGCGCAGCGTCAGGTCGGTCATCCGTTCCCCTTCCGGAGTGACATCACGACTGTGATGCTACCGGTGGGACCCGCAGGGTCAGGTCGGGCCGCCCGTGAGGTAGCCGGTCACGTCGACGACCAGGTGCGTCCCCGACTGGCTGAAGTAGGACAACGCGCCGCTCGGGCCCATCGGGAGCACGGCGGCGTTCGGCCGCACGTCGCCGGCGACCACGTTGACGGTCGAGGCGAGGGGCCGGACCGGCGTCGCGGGGTAGGCGGTCACGTAGCCGGGCGCAGCGGCGTCGACGGCGGTCACGTTGACAGCGAGGCCGGCCACGCCCGAGTCCGGCACCCCGGCAACGCCGCGGTGGCTGAAGGTCCGCGTGTCCCCGGCGAGGAGGGGCGTGGGGGTCGGTTCCCGGGTGTCGAACGCCCGCGACGGCGCCAGCGGGACGAACCGGCCCTCGGTCCCGGTCGCCGAGCCC
Organism: Acidimicrobiales bacterium; assembly: GCA_040382215.1. Classification (GTDB taxonomy): domain Bacteria; phylum Actinomycetota; class Acidimicrobiia; order Acidimicrobiales; family Ilumatobacteraceae; genus JBEIFW01. The sequence continues at coordinate 2,034 of JBEIFW010000155.1, forward strand.
GGCCCGGTCACGTACCCGGTGACGTCGACGACGAGGTGCGCGGCATACTGGGTGAGCACCTGCAGCGCCCCGTCCGGGCCGAGGCGCACGAAGGCGAGGGTCGCCGCGGTGGCGCCCGGCCCGTCCAGGTTCACGTTGGACACCTCCGGGCGGGTCAGGCCGCTCGGCCACGCCGTCACGAACCCCGCCGCCGTGGCCTCGGTGCCGGTCACGTTGACGACCACGGCGGCCACGCCCCCCTCGGGCACCCCGGCGCGCCCGAGGACGGGCACGGTCACGGCGGCGCCACCACCCGCCCGGGCGCCCACGGTCGGCCCGGTGAGGTCGCGGGTGTCGAGCAGCCGGGACGGGGTGACCGGCACGATGCGGCCGGCGCTCGCCGGGCCCGACGGCACGAACCAGCCCGACACGTCCACCACGAGGTGCGCCCCGGACTGGCTGTAGATGCTGATCTCGCCCCGCTCCCCGAGCGGAACCACGACGAGGTTCGGGCGGATCTGTTCGACCGCCGTGAGGTTGAGGCTCGAGGCGAACGGACGGGCGGGACCGGTGGGCCAGACGGTCACGAACCCGGGACCGCCGGCGCCCACGACGGTCACCGTCAGCGCTACTGCGCTCACCCCGGCCGGCGGGACGCCGCCCCGGCCGGCGACGGGGATCGAGCGGGCCGACTGCGGGCACAGGTACCCGGCGTCGCCGAGGGTGCGGGTGTCGAGGATGCGGACCGGGTCGGCGGGCACGAACACCGACGGCGACGTCGGCGGGGCGAACCCGGTGACCGGCACGTTCGTCGGCAGCTCGACGGCGCACCGCACCGGCACCGGACCTGCCGGAGCCGTGGCGACGAACGGGCCGAGCACCGATCGGGTCCGGGTGAGCGACTCGGCGAGGCGGGCCCGGGTCCACGACGGCACGTCGGGTGCGGCGAGGTCGGCCAGCACCGGCCGGATCACGTATCCGCCGGTGTCGTCGACCCATGTCGGGTGCACCACCGGCCGGTGCGTGGTGATCGTGCCGTCGGTGGCCCGGGTGACGGCCACGGTGACGATCGCCCCGTCCTGGGCGGAGGCCGGCCACGCCGGGTCGGGCCCCGGGAGGTTCGACAGCAGGTTGCTGGTGCCGTACACGACCCACCGCCCGTTCACCTGCTCGATGGGCTGCAGGACGTGCACGTGCTCGCCCACGATCAGGTCGACGACCCCGCTGGCGGTGAGCACCTCGGCGAGCGCACGCTGGGCGGCGCTGACCCGCCAGTCCTTCTCGATGCCCCAATGGAGGTTGACGATCACGTACTCGGCCCCCCGGGCCCGCGCCTCGACGGCATCGGCGACGATGCGGTCCGGATCGAGGAACCGCACCCGCCAGGGTTGGTCGGGCGGGAGCCGCAGGCCGTTGATCGAGTAGGTGTAGTTGAGCTGGCTGAAGCGGACGCCGTTCGCGGTGAACACCTGGGGCTCGGCCTCGGCGGGGGTGCGGGCCATGCCCGACGACCCGATGCCGGCCGCTTCCAGCGCATCGACGGTGGCGTCGATGCCCGAGCTGCCGCGGTCGAAGGCGTGGTTCGATGCTGTCGAGCAGCGGTCGTACCCCGCCGAGGCGATGCCGTCGACGATCTCGCGGGGGACGCCGTAGAGCGGGTGGTACGACAGCGGTTCGCCCGGCGGGGCGATCGGGGTCTCGAGGTGGCAGATGGCCAGGTCGACCGAGGCGACCAGTGGCGCGATGCGGGCGAACATCGGGCGGAAGTCGTACGCGCCGTTCCCGTAGCGCAGGGCGGCCGACAGCACCGGCCGGTGGGGGAGGATGTCACCGGAGAAGGCCATGGTCACCGTGACCGGTTCCGGCGGTGACGCAGCGGCGGGCGCCGGGGCGATCGTCGACGACGCAGCGGTCAGCACGACGGCAGACCCGATCGCTCGCCGCCACGCCCGCTCCCGGATCCCCATCCCGCGAGTCTGCCCCGGCGGCAGGGGTACGGTCGGAGGATGGCCGACGGGGGGTTGCCGGGCTACGACGAACTGCCCGAGGTGCCCGGCCTCGGGATGCGCCACGCGTGGGACGTCTGGGGCCGTGACGACGTGCTCGGCTCGGTCAACCTGATCACGCCCGAGCGGGTCGCCGCCGCCCGGGCGGGCATCGTCACCGGCGTCCTCCACCCGCTCGACCTGCCGCTCGACGTGCCGAATCCACCGCTGTACGGCCGCCGCGCCTACCGCCATCACGTCCGGCCGTTGAACCGTCACGAGATGGACGACCATCTCGACGACTTCCATCCCCAGGGCTCGACCCAGTGGGACGCGCTCGGCCACGTGCGCTGCCGGGAGCACGGCTACTGGGGTGGCCGCACCCAGGACCCGACCGAGGGACCCAATGGCCTGGGCATCCACCACTGGGCCCGCCACGGCATCGCCGGGCGCGGGATCCTGCTCGACGTCGCCGCCCGGCTTGCGGCGGTGGACCCGAGCTACGACCCGCTCGAGCCACGCGCGATCACGGCCGAGGACCTGCGCGTCACGCTCGAGGCGCAGGGTGTCACCCCGGCCGTCGGCGATGTCTGGTGCGTGCGCACGGGCTGGGTGACGGCCTACCGCCGGCTCGGTCCGACCGCCCGGGCCGACTATGCGACCGAACCGCGCGCCGCCGGTCTGCAGGCCGACGAGGCCATGGCCCGGTTCCTGTGGAACGCGCATCCGGCGGCGTTGGTGTGCGACAACCCGGCCGTCGAGCGTGCCCCGGGCGACCCGGCCGTCGGGTCGTTGCACCGGCGGCTGTTGCCGCGGTTGGGGTTTGCGCTCGGGGAGATGTTCGACCTCGACGCCCTCGCCGCCGCCTGCGCCGCCGACGGGCGCTGGACGTTCTTCTTCGTGGCGGCGCCGCTGCACGTCCCCGACGGACTCGGCTCGCCTGGCAACGCCGTGGCCATCCGATGAGCGGCGCAGCCCGGACCTACCACGTCGAGGCCGACGACGTGCAGGCCTTCTACCGGGAGCGGGGCTGGACCGACGGGCTGCCGGTCGTTGCGCCGACCCCCGAACGGGTGCACGCGATGCTCGAGTGGGCGGGCGCCGTACCCGGGCTCGTGGTCGGCGTCGAACCGGTCAAGCAGCGGCCGTTGACGGCGGAGAAGGTGGCGGTCAACGCCGTGCTGGCGGGTTGCCTGCCGTCGGACTTCCCGGTCGTGGCGGCGGCCGTGGACGCGCTGTGCCGGCCGGAGCTGCTCGTCCACGGGGCGACGGCCTCGACGGGTGGCTGCGCGATCCTGCTGGTGGTCAACGGCCCGGTGCGTCACGACCTCGGGATGTCGTCGGCGCACTCGGCGCTCGCCGGCCCGGACCGGGCCTCGGTGTGCATCGGCCGCGCCGTGCGCCTGGTGCTACGCAACCTGCTCGAGGTCCGGCCCGGGGAGCTCGACCGCTCCACCCTCGGCCATCCCGGCAAGCTGTCGTGGTGCCTCGCCGAGGACGAGGAAGGCGCCGTCCCCTGGCGCGCGCTGGGCGCCGAGCGAGGCGTCCCCGAGGGAACGTCGTCGGTGACGGCGTTCGCAGCGTCGGGGCCTCGGCAGGTCATGAACGAATGGACGACCGACCCCGCCGAGGTGCTCGACACGGTCGTCGCCGAGATCCGCGCCACCATGCTGCACTACTCGATCTGGGCCGGGAACTACGCCGTGGTGATCCCGACACAGTTGCGCTCCGTGTTCCATGCGGCCGGTTGGTCGAAGGCCGACGTGCGGCGGTACGTCCACGAGCGCGCCGTGGTCACCCGTGGCGACTGGGAACGCGTCGGCAAGCGAGCGGTCGTCAACGACGCCAACCGCACCACCGAGTACCGGGCGCTCCCGACGCCCGATCACCTGCTGGTGGTCGCCGCGGGCGGCGACGCCGGCGGGTTCGCCGCCGTGATCCCCCCGTGGCTCGGTCCCAAGTCCGCCGCCGTCACCGTCGGTGTCGGCGCGTGCTTCGACTGTTGAGCCCATCTCGTCCCGGAGGATGCCCGATGATCACCGTGCTCGATCCGAGCTTCGAACAGCATGCCGAGCGCCTGGTGCTCGCCGCCCGCCCGGGGTCGCTACGGGGCGCGACCGTCGGCATCATCTCGAACGGCAAGGCGGGCACCCGGTCGTTCTTCTCGCACCTGGGGCGGATCATGCGCGACGAGTGGGGGGTGGCCGAGGTGGTGCTGCGCACCAAGGAGAACTACTCGGCGCCGGCCGAGGCCGGCCTGATCGACCAAGCCACCCGATGGGCGGTGGTGTTCACCGGCGTGGGTGATTGAGGCAGCTGCTCGTCGTGCAGTCTGCACGACGCCGTGAGCGCCGAGCGGGCCGGTGTGCCCGCCGTGGGGATCATGACGAGTGCCTTCGCCGACGGCGCAGCCTTGATGGCGGTTGCGCTCGGCGCGCCCGGCTATGGCTTCGTCGTGATCGGTCACCCGATCTCCTCGGCCACCGACACCGCACTCGAGGCCCGGGCTCGCGACGCCGCGACGCAGGCGGCGCGCCTGCTCGGGAGCTGAGCCCGTTCAGGCGCGGCGTGGTGCCACGTGCTGCGCGCTGCCGAACCCGAGGATCATGAGGAACAGCGGGTGCAGCAGCAGCAGCCCGATCGTGAAGCCGAGGCCCTTGCCGAAGGATCTCGACAGCCCGGACATCACGAGGATGAGCACCACGACGTTGATCACGGGGACGAACAGCAGCACCAGCCACCACCCCGGCTTCCCGGACGCGTTCAGCAACAGATAGGCGTTGTAGAAGGGGATCAGGACGCCCCAGCCCGGCAGCCCGGCCTTGTTGAGGATGCGCCATCCGGCGGCGAGGGTCATGACGGCGATGACCAGCGTGGCGCCGATCGTGATCGTGTTGTTCCCGGAGCTCGCAGCCTCTTCGGCGAACAGCATCGTCGACTCCCCTCAGCTCGGACCGGCCGCACCGTAGCCCTGGCTCTTCGGCCGTCCGGGCAACAGGTGCGCGGCGAGCGCTGCGTCGTAGGCCCGGGCCCGCTCGGCCGGGATCCCCGGGGGCACGCTCAGGCAGACGTCGTCGACGACGTCGAGCACGGGGGCGATCCGGTCGGCGACCTCGTCCGCGGTGCCGACCAGCACCAGGGTGTCGGCAAGCGCGTCGGACACGGCGGCGGCCTGCGCAGCCGGAGGCGCGCCGGCGGCGACGGCGCTCTGCACCGCCGCGGCGTCCTCGCTCAGGCCGTGGTCGGCGAAGTACGAGTCGTACTGGGGGAGCACGTAGAACGGCAGGCTGGCCTTCGCATCGGTCAGGCCCTGAGCCCGGTCGTCGGTGACGATAACTCGGAGCCATGCCGTGATCCGGACCTCGTGCCGCGACCGCCCGGCACGGGCCAACCCCCGCTCCACGGCGTCGGCGACCTCGGTGGTGATCCACCGGGGCGACCAGATCGGGTGGCCGAGGATCCCGTCGGCGAGCTCGGCGGCGAGCTGCGTCATCGGAGCTCGCAACGGGGCCAAGGAGACGGGGACCCGCGCGCCGACCGGTGGTTGGAGGGCCACGCCACGCAGGTCGAGCGAGTAGAACTCGCCCTCGAATCGACCGACCGACGCCTGCTCGTCGGCGCTCACCAGCCGTCGCACCAGCGCGACGAGTTCGCGCAGACGGGCGACGGGGCGGTCGTAGGCGACCCCGTAGCGGTCGACGTTCCAGGCCCGGATGCTGCTGCCGAGACCGAGGGTGAACCGCCCCCCGGACAGCCGGTCGAGATCAAGCGCGGCCGTGGCCGTCTCGAGCGGGCTCCGGACGAACGCAAGCGCGATCCCGGTGGCCAACTGCAAGTCGCTACAGGCGGCGGCGACGCCGAGGGTGGCCCACGGTGGGGTCAGCACCTGAGGCACGACCACCCCGGTGATCCCCCGATCGGTGAGGCGGTCGAGCTGCGCACGCACCGTGGGCAGCGGCCCTGCGCCCAGCGCCGCCCAGTGGCGCACCGCCCGGATGCGCTCGACGGCGACGGTCGTCGTCATGGTCCCCCTTCCCGGCGCCTCGCCGGCGCACCGGTGAGGCTAGGACCCGTCAGGCCGCAGGCCGGGCGATGCCGTCGAGCGTCATCCGCACGGCGTGGTTCGCGACGTCCCGTGCGAGGGTCGTGCCGTTGGGATCGAACCATTCCGTGGTCCACGACAGCGCGCCGAGCACGAGCATGGTGGCGACGTACGGATCGATCTCG
>JBEIFW010000156.1:0-8157 GCA_040382215.1 Acidimicrobiales bacterium
GTTCCCCTTGGTATTGCAGCGTTCGCGATGCGTTGTTGTCACACCTGTGCGGTAGAATACGCACATGTGTTCGACCGTGGTGGAGTCGATCGAAACCGCAGTTGCGGCGTTGGAGCAGGCGCTCGCGGCGGACCCGCACCAGTCACCGGACCGATGCGTCACGCCATCCTGTCGCTGGTCCCGCATTGCGGGTTCCCGGGCTGCGCCGTCCCCGCCCGCAACTGTGAGGTCGATCACCGGCACCGATGGCGCCACAGCAGCCCGACGGCACCTGGACGATCCCGTCCCGCGGCGTGGTGTAACTGGGTGAGGGTCCACCGTTGAGGTGGGCCATCGGCGTGATCGTTGTCGTGTTCCTTCCCGGGTTCACGAAACGGAGTTCACACCGATGGCCCATCCAGAGTTTGACCTGTCCGAGCTCCTCGACGCGCTCCGCGCCGGCGGTGACATCGACGTCATCCGCCGCAGCGACCGGGCCCTGTTCGCGGTGGTGATGGAGGCCTACGTCCACGGAGTCTCGACCCGCAAGGTCGACGACTTGGTGAAGTCCCTCGGGTTGGAGGCAGGGATCTCCAAGTCCGAGGTGTCCCGGATCTGCGCCCAGCTCGACGAGGACCTCGAGGCGTTCCGCACCCGCTCCCTCGGCCACGTCGAGTTCCCCTACGTGTTCGTCGACGCCACCTTCGTCAAGGGCCGTGTCCGTGGCCGGGTCGTGTCCCGAGCCGTCGTGGTCGCCACCGGGGTCGCCGCCACCGGTGACCGTGAGGTGTTGGGCGTCGACATCGGCGACACCGAGAACGGGGCGTTCTGGACTGCGTTCCTGCGTTCGCTCCGCACCCGTGGGCTCACCGGCGTGCAGCTCGTGATCTCCGACCACCACGCCGGACTCAAGGCTGCGATCGCCTCGGTCATGGTCGGCGCCTCATGGCAACGCTGCCGGGTGCACTTCATGCGCAACGTGCTGGCCAAGGTCCCCAAGACATCCGCCGACATGGTCGCCGCCGCCATCCGCACGATCTTCGCCCAGCCCGACCCCGCCCATGTCCGCTCGCAACCGACCGAGATCGTCACCACCCTCGACCCGCAGTTCCCCGGCGTGGCCGCCATGCTCGCCGACGCCGCCGAAGACCTGCTGGCGTTCACGCACTTCCCGCCGGCCCACTGGCGCAAGCTGTAGCCCACCAACCCGCTCGAACGCCTGAACGGCGAGATCAAGCGGCGCACGAACGTCGTGGGGATCTTCCCCAACGACGCGGCCGCTCTCCGGCTCATCACCGCGGTCGTCGTCGAGACCCACGACGAATGGGCCGTCGCCGAACGCCGCTACCTGTCCGAGGAGTCCATGGCCCTCCTCCACACGCCCACCGACACACCCGCCGAGGAGATGCCCCTGGCCATCACCGCCTGACAAGATCAACAACCAGCGACAACGACCAAACCGGGCTCACCCCCCACCTACACCACTCCGCGGGACTCACCCGATCCCACGGCCTGCGGGCGACTACCAGCCGCGCTGCTTGCGGATCCTGGCGATTCTTCGCTGGGCGTCCGTTCGTCGGTCCGGGTCGGCGATCCGTCCCAACCGAACGCCGGCGAGCAGGTAGGCGAGGTCGCCGACCCGCTCCTCGACACAGATGACTTCGATGACCTCGAACTCCCCCGCTGCAGCCCGGAGGACGATCCGGTACTCGGGGTAGCCGGGCGTTTCGATGACGATCTTCCCGCAGTCGCTCAGGTCTCCCGTCTTGCCGTAGTCGTTCAGCGCGGTGGGTTGCAGATGCCCGCCCTCGAGCTGCTTCAGGGCGATGAAGACCTGCCTGAGCACCGGGGCGGCCTGCGCCTTGATCGCTCGAAGGTCTTCGATCGCAGCATCCGTGAACACAACCCGGGCGAACCCCGGCGGTTGTCCGACCCCTTGCCGGTCGGCCTGCTCCGAGCTCAAAGCTCGTCGAGATCGATGCCGAGCTCGGCGGCGACGTCAGTCAGCGGTGTCCGTCGGCCGCTGTCGGCTGCGTCGCGTTCGCGGATCCGCTCGGCGATGACGAGATCCTCGGCGACGTCGAGCAAGAGGGCGAACGTCGCATAGGGCAGCAGTACGGCGTCGGGGTTCCGACGGTCGCCGAACACGACGGGCTCGGCATCGATACCTTCGGATCGGAAGCGGGCCACATGTCCGGTCAGCCGGCGCCGCGTATCGCTGACCGTGGCGGGCGTGGAGGTGTACACGTTCATGTACATGAGTGTACGGGCCTCTCGTCGGCCGTCAACCGTCACGCGCAGGTCGGCGTCCGCTGTGACAGCGCCACCTCGCAGCTGGACGAGACTGCAGGCCGATCGAGCGAGCCCGTGACCACCACGACCGAGGCCACGCCGACCACCACGGAGCCGACCACCACGGAGCCTGCCATGGAGCCGACGACCACCACCGCACCCCTCGACGACCGTGCGCAGCTCCGCCTCCGGCTCGGCGACGAGCTCGACGACGAGGCCCTCGCCGGCACCGTCGTCACCGGCCTGAGCGACGAGTCGGTCGCCGCGCTCGTGACCCTCGCCGGCGGCGACATCGCCGGCAGCCCGATCCTGTCCTACACGCCGACGACCGCGGACCCGGCCGAGGTCGACTCCCTCTGGGTGTTCGCCTACGGGTACCGCTTCGCGCCCGGCGTGGAACCCCCGGCCGACGGCGCCGTCCCGTCACCGGACCAGATCGTCCCCGGACCGGTGAACGAGGCGCTGGCGCAGCTGGCGGCCGAGTTCGTGGCCGAGCACCCGGTGCCGATCTTCACCCAGGTCGAGGTGGCCGTCGGGCTCGCCGCTCGGGGCGTGCCGAACGTCGTCCCGATCGGGCCGGACGTCGAACCCGACGGCACCATCCGCTACCTCAGCACCGCCGGGGTGGTCGAGAAAGGCCTCCGCATGGCCGACGAGGCGGGCATCACGGTCGGCCGCACCGGCGTCCTCTGCCAGGCCGACCACGCCGTCCGCTGCCTCCTCACGGTCCGGGCACAGGGACTCACCGCCGACGTCCCCGAAGGCGTGGCGCTCCCCGCCGAGTTCGACCCGGAGTCCGGCCAGCCCTGGACCCGCAGCCGCAAGGTCTGGATCCCCACCGACCTCGCCGCCCGCACCCTCTTCGCCGGCTGACGGTCGGTCGCCGCGGCGAGCTCTGCGCCGTGATCAGCCGGCGTGGCGATACCAGGCCGCCAACGCGTCGAGGCCCGCGTCGAGGCTGATCCGGGGTTGCCAGCGCAGATCACGCATCGTGTCGCCGAGGTCGAACCAGTGGGCGGTCGAGAGCTGCTCGGCGACGAAACGGGTGAGCGGCGGCTCCTCCTCGGTGAACCGCGGCCAGAGGCGCTCCAGCACCGTGCCGGCGGCCAAGGCCACGCCGGCGGGGATCGAACGCGCCCGGGGGTTGGTCGCCGCCGCAGTGCAGATGCCCACCAGCAGGTCGCGCACCGGCCGAGGCTCACCGTTGGCCACCACGTACGCCCGACCCGACACCGGCGACCCCGGGGACACGGCGTCGAGCGCCGCGACCAGAGCATCGACGGCGTTGTCGAGGTAGGTGGTGTCCACCAGCGCACGCCCTCCGTCGATCAGGGGGAGTCGGCCGCGCCGGGCCGCCTCGACGATGCGCCCGACCAGTTGGGTGTCGCCCGGTCCCCACACCAGATGCGGCCGGACGGCGACCACACCGAGCCGGTCGTCGGCGGCGGTCAGCACGTGCTGCTCGGCCACGGCCTTCGACTCGGCGTAGAAGGCCCTCGTCCGTCGACCGGTGAGCGCCGGCTGGGCGGACTCGCCCACCAGCGAGTGGCCGACATGGGCCACCGACGGCGTCGACACGTGGACGAAGCGTTGCGCGCCGGCGCGACGGGCGGCATCCGACAGGATGCGGGTGCCCTCGACGTTCACCGACGCGAAGTCCTGCCACGTCCCCGTCACCCCCACCCGGGCAGCCCCGTGGATCACGGCGTCGCAGCCGGCGACCGCGCGCTCGACGGCGGTGTGGTCCCGCACGTCTCCGGCCACCACGGTGACACCGGCCGGCACCGCGACCGGGCGACGTTGCAGACAGCACACCTCGTCGCCGCGCGCCACGAGACGATGCACCACACCGTGCATCAACAGGCTCCCGGCGCCGGTCACCAGCACCCGCATCAGCGTCGCCCCGCCAGGAACGCCTCCGCCCGTGCGGCCAGCAGGGTGCGGTCGATCTTGGCGTTGTGCCGGACGTCGACGGGCATGGCCTCCACCTCCAACACCGCAGCGACCGTCACCTCGGGGAACGCCGCGGTCACCGCACCCCGCACGGCGACGGCCGTGGGATAGGCGGCGAGGTGCATCGTCGGCCTGCGTCGTCTCCGGATCCCGGCGAACCGCCGCCGGCGCCGAGCTGCCGGCGCCAGCTCCACGATCACCACCACCTGCTGCACTCCCGGTGGCCCCACACCCACGGCCGCCGCCCTGCCCACCTCGGCCAGCTGTTGTGCACACACCTCGAGCGGCACCGGCGTCACCACACCACGCGACGTGGAGATGGCGTGCACGACGCGACCTTCGATCCACAGGCGCCCGGCGTCGTCGAGGTGCCCGAGATCGCCGGAGCGATGCCACACCACCTCCGCCCCCGACTCGGGATCGATGGCCACGGGTCGTGCCCGCCGCTGGGTATCGGCCAACACGTCGTAGCCGGCCGAGCACCACGGAGCGGCCACCAGCACCTCGCCGGTGGCGCCGACAGGACGCAGGCGCACCCCCGCATCCGCGGTCTCGGCGATCACCACGCGGCAACCGGCGACCGGCGCTCCCACGCACACGCCCCGACCATCGCCGACGGCGTCGAGGGTTTCGAGGTCGACATCGGCAACGGGCAGCACTTCGGTCATGCCGTAGGGGGTGTGCAGGGTGGCCGACGGCGCCGATCGAGCCACCTCACGCAGCAGAGCGACCGGTATGGGCGCCCCGGCCGACATCACCGTGCGGACCCGGCGCAACGCGGTGGTGGGCGCCGAGGCGGCCGTGGCGACCACGTTGGCCAACGCCGCAGGGGAGGCGAACACCAACGTGGCGTCCACCGCGGCACATGCCCGGTCCAGGGCGGCGGCGGTCAACGTGGCCGGTGCCGTGACGTCGACGTCCGGCAGGGCCGAGGTGATGCCCATGGCCGGGCCGTAGAGGGCGAAGGGCGCGAAGGCCGCCACCAGGGCGTCGTCGGCGGTGATGCGGTACACCGCCATCAAGGCGTCGCGTTGCGCCTCCAGTTGCCGATGGGTGTAGCAGACGCCCTTGGCCGGCCCCGTGGCACCCGAGGTGAACAGCACAGCGGCCGGCGCATCCCGAGGAGGCTCGGGGATCGCCACGCCGCTCACGTCGTCGAGGCGCAGTCGGGTGATGTCCACGAACCGCGCGCCGGGCGCCCACCGGGCCAGGCGGGCGACGCGCAGCGCTCGGGGAACGCCCACCACGGCCTGTACCCGCGCACTGCGCAGCGCAGCACCGAGCCCCCTGATGCCCAAGCCACGATCGGCGATCACCGTCACGGCACCCAGTCGCCAACAGGCGTACACCGCGGTCACCAGCTCGACCCCGGGTGGCACCAGGATCCCCACTCGATCGCCGGGGCGGACGCCGAGGCGGTGCAGCGCGGCCGCGGTCGCCGTCACCTGCTGGAACAACTCGGCGAACGTCACCGAACGGCCCGTGGCACCGTCGTGGAGGGCGACGGCCCCGTCGTGCGCTCGCCGTTCGAGCATCGTCCAGGCCCGCACCGGCGGTGCGGGGTCCTCGGGTGGTGCCGGGGCCGGCGGGCGCACCGGTGCGTCGGCGAGCCATCGCTGCACGACGTCGGCGAAGCCGGGCGCAGCGGGGCTGAGGTGACCGACCCTGGGCTCGCGATGCACCTCCGCCTGGGGAAGGCGCCTGGCGAGGTCGTGCACGAAGGTGTCGTCGAACACGGGATCGCGGGCGCCGCACAGCAACAGCACCGGGCACTGCACCCGATCCAGACCATCGGCGACGGCTGCGAGCGCTGCGGCGCTCGGGTGCTGCTCGTCGAAGGGCACGTCGGCGACGAAGCCGGCGATGCCACCTCGCCGCCGCGACGTGCGGTACGGCGCGGCGAGCGCATGGCGCAGGTCGGGGCTGAGTCGTGTCCCCGGCAGACGGGTTGCCGCGAGCGCGAACAACGGGGTTCGCTGCGCGACCAGGGGCAGGACGGCTCGCCGGGCCGCCAGGCGGATCAACCAGGGCGCACGGCGGCCCTCGGGGACGGCGATCCCGGTGTTGGCCAGCACCAACCCGGCAACCCGGTCGGGGTGCGCCACGGCCCAACCCATGGCGACGGCCCCACCCCAGTCGTGGCCGATCAGCACCACCGGCCCCGAGACGTCCAGAGCGGCGAGCGTCGCGTCGAGGTCGTCGACGCGGGTGGCGAACCGACGGACGGATCCCGGCGGTGTCACGCGGTCGCTCATGCCCATGTCCACCTGATCGGGGGCCACCACCCGGTAGGTGGGATCGAGGGATCGCAGCAGCGGCGCCCACAGCACCGACCAGGTGGGGTTGCCGTGCAGGCACACCACGGTGGGCCGGGGCGATGCAGGAGCCGTGCCCGGGACGGGGGTCGCCGGGCGGTCCAGTGCGTGCACCATCGGGGCGCCGTCGGCCGGCACACGAAGGCGCCGCGACCACGCCGGGTCGAGTCCGAGCGTGCTCAGCAGGCCCGGGAGGTCGCCAACGGTGACCACGCCGTCACCACAACAGTTCGGTGGCGGCGGTGTTCAGGCCCGAACCCATGCCCAGGCACAGCACGCGGTCACCCGTCCGCAGCTCGCCCTGCACCGAGGCCAACGCCATCGGGATCGCAGCCGGGCCGACGTTGCCCCGGGTGGGGAAGATCATCGGCACGAGCGCCGGGTCGAGCCCCAGACGCGAGCACAGCATGGTGGTGTGCACCTGACTCACCTGGTGCATCACGTAGCGCGCCACGCCCTCGGTCCAGTCGAAGTGCCCGATCGCATCGCGCCAGGCGGCCTCCGACAGCTCGAGGCCTGCGGTCAGCAGACCCCGGGTGTCGGTGGTCATGCGATCGAGCGTGCCCACGCACAGGTCGTGATGCTGCGTCGCAGCCCGGGCGACGCCACCCACGATGCGGTGCGCTTCAGGGTGCAGGTCGGTGGTGGTCACCACCATGGCCGCAGCACCTGAACCCAACGTCAGCGACGCGAACTCCGCGAAGACGTCCTCTGCGGTGGCCGACGCCTGCGACAGGCGCTCGAGGGTCCGCTCCTGGGTGTGGCGGCTGCCCTCACCGTCGACGATGAGGACGTACTCGAGCACGCCGGCATCGAGGGCCGTCGCCGCCAGGTGCATGGCGTTCACGAATCCGAGACAGGCGTTCGAGAGGTCGAAGTTCACGCAGGCCGGCGACAGACCCAGGCGATGGTGCACCCCGCAGGCGACCGACGGTTCGAGGTACTCCTTGCACACCGAGGTCGAGATCATCATGCCGACCCGCGACCGATCGATGCCCGCCGACACGAGCGCCGCCTCGCCGGCCAGCGCCGCAGCATCGACGAACGAGGTGCCCGGCTCCCACCACCGGCGTTCCACGACGCCGGCCACCTCCGCCAACAGACCGGGCCGAACACCGACCCGTTCGTAGGTGTCGGTCAGCTGCTCGTCGATCCATGCCGAGGTGACCACCACGGGCGCGTCGACCGCCTCCACCGCCAACACCGCCGCTCGTCGGTGACGCTGCACCCAGTTCGCCTGCTGTTCGAGCTCACGATCCACGACCTCACCCTAAGCCGGATGGCGTGGACGCCCGCACCGAGGAAGGAGCCGCAGGCATCGCGGGATCAGGTGAGGGCCGAGGGGACGGGCCCGCCGTGACGCCCCGACGGTGGATCCCCACCGACCTGGCCGCACGCACCCTCTTCGCCGGCTGACGGAGCGCTTGCCCCAACGAAGTTCCTCGGGTCACTCCAGGGCCCCGGGAAGGCACAACGCGGGTCTACGCGTTTCCCGCGGCAGGGAGCCGTTCGGCTGGTTCGGTGGGTGAGGGTAGTCGGGTGCAGCGGTAGAGGATCTTGAGCCGGTAGTTGGCGAGGTTCCGGTACCCGAACCCGGTGCGCTTCACGTGCTTGATGA
>JBEIFW010000157.1:0-8112 GCA_040382215.1 Acidimicrobiales bacterium
CGCGCACGGCCGACCGGCTCGCTGCCGCAGGGAGCCGGGTCCACACGATCACCGGGGCCGCGATGTCGATGACGGGCGATGGCGGGCCCACGTGCCTGACCCGGCGGGTCTGGCGCTCGGTCGGGACGTCGAGATGACCGCCGAGCATTGGTTCGAGCCGGTGGCCGAGCATCTCGGGGCGGCCTACCTGCGGTACTCGTTCACGAAGGGCACCGTGCAGGAGGTCGACGCGCTCGTCGAACATCTGGACCTGCGGCCCGGGATGCGGGTGCTCGACGTCGGGTGCGGCCCGGGCCGCCACGCTCACGAATTGGCCCGCCGCGGCCTCGTCGTCCACGGGATCGACATCAGCGCCCGGTTCGTGGAGCTCGCCCGGGCGGGCGCTCCCGCAGGGGCGACCTTCGAGCGGGTCGACGCCCGCCGCTGGCGCGGCGATGGATCGTTCGATGCAGCGATCAGCCTGTGCCAAGGGGCCTTCGGGCTGTTGCGTGCCGACGGGGAGGACGAGACCGTGCTCGCGGCGATGACGGCTGCCGTCCGCCCGGGCCGTGGCCGGATCGCCGTGAGCGCGTTCAGCGCGTACTTCAGCGTCCGCTACCAGACCGAGGCGGACTTCGACGCCGACGCCGGCATCGCCCACGAGCACACCGAGGTGCGTTCCGAGACCGGTGCCGTGCTGCCCGTCGAGCTGTGGACCGGGTGCTACACCCCGCGTGAGCTGAGGTTCCTCGCCGGCCGAGTCGGCCTACGGGTCGACGCACTCTGGTCGGTCGAGCCGGGGGCGTACCGCCCTGGTGCGCCTACCGTCGAGTCGCCGGAGTTCCTGCTGCTTGCGACCCGCACCTGACCGGTCGTCGGCCGCACCGGTATCGACCGGCGCATTCCGACGGTGGGTGCCCGCACCGCTACTGCGCTGGGACGACCCGGTGCTACCCTTGCGTGTCCCCGGTTCGCCCGGGGCCGTTCCCGTCCCTTCCCAGATCGCCCGAAAGCAGTTCCCTTGTCCGACTCCACGCTCGCCCCGTCGCTCGGTACCGTCGCCGAGGACGGCTCGTACATCCCCCGCCAGATCATCGCCGACGATCTGGGCATGTCGTTCGCCGAGGCGATCGACGGAACGCTTGTCGACGTGGAGGACGGCCAGATCGACAACGGCCGGGTGGTGAAGATCGACAAGGACGAGGTGCTGCTCGACATCGGGTACAAGTCCGAGGGGGTCATCCCGTCGCGTGAGTTGTCGATCCGCAACGATGTCAACCCGTTCGAGGTGGTGAAGCTCGGCGAGGAGCTTGAGGCGCTCGTCCTGCAGAAGGAGGACAAGGAAGGTCGCCTTGTACTGTCGAAGAAGCGCGCCCAGTACGAGCGTGCCTGGGGCACGATCGAGAAGAAGAAGGAGAACAACGAAGTCGTCGAGGGTCCGGTGATCGAAGTCGTCAAGGGCGGCCTCATCATCGACATCGGGCTTCGGGGCTTCCTTCCGACATCGCTCGTCGAGCTGCGGCGTGTCCGCGATCTGGCGCCCTACGTGGGCAAGGTCGTGCAGGCCAAGATCATCGAGCTCGACAAGAACCGCAACAACGTCGTGCTCTCCCGGCGGGCCTACCTCGAAGAGACCCAGAAAGAAGCTCGAGACGAGTTCCTCGCCAACCTTCGCCCGGGTGAGGTGCGCCGTGGTGTCGTGTCGTCGGTGGTGTCGTTCGGCGCCTTCGTCGATCTCGGGGGCATGGACGGCCTCATCCACGTGTCGGAGCTTTCATGGAAGCACGTCGATCACCCCGGGTCGGTGGTGCAGGTCGGCGACGAGGTGACCGTCCAGGTCCTCGATGTCGATTTCGACCGGGAGCGCATCAGCCTGTCGCTCAAGGCCACCCAGCAGGATCCGTGGCAGGAATTCGCCTCGACCCACCGTGTCGGCGAGCTCGTCTACGGCCGGGTCACCAAGCTCGTCCCCTTCGGTTCGTTCGTCCAGGTGGGCGAGGGCATCGAGGGCTTGGTCCACATCTCCGAGATGTCGGCACACCACGTCGACGCGCCTGAGCAGGTGGTCACCCCGGGCGAGGAGCTCTGGGTGAAGATCATCGATCTCGACACGCAGCGGCGTCGGATCAGCCTGTCGATCAAGCAGGCCGCCGAGGGTGGCGAGGTCGCCGAGGAGTACCGCGAAGCGTTCGGCGCCCATGCCTACGACGACCAGGGCAATTACATCGGCGGTGCCGACGATGCCGAGCGTGAGGCCGCCTGGCGCGAATACTACGAGCAGTACGGCGACGGGACCGCGCCCGAGGCCTGAGCCCCTTGGGCCGGTCCGGCCGGCCTGACAAACTGACCCTGCGCGTTCGCAGGGGGTCCCATGATCGATTTCACGTTCCCGCCCGAGGTGGAGGAGATCCGCCGAAAGGTGCGTTCGTTCATGGACGAAGTCGTGCGTCCCCGTTGGGCCGACGTGCCCGACGGGGATCGGCGTGAGACGGTGCGGGCCATCGTCGAGCTGCGCCGGGCCGCACGGGAGGACTGGGGCCTGTGGCTGCCGCACATGCCACCCGAGTGGGGCGGTATGGGCCTGGGCCCGACGGCGATGGCGGCGGTGTCCGCAGAGGCAGCGAAGGTGTCGATCGGGCCGTTCGTCCTGAACGCCCAGGCTCCCGACGAGGGCAACCAGCACACCCTGCTGCACTGGGGCACGCCCGAGCAGAAGGAGAAGTACCTCCGACCGCTGTGTGAGGGCACGGCGCGTTCGTGCTTCGCGATGACCGAACCGGAGGTTGCCGGTTCGGACCCGACGCTGATCAAGACCTTCGCCTACCCCGACGGCGACGAATGGGTGATCAACGGGCACAAGTGGTTCATCTCGGGGGCCCGCGGCGCGAAGTTCGCGCTGCTCATCGCCCGCACGGAACAGGATCCGGACGTCCCACAGGCGGGCAACTCCTGCTTCATCGTCGACCTACCGGTCGAGGGCTGGAACATCGTGCGCGACGTGAAGACGATGTCGGGCTCGCACAACCACTGCGAGATTCTCATCGAGGACCTGCGGGTACCCGCGGCGAACCTGCTCGGCGGTCGAGGCCAGGGCCACCTACTCGGCCAGTACCGGCTCGGCCCGGCTCGTCTGGCGCATTGCATGCGGTGGATCGGTCAGGCGGAGATCGCGCTCGACATGATGGTGCAGCGAGCCCTCGAGCGCTACAGCCACGGCAGCGTGCTCGCCGAGAAACAGGGGATCCAGTGGCTGATCGCCGACTCGGCCGTCGAGCTGTACCAGTGCAAGCTGATGGTGCTTCACTCGGCCTACAAGATCGAACACGGGATGGATTTCATCGCCGAGGTGTCGATGGCCAAGCACTTCGTGGCGAACAGCCTGTGGCGCATCATCGACCGGGCCATCCAAGTACACGGGGCGCTCGGCTACTCGACCGACACCCCGCTCGCGCACATGCTGCAGCAGGCGCGATGGTCGCGCTTCGCCGACGGCGCCGACGAGATCCATCAGATGCGCATCGCTCAGCGAACCATCGCCGCCTGGAAGGACACCGGCTCCACGAAGAAGGCCACCGGGGAGCTTCCGCTGTGATCCCGTTGTGGCGCAAAGGGGAGCCGTCGTGAGCGACGTCTTCCCGGATCGCTCCATGGAGCACCGGGACAAGATCGCCTGGATGATCGAGACCGAAGGATGGGCGATCGAGCCGGTGCCCGCGCGCCTCGACGTGGCCCCTCCCCAGCCGCCTTACGCCTACACGATCGGAATCGAGGACAGCTTCGGTTTCCCCGAGATCGTGGTGTTCGGCCTCAAGCCCGTGGCCGCCAAGGGATTGATCGGCCTCGTCGTCGACGTGCTCCGCCAGGAGGTCGAGATACCCGTGGGGGAGTTGTTCACCGGGCTGCTCGACCACGATCTGCGCGCCGTGCTGCTACCGGTCGATCTCGAGCGGTACGGCGGGCTGTTCGCATCGGCGACGGGCTGGTACGGCGAGGTCGGCTTCCGGGTCGTGCAGTTCGTGTGGCCGGACCGCAACGGCTGGTTGCCATGGGAGGCCGGGTTCGATCATCAGGTGCTCGGAGCGCAGCCGGTGCTCGGGGCCGGCTCGGCCTGATCGCCCTCCACCGACCTGACCAGTGCGTCGTGGCGCCGCTGGGCCCACAGCAACGCCGTCCAGGTTGCCAGGCTCAACACCGTTTCGCTCACGAGCGTCGCCACCGCGGCGCCCTGCCATCCCCAGCGGGGTATCAAGCTGAGGTAGAGGATGAGGCTCAGGCTCGCGCTGAGGATGAGCAGGATGGCGCGCAGGGCGAGCCGTCCGAGACCGAGCAAGCCGTTCATCGCGAAGGTCCAGCCGCTGCGCACCACCACGAACGCAACGAGCCAGCGGATCATCGTGTCGGTGCCGGCGAACCCTTGGCCAAGAAGCACGGTCACCGCCGGTGCGGCCAGGACCAGCGCGAGCCCGGCCGGCACGGCGTACAGCACCCCGGCGACCGTGAACCGCAGCGCCCGACGGACATGCTGGCCGGTCGCACGTTCGTCGTGGTCGAGGAACCGCAGATACGAGGACCCGATCAGTGCGCTGAGCGGGAGCAGGACGATGCCGACGAGGCGGTAGGCCGCCGAGTACCGTCCGACGGTCTCTTCCGGGACCGTGCTGCGCAGGACGACCTTGTCACCGTCGTTGAACAGCGCGAAGGCGATCATCGGGCCGACGAACAGCCCGGCGAGGCGAGCATGACGCAGCAAGGGGCGACCTGGGCCGAGCGACAGGCCAGCCCGCGCCCGCACGACGCGAGGGAGCCAGATCGCGAACATCCCGAGTATGACGGTGTTGGCGATGGCGAGGTTTTCGAGGCTCAGCCGGCCGGTCAGGGCGAGGACAAGGACCGGCGCGAGGCGCGCGCCGATGCCGACCAGGCGGAGCTGTACCGCAGCGATGAACGAAGTCGCCGCCATGTACGTCTGCGTGGTGATCTCGATCGTGCCGGCCAGCACCATCTCGGAGACGGCGAAGGCGGCGACGGTCGTCAGGCCTGCGGTGTCGACGACGGCCCCGACCGAAGCGATCGCCGCAACGACGAGCACGGCACCCGTGATCCAGCACCAGGTGATGCAGCTACGCCCGACCTGCTCTGGCGGTTCACCATCTCGAACGGCGACCTGGAGCACTACGAGCGTGAGCGCGGCGTAGGCCACCGATGTGAACATCCCGAGCACTGCGTAGATCGCGATGTAGTCGCCGTATGCGCCGGGTCCGAGTATGCGCCCGAGGAGCATGAAGGTCAGCACTCCGGCCACGAGTCGCGAGCCCTCGAGGCCGAGGCCCCAGAGCGCGTCGATCGAGACCGCACGCAGGTTGCCTCGCCGAACCGCCGTCATGGTCCACGGTCGCGTCATGCCTGGGTCTCTACCGGGCGCCGTACCGTCCGGGGGGGCGAGCCGACGAGCACCGGACCGCTGTTGCCGGCGTGCGGCGCTCCGCTGCGAACGGCCCCGGCCAGCGCAGCTCCCAGCCCAAGGACGACGGCCAGATGGACGCCTTGGAACACCGCCTCGGAGAGCGAGGACACGGCGAGCGTGGCCAGGTAGACGAGACCGAACCGGGCAAGGTCCGTGGCGACGGGAAGTGCTCGCGATGCCGTGCGGGCCACCCAACCGAGCAGAACAGCGACGAGCACGACGCCGACCAGGCCGAGTTCGATGGCGACGTTCAGGAGCCCGTTGTGCGCGTGTCCAGCGGCGTAGCCGATGTGATGAAGGGTGAGCCCGAGCAGCGGGTCGCCCGTCGATGCCCAGAACCCTACGCCCAGGCCCGTGATCGGTGCCGCCGTCCATGCGTCGAACCCCGCGCCCCAGATGTCGGTCCGGCCGGTGAGGGTCGGGTCCTTCCCGAACACGGCGGTCAGCGCCGGGAGCAGGACCACGCTCAGGTAGCCGGCGACCATCAGACCGATCCCGGTGGCCACCGCGAAGACGGGACGGCTACGCGGGTCGCGGAACCGGTCCCAGGCGGCGAGCACCCCGGCGAGTCCGAGTGCCACGACGCATCCGACGAGTGCCGTCGTCGACAGGCTTCCGGCCAGCAGCACGGCGCTGGCGAGGAATCCCGCTCGGCGACGCCATCCGGGCCGCCCGAGGGTCAGCAGTGCCGACAGGCCGACGATCACGAACCCGCCGAGTCCGTTCTTTTCGTAGAACGGGCCGTGCCAGCGCAGGACGTCCCCGGGGAGCGGGACGTCCCGGGGCGCGTCGACGGCCGAAGGGAAGCCGGTCACTGCCTGGACGAGCACGACGGCGTAGACGAGCTCGACACCGGCGAGCACGCCGCGACGAATCGACTCGAGGGGAGCAACCGCAGCGACGGCGGAGAACGAGACGATGAGCGGCAGTTCGAGCCAGGCTCGGCTCGACCAGGACCCGGGGTTGCGAGCGAAGGAGGCCGACACGACGTACCAGGCGAGGTAGGCGACGCCGGCGAGGGGGACCATGGCGTGCACGAGGCGATCCCGGGGCACGAGGAAGACGAGCCCGAGGCCGAGCGGGGCGAGCAAGCGCGTCGGTCCGGCGGCGTAGTCGTAGGTGTAGGCGGTGGCGACGACGGCAGCGATCCAGACGGTGGCGAGAGCGGGCAGCAGCGAGGCGCCGGTCGTCGAGGTGCGCCGAACCGGGCTCACGGACCGATCCGTAGTGCGGTCGGATGGCGGGCCCCACGCCAGACCCGCAACGCGTTCCGGGCAAGCCGAACTCTGCTGCGCGGCCGCCGGAACCACAGCGCAGCGTCGAGCATGGCGTCGAGCGCGGCTGCGCCGCCGGCTCCGCCGGTTGCCATTCCGGCGAGCCCGGCGGCGGTTCGCTCGGCGGCGGCGAGCAGGCGGCGTCGCTCGCGCCGACCGAACAGGTCGGCTCCCTCCTCGAGCAGGAAGCGCTCGAGGGTTCGCTGGTAGCCGACGCAACCACGCAGCGACAGCGTGTTGCGCCCGTCGGCAGCGTCGACGAGACCCATGCGGACCGACTCGCCGACGTTGCCGTCGGTCTGTGTGGCGACCGGCTGCGGGTGATGGACCACGGGGCCGAAGCGGGCGGCGCGCAGCAGCAGGCCCGTGTCGTCGCACGGGTCGTCGGCCTCGCGGATGCCGGTCGGCCCGATCACGGCCGGGCGGAACAGGCACGAACATATCCATGTGTAATCGCCCATCTTGAACAGCTGCCGGATGAACGCGGTGCCGGATTGGACGTCCGGTGGGCGAAAGCGGGGCGAGGCCTGGAGGCCTGCTCCGTCGAGGATGGTGCCTTCGGCGTTGCGCAGGCGGCGCTGTGCGGTGGCGAACGCTGCGCCGGGCACCGAGGCGAGCGTCTCGACGAAGGGGCGCAGGCTACCGGGGAGCAGTTCCTCGTCGTCGAACAGCACGAGGAGGTAGTCGGCGTCGGTACGTTCGAAGGGCCGGGAGATGTTGCGGAAGCGACCCTGTTGGTCGGCCCATCGGTCGAGATGGACGGCCTCGCCGTACCGGGCGACGACGGCCTCCGGCGTGGCGTCGGTGGAGCCGTTGTCGTAGACGACGACCCGAAGCCCGTCGACGTCGGACTGGGCGATGGCGCTGTCGATGGTCCGCAGCACGCCTTCACAGCGGTTCCATGTCGGGATCGCCACCTCGACCGTCGCCATCGTCGCCGCCTCCTGCGTCGCACCATCCGTCCGGGGACGATGCAAGCAGTCGGGCGCCGGATCGGCGAGGGGCGTTCAGCCCAGAGGCCTCTGAGTGCGCTCGTGCGAGCGGCCGCACAGCGTGCGATTCCTCCTCCTCCGTGCGTCACGAACTCCCCCCTGGGTGGCGAATCGTCAACGAATCGCCTTGTAGGGGGCCCCGGGGGCGGCAGCGGCCAGGAGGGGCATTCGAACGAAGGCAAGACGAAAACGACGTTGGGGGTCAGCGTGAAGCGCTGACCCCCAACGTCGTTCGAACCATCAACTCCCGGAATCCGGGGGGGTGACGGCCCAGCCCCGAGCCCGGTCAGGCGCCGGCAGCCTCCAACGCCCGGCGGGTCAACACCTTGGCCAGATGCGCGCGGTACTCCGGTGACGCGTTCAGATCACCCTGCGGCTCCGCGTCCGCCGCCGCCAACTCCGC
>JBEIFW010000158.1:0-7896 GCA_040382215.1 Acidimicrobiales bacterium
CGGCGGCGGCGGGGCGCGCTCGGCTGCCTACCGCCAGGTGCTCGCCGACCTCGCCGGCCGGCCGGTGGTCGTGCCCGACGGCGACGAGCACGTCGCCCGTGGCGCCTACGTGCAGGCCGCTGCGGTGCTCCACGCCCGTCGCCCCGAGGAGGTGGCGGCGGCATGGGCGCCGCCGCCGGCGTCGGTCACCGAACCGGGCCCGGCCGCGGCCACCGCGGGTGAGGTGCGGGCCGCCTACGCCGCCCGACGCGACCGCGACGTCTGAGGTCGGCGTCGATGCCGTCGGAGGACCCCTTCGCCCCGTTCGGGCTCACCGCCGCCGCCACGCTCGACGAACTGCGCGCCGCGCGTCGGCGTCTGGCCAAGCAGCTCCATCCCGACCACGGTGGCGACGAGGCCGGCATGCAGGAGCTCAATCGGGCCTTCGAGTTGGCGGTGAAGGCGAAGCTGCGTCCTCCGGAACCCGCACCGCCGCCGAGCGGCCCTCGGCGCGACCCCGAGCGCATGCGCCGCATGCGCCGCTGGGTCGATCACGACCATCCTTCGTTCTCGATCGAGGCCCTGCCGGCCGAGGCGTTCGAGGCGTTGCTCGTGGCGACCAACTGGCTCGGTGAGGTGCTCGTGGACGATCCGCCCTACGTGCTCGAGGTGCACCTCCACGACCCCGGGCCGTGCTGGTGCCGGCTCGAGCTGTACCCGGAGGCCGGGGCCAGCATGGTGAACCTGACCGTCGTCGGCTCCGGGCACGTCGGCCCGCCGACCGCCGAGGAGGTGCGCGATGCCTACGTCGCCGCCCTCAACCAGCTCGGCAGCTGGGACCCGTTCGGCGGTGATGCACCGTGACCCCCCTCGACACCGTGTGGGTGTTCGGTGACCAGCTCAACCGGGGCATCGGGGCGTTGCGCGACGCCCGTCGGGACCGGGACCGGATCCTGTTCGTCGAGTCCACCGGGCACTGTGCGTCCCGCCCGTTCCACCGCCAGCGGCTCCACCTGGTGCTCGCCGGGATGCGCCGGCTGGCGGCCGAGCTCGCCGACGAGGGCTTCACCGTCGATCACCGCCGGGCGCCGTCGCTCGCCGCAGGGCTCGCCGCCCACCGGGCGGAGTTCCGTCCCGGCGTCGTGCGGGCCACCGAACCGTTGTCGTACGGGCTCGATGCGTTCTGCCGCCGAGCGGACGTCGAACTCGTCCGCTCCGAGCAGTTCCTATGTCACCGCGACGAGTTCGCCGCCTGGGCGAACGGCCGGAACCGGCTGCTGCTGGAGGACTTCTACCGCTGGCAACGCCGCCGCCACGGCTACCTCATGGACGGCGACGAGCCCGCCGGTGGGCGCTGGAACCTCGATGCGGACAACCGGGAACGCCCGCCCAAGGACCGCCGCGACTGGCCCGAGCTGCCGGCCGACCCGCTCGACGAGATCGACCGCGCCGTGCTCGCCGACCTGCCCCCGAGCGCCGTCGGTGCCGACCCGCAGGGCTGGTGGGCCACCTCGCGCGCCGGCGCGCTCGAACGCCTGGAGCGATTCGTGGCCGAGGTGCTGCCCGGCTTCGGGCCCTTCGAGGACGCCATGCTGCGCACCGACCGCAACGGCGCCAACGCCTGGCGGTTGGCCCACTCCGGTCTGAGTCACGCCCTCAACGTCGGCCTGCTGCTGCCCGGCGAGGTGTGCGACTCGGTCGATGACGCCTACCGCGCCGGCCGGGTGCCGCTCGCGTCGGCCGAAGGGTTCGTGCGCCAGGTGCTGGGGTGGCGGGAGTACGTGTGGGGTGTCTACTGGCTGCGCATGCCCGGCTACGTCGAGGTCAACCACCTCGACGCACAACGGCCGTTGCCGCCGGCCTTCAGGGGTGCGGCGCCCACGGCGATGCGCTGCGTCGCCGAGGCCGTCGAGGGCATCCACGAGCGGGCGTGGTTGCACCACATCCAGCGCCTCGTCGTGCTGG
This sequence comes from Acidimicrobiales bacterium, assembly GCA_040382215.1. Classification (GTDB taxonomy): domain Bacteria; phylum Actinomycetota; class Acidimicrobiia; order Acidimicrobiales; family Ilumatobacteraceae; genus JBEIFW01. The sequence continues at coordinate 1,945 of JBEIFW010000158.1, forward strand.
CCAACTTGGGCACGACGGCCGGGATCGAACCGATGGCGCTGGCGCGCTGGATGGCCGAGTCGTTCGTCGACGGCGCCGAATGGGTGATGCTGCCCAACGTGTTGGGCATGGGCACCTTCGCCGACGGCGGGTCGATGTCCACCAAGCCCTACGCCACCGGTGGCGCGTACCTGAAGCGGATGAGCGACTACTGCTCGGGTTGCCGGTTCGACCCGGCCAAGCGCACCGGCCCGGACGCCTGCCCGTTCACCACGCTCTACTGGGACTTCCTCGACCGCAACCGATCCCGGCTGCGGGGCAACCACCGGCTGGCCCAGCCGTACGCCAATCTCGACCGTCTGGGCGACCTCGAGGCCGTGCGGGCACGAGCAGTCGAGGTGCTCGATCTGTTCGACGCCGGCCGGCTGTAGCACGATCGGCGCCGTGACCACCGACGCCGTGCCCTCTTCGCTGGCCGGCCGTGCGCTGCCCGCCGACACCGTCGGCCTGCTCGAAGGCCTCGTCACCACCCGCTCGATCCGGCGCTACACCGACGAGCCGGTGCCGCCGGATGCGTTGCGGGCCATGGTGTTCGCAGCGACCCGGGCACCGAGCGGATCGAACCGTCAGCCGTTCCGGTTCGTCGTGCTCACCGACTCGCCGGTGGCGGTGCGGGCCAAGCGCCTGATCGGCGACTCGGCCCGGGCGCTGTGGGGTGATAAGCGCGAGACCGATCGCTACGACACCGGTTCGGGCACGGTGGCCCATTCGCCCAAGGCCCGCATGGCGCGCACGATGCAGCGCTACGTGGACGAGTTCGAGCGCACGCCGGTGCTCGTGCTCCCGGTGTTCCTGCGCTATCGGGCGCCCAACGCGGTGGAGGGTGCCTCGGTGTACCCGGCCTGCCAGAACCTGCTGCTCGCCGCCCGGGCGCTGGGCTACGGCGGTGTGCTCACCGGGTTCCACGGAGCGGTCGACGCTGAGCTGAAAGCGCTCCTCGGCATCCCGCGCGAGGCGCTGATCGCAGCGACGATCACCATCGGCCGGCCGGAGGGCAACCACGGCCCGGTCCGGCGCCGGCCGTTGGGGGAGTTGGTCTTTGGTGACGCGTGGGGCGAGGCGCCGGCGTGGGCCGTCGATCCGCCCGGAACGCGCCACACCCAGGCCGGTCCACCGAAGGGGTGAGCGTGATGGCGGACGAGGGCATGTCGGGCGCCGACGGCGTGGCCGGCCGGGCACCGACCTGGCGCGGCGTGGTCGGGCACCTGCACCGCGCACCGGTCGGTGGAGGGGCGATGGAACCGTTGGCGCTGGCCGTGTTCGTGGCCGGTGCAGGTATCGAGGGGGACCGCTACGCCCGGCGCACCGGCACCTACTCGGACCGCCACCACATCGACCGTCAGGTGACCCTCATCGAAGCCGAGGTGCTCGAGGCGTTGCTGCGTGACCACGGCGTCGTGCTCGAACCGCACGAGCACCGCCGCAACGTGACCGTGCGCGGCGTGCCCCTCGGCCATCTCGTCGGCCGGTACTTCTCGATCGGAGCGTGCGTGCTGTACGGCGGCCGGCTGAACGTGCCCTGCCGCTACCTCGAAGGCACGGTCGGCAAGCCGGTGTTCCGGCCGTTGATCCACCGTTCCGGCCTCAACGCCCGCATCGTGGTCGGTGGCACCGTGGCGGTCGGTGACCTGGTCACGCCGGTCGACCCGGTGCTGCTCGACCCGGCGCTGCTAGCAGCCAACGACGCCGAGCGATCCGACCCGCCGCCCGAGGTGTTCTGAGGCGGTCGCCGAGGGCCCAGCGGATCCGGATCGGGTCGACGTAGACGCCGTCGACCAGCCACTCACCGCCGGTCGCCCGCAACTGGAGGTAGATGTCGGCCGAATCGCCGCCGCTGTAGACGGCGCCGGTGTCGAAGATCGGCGAGATCGCCCACTCGCGGCTCCCCGTCCCCTCGATCGTGTAGGTCTTGGTCGCCGTGTGCTCGGGCCGCCTGCTCCCGACCGCGACGCGCGCCACCTGCACGACGGCAACCTCGAGTTTCGTGCCGACAGGACCGGGCCGGTACGCGAACCGGATGGTGCCCTCGTTGCGTTTCACGCAGATCGTCCGTGAGACGTTTGCGCCGCTGCTCGGCTTGGTCGAGACCCGGAGGCTCTTGGTGCCGCCCGACCCGCGAAGGCCGAAGGTCTCGTTGCGGCCAACGACGACGGAGTCGTCGAGGCGGAACGTTCCTCCCCCAGGGAGCGGGTAGGACAACCCCACCCAGCCGGTCAGGCCGTTCTCGATGCCACCGTTGGGCATCAGGAAGTAGAAGTTCGGATCGTTCCACCGTTGGAAGACCTGGGCGTCGTCGCGCACGCCGCAGGGGTCCGGGTTGTTGTACTTCGCCTGGGCCGTGGCGGCGCCGGCGCTCAGGACGGTGGTGACGGCGACGGCTGCTGCGACCCGGCGTGCCGTTCGCTTCGTGTGTGATCGTTCCCGCATGGGTCCCTCGTCGGTCGCTCCCGCGGACTCCAGCGCCGCTTGAGGATCACCTGTCGGATTCCTGCATCGTCCGGGAAGGCCTCAACGAGCGGCGACGGCGTCGACGAGCCCCCAGCGCAGGGCCGTGGTCGCCTCGACCGGGCGCCCGGTGAGCCCGAGCAGCGCCGTGCGCTGCGGACCGATGCGGCGGGGCAGGCTGACCGTGCCGCCGGCGCCGGGCACCAGGCCGAGGGGAACCTCGGGCAGCCCGCAGCGGGTGTCGGGGTCGGCCACCACCCGGTGGGCGAACGCCGACAGCTCGATGCCCGCGCCCAGGCACGACCCGTGGAGCCGTACCTCGATCCGCTCGCCATCGCGGCCAGCAGCCGGGCCGGGCTGCGGGTGAGCCGGGTGAGGTGTGCGGTGCCGATGTCGGGGAACGTGCCGAAGGTGTCGAGGTCGCCGCCCGAGCAGAACGACGGGCCGTCGCCGTCGAGCACCACTCGTTCGATCGAGTCGTCGACGAGGGCGAGCTGGAACGCCTCGGCCAGCGCGTCGCGCATCGACGGCGAGAACGCGTTGTGCACGTGGGCCCGATCCAAGGTGATGCGCAGCACGGTGTCGTCACGAACGACGCGCAGCGGCGGGCCGTCCTCCGGGCCGCGGTCGCGCACCGGCCGGGACGCCCGCCAGCGGGCGAACTCGGGGCTGCCCTGCAGCATCGAGTACGTCGTCGACTCCGCGACGAGTCCGGCTTCGATCGAGCGCCACGCCCCGCTGCGCAGCAGCAGCACGAACGACACCGCCGTGATCGGGGAGCGCTCGCAGGTGGCAGCGACGACGTCGAGCGTGGCCGCATCCTCGAGCACCACATCCGCCCACGGCGCCGGCGAGGTGGTGGCGACGACGACCGGCAACGACACCGGCACGGCCACCTCGGTACCGTCCGGCTCGACGATCACCAACGGCCCTAGGGCTTCGGTGGCCCAGGGCGAACGGAGGACCGCGCCCAGCTCGCCGGCGTCCACGGGGATCAGTCCGAAGCCGGACGGATCACCAGACCCGTACGGGGCTTCGGGGCGAAGAACGTCGACTTGGGCGGCATCAGCACCCGCTCGTCGGCGGTGCGCTGGATCTCGGCGATCGACACCGGACGCAACAGCACGGCCGCCTGGGCCCGACCGTTGCGCAGTGCGGCCAGCACGTGCTCGACGCCGTGCTGGTAGGTCTTGGTGTGGGCCACCCCCTCGAGGGCGGCTTCGAGCCGCAGCGAGTCGAGATCGCGCAGGCCGGCGAACCGCTCCGGTCGGGGCACGAGGAACTCCCCGGTGCCGTCGGGGTGGACCAGGCACAGCGCCCCGGCCTCGGCCATGCGGGTGGTGATCGTGGCGTCGACAGCGCCGGCCGACCGGCGCTCGAAGAAGGCGTCGAGCCGACCGGCGAGGTCGGCCGAGGTGCCCTCGAGGTCGGTGAGCAACCGGTGGATGGCCTGGATGAACAGGTGCTCGGGGGCGAGCTGGACGACGAAGGTGAGGGTGAGGTCCCACGGACCGGCCCCACCGCCGTGGGCGGCGCGTTGCTCGGCGGCGTACGTACGGCTGATGGCGTAGCGGTGGTGGCCGTCGGCGATCACCACCGGGGCGGCCTCGACGACGGCCTGCAGCTGCGCCACGGCACCGGGATCGTCGATACGGGCGAGGTCGTGGCGGACCCCGGCGTCGTCGGTGAAGGCACCGAGCTCGGTGGCCGGCGCGGCGGCGACGGCGTCGGCCAGGTCGGACGCCATCGACAGGCCCCACACCGCCGACAGGTTCATCCCGGTGGACCGGGTCAGGTCGAGCCGATCGGTCTTGGCCTTGGGCGTGGTCTGCTCGTGCGGGAGCACCCCGTCGCCGCCCTCGGGCACGACCTCGAGGCCGCCGAGCAGGCCAATGGTGCGATGCACCACGCCCGTCTCGTCGGTGAAGGTCATCGACGACCGGTAGAAGGCAGGTGCGTCCTGCACCAGCACCCCGGATGCCAACCACGACCGCAGCGTGGCGGCGGCCGCGTCGTAGCGCCCGGGTCCGTCGGCCTCGACGGGCACGTCGATCACGACGACGTTGTGCGGATGCCGGGCCGCCAACGCGGCGCGGTCGTCGTCGGACAGCACGTCGTAGGGCGGGGCGGTCACGTCGGCCAGCGGCGCGCCGTCGGCGTAGCGCACGGCCGGGAAGGGCTCGAAGCGGGGCACGCGTGATTGGCTACCACCCGTGCACGTGCTCTGCGACCTCGACGGCGTCGTCTGGCGGGCCGACACCCCGATCCCGAGCGCGGCGGGCGCCGTGGCGCGCCTGCGGGCGGCAGGGCACCGGGTCGTGTTCGTGTCGAACAACTCCTACGTGCCGGTCGTCGGCGTCGAGGCGAAGCTCGCCCGCTTCGGTATCCCGGCCGAGGGCGACGTGTTCACCTCGGCCCAGGCCGCAGCTCGGCTCGTCGAGGCCCGGGAACGGGTGCTGCTGCTCGGCGGGCCCGGCATCGCCGGGGAACTGGCGTCGGTCGGCGCCGAGGTGGTCGAACCGGGCGACGACGGTCCGGTCGACGTCGTCGTGGTCGGTCTCGACCCTGCGTTCACGTACGACGCGCTGGCCCGGGCCACGCGAGCGCTCCGGGGTGGAGCCCGCCTGATCGGCACCAACGGCGACACCACCTACCCGACGGCGGAGGGGGTGATCCCCGGGGCGGGCTCGCTGCTGGCCGCGGTGGCCGCTGCCGGCGCGGTCGCCCCCGTGGTGGCCGGCAAGCCGCACGGCGCGATGGCGGCGCTCGTGCGCGAGTCGCTCGGGGTCGGCCCCTGGGACGTGATGGTCGGCGACCGGGCCGATACCGACGGCGCGTTCGCCCGGGCGCTCGGGTGCCGGTTCGCCCTCGTGCTCAGTGGGGTGACGGCGAGCGCGGCCGGGGTCGAACCGATGCCCGATCTCGTCGCGGCGCACCTCGGTGAGGTGTCCGACGCCATCACTTCGCCCTGAGCGCCCACCACTACGCTGCTGCCGTGGCCAGCAACGACCTGCTCAAGCGACTCATCGACACCGGGATGTCGTTCACCCAGATGACCCAGGCCCGAGCCGAGACGCTCGTGAAGGAACTGGTCAACCTGGGCGAGGTGAGCGTCGAGGAGGCGACGGCGACGGTCTCCAAGCTCGTCGAGCGAGGGCGGGAGTCCACCGAGCATCTCGTCGACCTGGTCCGTGCCGAGGTCACCCGGCAGCTTCAGGCGATCGGCGTCGTCGGCCAGGAGGCCCCGGCGGGCGCAGCTGCAGCGGCTCCGGCAGCGGCGGAACCGGCGGCGGCGCCAGCGGCCGAACCGGCCCCGGCGAAGCCGGCGGCCGCGAAGAAGCCGGCGGCCGCGAAGAAGCCGGCGGCTGCGAAGAAGGCGCCGGCCGCGAAGAAGCCGGCGGCCGCGAAGCAGGCGCCGGCCGCGAAGAGGGCGCCGGCCGCGAAGACGGCGCCGGCCGCGAAGACGGA
>JBEIFW010000159.1:0-7879 GCA_040382215.1 Acidimicrobiales bacterium
CCGGTGGCCGACGCCGAGGCGATCCCGATCGCCGAGGTCGGCGTCGTGCTGGTGCCGGGACTTGCCTTCGACCGCCGGGGGACGCGTCTCGGCCACGGCGCCGGCTACTACGACCGGTTCCTGGCCCGGCTCGAGCCGGGGGCCTGGCGGATCGGGGTCGTCGCCGCCGCGCTGGTCGTCGACGAGCTCCCGCGCGACGCCCACGACGTGGCGATGACCCACTTGGCCACCGAGGCGGGCGTGGCGGCGGTGACGCGCCGGTAGCGTCGGCCCATGGCCGCAGTCCACGCCCATCACCTCGGCTTCGGGACCGACGATCTCCCGAGCCCGGGCCCGACGTTCGCGTTCCTGTCCGGTGACCCCGACCGGGCCGAGGCCATTGCGCTCGCCCACCTCCACGAGCCGTGGCCGCTCTCGCGCAACCGCGGCCTGGTGAGCTACCTCGGTTCGCTCGAGGGCACCCCGGTGCTGTCGTGCACGTCCGGCATGGGCGGGCCCTCGACCTCGATCGTGGTGAACGAGCTGGCGCAGTTGGGGATCCGCACGATCGTGCGGGTCGGCACCACCGGATCGATCCAGCCTCACGTCCCGCCCGGCACCGTCGTCGTCAGCCAGGCGGCCCTGTGCCGCCAGGGTGCCGCGCGCGACCTGGCGCCGGCCGAGTTCCCGGCCGCGGCCGACCCGTTCCTCACCGTCACCCTGGCCGAGGCCGCCGCGAGGATCGGGGTCCCGCACGTCGTCGGGGTGACGGCGTCGGTCGACACGTTCTTCGAGGGGCAGGAGCGCACCACCACCTCGTTCAACCCGGTGCTGTTGCGGCGCAACGTCGGCATGACCGAGGAGTACCGGAACCTGCGCATCGTGAACTTCGAGATGGAGGCCGGGCTGCTGTTCACCCAGTCGCTCATCTACGGCCTCGCCGCCGGCGCCGTACTGGCCGTCATCGCCCAGCGCACCGAGAGCGAACGGATCGTGGGAGCCGACGAGGCCGAGGCGTCCGTGCAGGCTGCGATCGCGGTCGCCGTCGAGGGCGCTCGCCGCTGGCTCGCCCGCTGACGCCGGTCAGCGGGCGAACAGTGCTGCTGGCGCTGCAGCGCCCGAGGTGACGGCGACCTCGAGCCCGATGGCCTCGGGCAGGAATCGCGTCCGCCACACCTCGGCCACCAGGGCCTTCGAGGCCGGCGCGCCCGGTACCGCCGCCATGCGCTGCAGCAACCAGTCGCACAGCACGAGGCCGAACTGGCGCAGGAACGGGGTGGCCCCGGCGAGGGCGTCGGTCAGCCTCCCAGTCGCCAGCGCCTCGCCGAGCCAGGTGGCCGAACGACGGAGGGCGGCGAGGGCCGGGGTGGCGCCGGCGTCGGCCTCCACCCGGGCGAGCAATTCGGCCACGACAGCCCCGCCCCCGAGTCCGAGCTTTCGGGTGACGAGATCGATGGCCTGGATGCCGTTGGTGCCCTCGTAGATCGGGGCGATCCGGCTGTCGCGCCAATGCTGGGCGGCGCCGGTCTCCTCGACGTAGCCCATCCCGCCGTGCACCTGGATGCCGAGCGAGGTGAGCTCCACGCCGAGGTCCGTGGAGAATCCCTTGGCGATGGGGGTGAGCAGGGCGAGCAGGTCGGCCGCCTTGGCTCGCTCGGCCGGATCCGGATGGTGGGAGGCCCGGTCGACGCAGGATGCATCGAAGTAGAGCAGCGCCCGCAGCCCTTCGGCCCCGGCACGCATGCGAGCCAACAGCAACTGCACGTCGGGGTGATCGACGATCGGAGACGAGTCCTGCCCGGTCGCTCCGGGTGCCTTGCCCTGCCGTCGATCGTGCGCGTAGGCGAGGGCCTGCTGGTAGGCGCGCTCGGTGATTGCGAGACCCTCGAGGCCGACGGACAGCCGGGCGTTGTTCATCATCGTGAACATCGAGCGCATCCCGGTGCCCTCACCGCCGATGAGGTAACCGACGGCGTCGTCGAACTCCATGACACAGGTCGGTGAGGCGTGGATTCCGAGCTTGTGTTCGACCTTCAAGCACTGCAGCCGATTCCGTTCACCGAGCGTGCCGTCGGCCCGGACCATGAACTTGGGCACGATGAACACCGAGATGCCCTTGGTGCCGGCCGGGGCCCCGGGCGTCCGGGCCAGCACGAGGTGCACGATGTTCTCGCTGAGGTCCTGCTCGCCGTAGGTGATGTAGATCTTCGTGCCCGAGATCCGGTAGGTGCCGTCATCGGCCGGCACGGCTTTGGTGCGCAAGGCGCCGACGTCGCTGCCGGCATCGGGTTCGGTCAGGTTCATCGTGCCCGACCACTCGCCGGTCACCAGCTTGGGCAGGTACGTCTCACGCTGGACCTCGTCGGCGTGGTGCAACAACAAGTCGATCGCGCCCTGGGTGAGCAGCGGGCACAGGGAGAACCCCATGTTGGCGGCAGAGATCAGTTCCTGGACGGCGATCGTGACGACCCAGGGGAAGCCCCCGCCGCCGATCGAGGTCGGAAAGCTGATGCCACCCCAGCCACCCTCGACGTACTGCCGGTAGGCGGCGGCGAACCCGGGGGGCGTCGTGACGGTGCCGTCGGCATTGCGCCGGCTGCCGACGGTGTCGCCGATGACGTTCAGCGGGGCGATGACCTCGGCAACGAACCGCCCGGCCTCGCTGAGCAGCCCGACGGTCGTGGCGAGGTCGGCCTGCTCGAGTCCGGGGAACGAGGCGATGTCCGCAAGTCCGGCGACGTGCTCGAGCACGAAGGCGATGTCGTCGAGCGGAGGTCGAAAGTCAACACCCATGTCGCCCGAGCGTACCGATGTGCCGGTCGGCACTTGCGCCGTCGCGTGTCACGCCGGACGCGAGGTCGGACGGGACGCGGCGGCCCGCCAGAACGTCCGATAGTTCGGCCAGGTGATCGCCTCGGTGACCCAACCCGAGACGACGAGTTCGTCGTGGAGCCGGGGCAGGTTGCGCCACGGGACACCCATGTCGGCATGGTGGGCCAGGTGCCAACCAGTGTGGTGGGGCACGAAGGCGAACCGGGCCGGCCACGACTGGCGCACCACGTGGGTGGTGCGGCGTCGATCGGTGGAGCGCTCCATCCCGGCGTGTTCGGCCAGCGAACGCAACCGGTTCGACACCTTCCACAGCGATCCCCATGCTGCGATCCACACCACGTAGGCCAACGGCCGTAACGTGATCGACGCAACACCGGCGAGTACCGCCTGCACGGCCAGGATCTGCCAGGCCTCGCGCGAGCGGCGTCGTGCGGCGCCGAACAGCCCGCGCCAGTTCTTCCACGCCGATACGAACAGCAGATCCCGGGTCAGCTTGCGGCGCAACGACGCTCGGGTGAGCGGATATCCGCGGTAGAGCGCAAGGTCGGGCTCGTCGGGGCCGAGTTCGTCACGGTGGTGGGCGAAATGGGCTCGGCGGTAGGCGCTGAAGGCCTGGAAGGTCGGGTAGGCGAGCACGAAGCGGCCGACGAGGTCGTTGGCTCGTTGGTTCGGGAACAGCAAGCGGTGTGCTGCCTCGTGGCCCAGGATGTTGAGCTGGCAGTGTCCCCGGCCCATCTGGGCGAAGGCGAGCAGGTAGGCCCACCAGGTGTCGAGCCACGCGGCGGCGATGACGACCCCGACGGTCTGTGCGAAGGCCGATGCGACGACGATCACGTTTCGGGCAGTGGGGATTCGCCGCAGCTCGTCGCGCAGCTCGCGCACCGGCATGCCCCGGGCGGTGAGACGCGCGGTGGGCAGCACGTCGGGGAGCGCGTCGGGAGGAGGGACCAGCGTCGCGACCATGGGTGCGATGCTAGGGCGGGTCCGGTCACGCTCCCCAGGGACGCCAAGGGGTCGGTCGTAGAGTGCCCGCAGGTTCCTCGACCACGAGCATGCGTCGGGGCGTGAGTCACCACACTTCCATCCGCAGCAGGTGCCCGTTCCGTAGGCCTATTCCGGGGCCAACACCTGGCGGATCTCGGCGGTGCCCGTCGGGCCGCCTCCTCGTTCGCGGCCCACACGGCGTTGTACTGCGGCGCCATCGCCCTTACGGTCGACGGGGTGCCGGAACGAACCAGCGCGGTTGACCGCTGCCGGCCCCTGCACGTGCGCGAAGGGTCGTCGTGGCGCCCGGCGGGCGCGGCGGGCGCCCGACTGCGACCATGACGATGCTCGACCGTGACGCCCTGCGGGCCCGCTACCGCGCCGAGCGGGACAAGCGCCTGCGCTCCGACGGCAACGATCAGTATCTCCAGCCGACCGGCCGGTTCGCCCACCTGCTGGAGGACCCGTACACCCCTCGGGTGGACCGTGCACCGGTCACCGACACCGTGGACGTCGCGTGCATCGGTGCCGGATTCGCCGGGTTGGTCACCGGTGCCCGGTTGCGCGAGGCGGGGGTGGCCCGGGTGCGTCTGGTCGACGGCGGCGGCGACGTCGGCGGCGCCTGGTACTGGAACCGGTACCCGGGGGCGATGTGCGACACCGCTGCCATGATCTACCTGCCGTTGCTTGAGGAGACCGGCACGGTGCCCAGCGCAAAGTACGTGCCAGCGCCGGAGATCCAGGCCCATGCCCGACGGATCGCCACCACCTTCGAACTGTACGACGACGCGCTGTTCTCCACGCAGGTCTCCGAACTCGTCTGGGAGGACGCAACTGCGCACTGGGTGGTGCACACCGACCGGGGTGATGCCTTCCGGGCCCGGTTCGTCGCGCTCGGCACGGGCCCGTTGCACCGCCCGAAGCTGCCCGGGATCACCGGCATCGAGGACTTCACCGGACACATGTTCCACACCAGCCGGTGGGACTACGCCTACACGGGCGGCGATCCGGCCGGTGCGCCGATGGTCGGTCTCGCCGGTAAGCGGGTCGGCATCATCGGCACCGGGGCCACCGCCGTGCAGTGCATCCCACACCTCGGTCGCGACGCCGGCGAGCTGTACGTGTTCCAGCGGACTCCGTCCTCGATCGACGCCCGCGACAACCACCCGATCGACCCCGAGTGGTTCGCCGCCCTCGCACCGGGCTGGCAGCGACGCTGGCTGCAGAACTTCACCATCTTGCAGACCGGTGGCTTCGCCGACGAGGACCTGGTCAAGGACGGCTGGACGGACATCTCGCAACGCATCCGCGATCGGGTGCTGGCCAACGGCGCCGACCTGACGCCGGAGGGGATGCGCAAGGCCTACGAGGATTCCGACGACGAGAAGATGACCGATATCCGGGCCCGCGTCGACGCACTGGTCGCCGACCCGGCGACGGCGGAGGCGCTCAAGCCGTGGTATCGACAGTTGTGCAAACGTCCGTGCTTCCACGACGAGTACTTGCAGACATTCAATCGCCCTAACGTCCGTCTCGTCGACACCGATGGCCAAGGGGTGCGCCACATCGACGCGACCGGGGTGTGGGTCGGCGACACCCATTACGACCTCGACTGCATCGTGATCGCGTCGGGCTTCGAAGTCGGCACGGACACGGCGCGCCGGTCGGGGTTCCAGACGGTGGGCTGCGACGGCGAGACCCTTTCGCAGCATTGGGCCGAGGGGATGCTCAGTCTCCACGGCATCCACGTCCACGGCTTCCCGAACCTGTTCGTCATCGGACCGGCCCAGGGTGCGAACCTGATCTCGAACGTCACCTACAACCTGGTCGAATCGGGTTCCACGATCGCTGCCGTCGTGTCCCACGCGCAGGCCGTCGGTGCCGACGAGGTGGAGCCGACCGCAGAGGCCGAGCGCGACTGGGTGGCGCTGCTCGAGAGCGTCGTGCGGGGCTACATGGGCGACCCCGAGTGCACGCCCGGCTACTACAACAACGAGGGCACGGCGTTCAGCCGCCGTGAGCGCCTCAACGGCAGCGGCTACCCGTACGGCCCGGTCGCCTACTTCGACTACATCGAGCGCTGGCGGACATCGGGCCGCTTCGAGGGTCTCGAGTTCCGCTCAGGTGGGCGTGTCGTGTCCGGCCACTGAGCCGGTGTCGGCGAAGGCGAACCGGTTGCGTCCGCTCGATGCGTCGTGGTGGACGACCCCGGTCCGCCCGATCGGCTCGGTCGCCATCAACTGCGCGGCGAGCACATCGGTGTCGCCGGCGTTGGCCACGGTCCGGCGACCGTCGGGCAGGTCGAGGATCAGGATGACCTCGGTCGGTTCGCCGTCGCGCCCGTAGGTGATCGTGTACGTCACGATCGTCGCCTCGCCCGACGGTGCCGGGTCGACCTCGCGCACCTCGGCGTCGAACGGCTCCCGGTACGTGGTCTCGCCGGTGGCGCCCGGAGGCACGTGACCGGCATGGGCCAGCACCGTCGCCGTCTGCTTGGCGTTGGCCATTCCGATGCCGGTGACGAGCACCCGGTGCGTGGGGTGCCGGCGCACGTGGTCCAACGCGGCCGCGAGCGACTGCACGACGTACCCGTTGCCCGGACCGCCGGCGACGGCCAGGCCCCCGGTCAGTGACAGCGGGCGGGGATCGTCGGGGCCGGCCCCGAGCGCCGTGAGCCCGAGTTGGATGGCGCTCGGGAAGCAGCTGTAGAAGTCGGCGGCGTCGATGTCGCCGGCCTCGCGGCCGGCCCGCTGCAACGCGATGCGCACGGCGTGGTTCATCGCCGGGCTCTCCTGGAACGTCGCCCGCTCGACCGAATTCCACGCGTCGACCGCGCCGACGCCGGCGAGCACGACCATCGCGTCGGCGAAGAGGCCGTGGTCCCGGGCGAAGCGCTCGGACACGACGACCACGGCTGCCGCCTGGTTGACGTCGATGATCGCGTTCATCCGCTTCGTGTACGGGTAGGCGATCATCCGGTTGTCCGGTGTGACCGCGGCGATGGTCCCGGCGTCGGGGGCGTCACGGAACCAGGCGTGCGGGTCGTCGGCGGCCACCCGGGCATTGCGGGCCAGCAGCTCGGCGGCGATGGTGCGCTGCTCGTCGAAGCTCCGCCCGTGCGCGGCGCGGATCGCGTTCTCGTACAGCGGGAACGACTGGATCGGGGCGACGAGGCCGTGGCGCTGCTCGAGCGGTGAGCTGAACGGTGGCTGGTTCGCGAACGGATCGAAGCTGCGGGCGCGCGGCGGCCACCCCGGCGGAGTGCCGGGCGCGGCACGGCGCCGGGCCCGCACGGTTTCGGCCGCGACGATCACGGCGCAGTCGATCGTCGTGTCCGCCGCCACCTGGTGGAGCGGATCCTGGGGTGACGTGCCTCCGGCCGGTACGCCGAGGCGGGTCACGTCGCTGCGGCACCCGAGTCCGGTCACGACGTCCCCGGCCAGGTCGGCGTACGTCCATGCCACCGGCTCGACGCAGGCCACCGCGTCGACCAGCGACGCATCGGCGATACCGGCGTCGGTCAACGCCGCTCGGGCGATCGACACCATGAGCGCGGCGGGGTCGGGTACGGCGTCGTCTCGGAGGCTGGTGCGTGCCGAGCCGACGATGCAGGAGAACGCGCCCATGGTGGTCAGGCCCCTTTCGTCGGGAGTGCGGCGACGGCGGTGCCCACGGCGTTGCGTTGACCGTGCTGGTTGACGCCCCACACCTCACAGGCGACGAGGTGGGTGTCGCCGTCTCGCTGCTTGTCGATCACGCGACCCTGGCAGCGGGTGAGGTCGCCGACGATGTTGTGGCTGCGCACCTGCATGTTGAGCCGCAGGAGCCGGCCGTGGTCGCCGATCCAGTCGGTCATCAGGTGTCCCATCCAGGAGATCCGCTCCGGCCCGTAGTCGTAGGCCCCGGGGACGCCGACGGCACGCGCCAGGCCGCTGTCCCAGTGGACCCGCTCGGGCGGTTCGGGCACGCCGAGGTCGTTCGGGATCCCGAGCGCCGGGTGGGCGTCGTACATGGCGAACGCGCCGGCGTGGGCCTTGATGTAGAGGCCGCCCCACCCGAGGTCGAACGCGATGAAGCTCGTCAC
>JBEIFW010000160.1:0-7793 GCA_040382215.1 Acidimicrobiales bacterium
GTCGCGCGCGGCGGCGGCAAGCGAGGCCGAGGTGATCGTGTTCTGCGGCGTCCACTTCATGGCCGAGACCGCGAAGATCCTCTCACCGGACAAGACCGTGCTCATCCCCGATGCCAACGCCGGGTGCTCGCTGTCGGACACGATCACCGCCGAGCAACTGCGGGACTGGAAGGCCGAGCACCCCGGCGCCGTCGTGGTCTCGTACGTGAACACCTCCGCCGCCGTGAAGGCCGAAACCGACATCTGCTGCACCTCGTCCAACGCCGTCGACGTCGTGCGCTCGATCCCCGAGGGCACCGAGATCCTGTTCTGCCCCGATCAGTTCCTCGGCGCCCACGTCCAGCGGATCACCGGCCGCAAGGGGATGCACGTCTGGCTCGGTGAGTGCCACGTCCACGCCGGGATCAACGGTGACGAGCTCAAGGCGCGGGTTGCCGAACGCCCCCGAGCCGAGCTGTTCGTCCACCCCGAGTGCGGGTGCGCCACCTCGGCGCTGTACCTCGCCTCGTCCGGCGTGGTGCCCAAGGAGCGCACCAAGATCCTGTCGACCGGAGGGATGGTCGACGCCGCGAAGGCGACCACGGCCACCGAGGTGCTCGTCGCCACCGAGACCGGCATGATCCATCAGCTCCGCCAGGCCAACCCGAAGGTGCGGTTCATCCCGGTGAACGAGCGGGCCGTGTGCCAGTACATGAAGATGATCACCCCCGAGAAGCTGCTGCGCTGCTTGCGGGACGGCCACGATGTGGTCGACGTACCCGTCGACGTCGCCGCTCGGGCCCGGGCCGCGGTGGAGCGGATGGTCGCCATCGGCAACCCCTCGCCGTTCGGGGAATGAGCATGGACAGCGCTCGGATCGTCCAACGCCTCGCCCACCCCGATCCGCGCTGGGAACGCCGGGTCGACGTCGTCGTCGTCGGCTCCGGGGCGGCCGGGCTGACGGCGGCCCTGCACGCTGCGGCCGGCAACCGGGTGCTCGTCGTCACCAAGGGCCGGCTCGACCAGGGCTCGACGTCGTGGGCCCAGGGCGGTCTCGCCGCAGTGCTGTCGCCCGGCGACTCGGCCGAGGCCCACGTGCACGACACCCTGGTCGCCGGGGCCGGCCTGTGCGACGAGGCGGCCGTGCGGCTGCTCGTGGCCGAGGCCCCTGCGGCGATCGGTTCGCTGCAGCGCCTCGGTGCACACTTCGACACCGACGCCACCGGCGGGCTCGCCCTCACCCTCGAAGGCGGGCACAGCGAGCGGCGCATCGTCCACGCCGGCGGCGACGCCTCGGGCGCGGAGGTGGTGCGCACCCTCGAGGATGCCGTGCGTTCCCACGGTCGCATCGAGGTGCTCGAACACGCCTTCGTGCTCGACGTGGTGCTCGACGCCGGACGGGTCGCCGGCCTGGTGGTGGCCGTGCTCGGCGACGACGGCGCCGTGCGATCGGTCGGGGTGATCGGTGCGGGTGCCGTCGTGCTGGCTTCGGGCGGGTTCGGTCAGGTGTACGCCTCGACGTCGAACCCGCCGGTGGTCACCGGCGACGGGCTCGCGATGGCGTTGCGGGCCGGCGCGGTCGTCCGTGATCTCGAGTTCGTGCAGTTCCACCCGACGGTGCTGTGGCAGCCGGCCGGCGAGCCAGGAGCCCGCCTGCTCGTGTCCGAGGCAGTCCGCGGTGAAGGCGCCGTCCTGATCGACGCGTCCGGCGCCCGGGTCATGGCCGGTGTGCACCCGCGTGCCGACCTCGCCCCTCGCGACGTCGTCGCCACTGCGATGGCCCGCCGCATGGCCGAGGCCCCCGGCGGCGTCGACGACCATCTCTGGCTCGACGGCACCGCGCTCGGCGCAGCCCAGTGGGAGCGCCGGTTCCCGACGATCCTCGCCGGTTGCCGCGCCGCAGGGATCGACCCGGTGCGCGAGCCGGTGCCGGTCGCGCCCGCGGCCCACTACGCCTGCGGTGGGGTGGTCACCGACCTCGACGGGGCCACGTCGCTGCCCGGGCTGTACGCCGCGGGGGAGGTGGCCTGCACCGGGCTCCACGGCGCAAACCGGTTGGCCTCCAACAGCGTCCCCGAGGCGCTCGTGTTCGGCGAGCGGATCGGTCGGGCGTTGGCGGCCGGGGTCGCCCGACCCGTGCGGGCCCCGGTCGTGCGCGCCCACGACGCCGGTCTGCCCGACCCGGACCGGCGGGCCGAGCAGGGCGCGGCGATGTCGCGCTGGGTCGGGGTGCTGCGCGAAGCCGACGGCTTGCGCCGGGCGGCGGCGACGCTCGCATCGATCGGCGCCGGGAGCGCCGGAACCCCGGGCCGGGCTGCGTACGAGCTCGCCAACCTGCACGCCATCGCAACGGCGATCGTGGTCGCCGCGACCGCCCGCACCGAGAGCCGGGGCGGGCACCGGCGCCGGGACCACCCGCACGAGGACCCGGCCTGGCGCCGCCACCTGTCGTTGCAGGTGGTCGACGGATCGGTGTCGTTCGTGTCGGCCGACCGCAAGGAGTTCGCATGGGCCTGAGCGCCGCCACCACCGCAGCGCTGCGCAACGGCGGCCTCGACCCCGACGCGATCGAGGCGATCGCCCGGGCCGCCGTCGCCGAAGACCTCGACGGTGGCCTCGACGTCACCACCGTCGCCACCGTGCCCGCAGGGCATCACAGCCGCGGCGCGTTCGTGCCCCGGCGCCCCGGGGTGGTCGCCGGGCTCCCGGTGGCGGCCGCCGTGCTCGAGGTCGTCGTCGGCGACGGCCTGCGCCTCGAGCGGCCCGTGGCCGACGGGGCCCTGGTCGCCGCCGGCGCCGAGGTGCTCGTTGCGCATGCACCGACCGCGGCGATGCTCACCGCCGAGCGCACGGCGCTCAACCTGCTGGGACGCCTCTCGGGTATTGCCACAGCGACGCGTGCCTGGGTGGACGCCGTCGCCGGTACCGGTGCGGCGATCCGCGACACCCGCAAGACGACGCCGGGCCTGCGGGCGCTCGAGAAGTACGCGGTGCGCTGCGGCGGCGGCGTGAACCATCGCATGTCGCTGTCGGACGCAGCGCTCGTGAAGGACAACCACGTCGTGGCCGCAGGTGGGGTGGGTGCAGCGTTCCGGGCGGTGCGGGGCCGGTTCCCAGGGATCCCGCTCGAGATCGAGTGCGACACCGTCGAGCAGGTCGCCGAGGCGATCGCCGAAGGGGCCGACCTCGTCCTGCTCGACAACATGTCGCTCGACGACACCCGGCGCGCCGTCGAACTCGCACGGGCCCATGGCGGGGTGCGGCTCGAAGCCTCCGGCGGGCTCACGCTCGCCACCGCTCGGGCGGTGGCCGAGACCGGCGTTGACTTCCTCGCCGTCGGAGCCCTCACCCATTCCTCGCCCGTGCTCGACATCGGCCTCGACGTCGCTGCGGCGCGCTGAACCGGCCGAGGCGGGCCGCAGGTCACCCCCTAGGCTTGACCGGCCATGCCCACCGCCCCTGTCGTCGTCGCCGTCGCACCCGGATCGCCCGCGGCGCGCGCCGGGGTCCTGGTCGGCGACGAGATCGTGTCGGTGGCCGGGGAGGTCCCCCGGGACGTCATCGAGTGGCGGTGGCTGGTCGACGACGCCGACGTCGAGCTCGAGGTGCGCCGTGGGGGCGTCGAACGAACGGTCGCCGTGGCGAAGCGGGCCGGTGAGCCGCTCGGCGCCGAGGTGTCCTCGGCGGTGTTCGACCGGGTGCGCACCTGCGACAACCACTGCGCGTTCTGCTTCATCCATCAGCTCCCGCCCGGGATGCGTCACAGTCTTTACCTGAAAGATGACGACTACCGGTTGTCGTTCCTCTACGGGAACTTCACGACGCTCACCCGATTCACCGAGGCCGACTTCGAGCGGGTGCTGCTCGAAGGGTTGAGCCCGCTGCACGTGTCGATCCACGCGACCGATCCCGAGGTGCGCTCGCAGCTGCTGCGCAACCGTCGGGGCGGGCCGAGCCTGCGGTGGCTCAAGGCGTTGCTCGACGCCGGGATCACCGTGCGGGGCCAGATCGTGGTGTGCCCCGGTGTGAACGACGGGGCGGTCCTCGACGACACCCTGTGCGGGATCCTCGACGAATACCCGGCGCTCGACGCGCTCGCGGTCGTGCCGCTCGGGGTGTCGCGCCACAACCACGAGCCCGAGATGCGACCGCACACCGTCGACGAGGCCGTCGCCGTGGTGGAGCTCGTCGAGTCCTGGCAGGAGACCTACCTGCACCTGCTCGGCCGGCGGCTCGTGCACGCCGCCGACGAGTACTACCTCCTCGCCGGCCGGCCGTTCCCGCCGGCGGAGCACTACGAGGGGTTCTCGATGCACGAGGACGGCATCGGCATGGCCCGCACCTTCGAGCGAGAGCTCCTCGGCCAGGCCGAATCGCCAACCGGCACCCAGTCGGGGTTCTTCGCCTGGGTCGACGGGGCGCCTGCCACCGGCTACCGCGCGCCGCGCACCGGATCGGTCGACCCGGCGCGCCCGACCACCCGGCTCGCCGCCGACGGCGCAGCGATGGTGCGGCTGCGGCCCCGTCGCAGTGCGCCCGTGGCCGTGCTCACCGGTACGTACGGCGCAGCCGTGCTGCGCCCGCTGCTCGACGCGATCGGACGCGACGACGTGCGGGTGCTCACCGTCGAGAACACGTTCTTCGGTGGCAACACCGGGGTCACCGGGCTGCTGACCGGCACCGACCTTGCCCGCGTACTGGCGCTGGAGCCGGACGGCCACCGGTACCTGCTGCCCGACGTCTGCCTGTCCGAGGGTCGGTTCCTCGACGGCACCACTCCCGACGACCTGCCCCGGCCGGTCGAGATCGTCCCGACCGACGGGATCGCCCTACGAGAGGCCTTGCGATGACCGCCACCACTGGCACCCTGCCCACCGTCGTGATCGTCGGGCGGCCCAACGTGGGCAAGTCCACGTTCCTGAACCGCGTGCTGGGCAAGCAGATCGCGATCGTCGAGGACCGCCCCGGCGTCACGCGTGACCGAAAGGAGGTCGAGGCCGAATGGCTCGGGGTGCCGTTCCATCTCGTCGACACCGGCGGCTGGCTGCCGGGTGGCTCGGACCTCGACGCCAAGGTGTCGCGCCAGGTGGAGCGAGCCGTCGAGCTCGCCGATCTCGTGGTGTTCCTCGTCGACGCGTCGGTCGGCATCACCGACGACGACGCGTCGGTGGCGGAGTGGTTGCGCCGCAGCGGCAAGCCGGTGCTACTGGTGGCGAACAAGGCCGACAACGACCGGCGCGAGCTCGACATGTGGGAGTTCGTGTCGCTGGGTCTCGGCGATCCGCACCCGATCTCGGCCCTGCATGGCCGGCGCACCGGGGACCTGCTCGACGAGGTCATCGCCCGGATCCCGCACCCCGAGCCCGAGCACGGCGTGACCGAGGACGGCGATGCCGACGACGGGTTCGCACTCGACGGCCAGCCCGACGTAGCCGCAGTCGCCATCGTCGGGCGACCCAACGTCGGCAAGTCCACGTTGTTCAACCGGCTCATCGGCGAGGACCGCGCCGTCGTGCACGACATGCCCGGCACCACGCGCGACGCCATCGACACCGTTGTCGACACCCCCGAGGGCAAGGTGCGCTTCATCGACACCGCGGGAATGCGCCGCAAGGCCCGCATCGAGGACGGCACGGAGTACTACTCCTTCGTCCGGGCGCTGCGGGCCGTCGACGACGCCGACGTGGCGCTGCTCGTCGTCGACGCGACGACCGGGGTCACCGCGCAGGACCAGCGGCTCGCCGAACGCGTCGACGCCGCGGGTTGCCCGATCGTGGTGCTGCTCAACAAGTGGGAGTTGCTCGACGACGCCGACGAGCGCGCCGAACGCACCGCCGAGGTGGGCCGCAAGCTGCACTTCCTCGGTGATGCGCCGCTGCTGAAGATCTCGGCGCTCACGGGCAAGGGGGTCCACAAGCTGCTGCCGGTGCTCGCCGAAGCCGTCGAGCGATACCACCGGCGGGTGCCGACCAAGGACGTGAACACCGTGATCGCCGCCGCACAGCAGCAACAGCCGGCCCCGGCCGGGGCCCGCGTGCTCTACGCCCTGCAGGGCGCGACGGATCCGCCGACGTTCACATTGTTCGTGAACAAGGCCTTGCCGCCCACCTACCTGCGGTACCTCGAGCGCCAGCTGCGCGAGCGCTTCGACCTCGGCGCCGTGCCGATCAAGCTGCGGGTGCGCAAGCGCAGCAGCTGACCGGCCACCGGGTTGTCGTTCAGCGGGAACGGAACGGGTCGATGGCGACGTCGTCGACGAACCAGGTCCCCTTCTGGGCCTCGAACACCACCGAGATGTCGTAGTCGTTGCTCAGGGACTTCCCGGTGTACTGCTTGAACTGGTCCTCGGTGATCCAGAAGTCCGTGGGGCCCGGCTTCCAGGTCAGGTAGTCCTTGCCGTCGAGCTGGTACGTCACGATGAAGTTGATCTTGTTGACCTTGTCGTTGAACAGGACGCGGCCCTTCAACACGGCGTTCCTGTCGGTGGTCCGGGCCATGAAGCGCATCTTCTGCTGGTTCGGCAGCATGCAGTGGTATCGCGACTGGGCCGCCGCGTTGGCCCCGGAGCCGTCGATCGCCGTCGTGAGCTTGAGCACCTTCGAGCCTCGCTTCATCGACGAGGAGTTGTCCGTTGCGATCGAGACGTCGCCCTTCTGAATCGTCCAGCTGCCGGTGGGCAGGGCGGTGACGGACTCGAAGTCTCCCTGGGAGATGAGGAAGTAGTCGGCGTAGTCGCCCCACTGCTTGTACATCCGGGTGGTGTCGTAGACCTGGCACGCCTTGGTCGGCTCCAGGGCCTGGGCGGTGGCCATGCCGGCGGACAGCACCGTCGCCGCCGCAACCCCGATTCCGGCCCGCCGGGTCCACCGCCTTGGATTTCGATTCGCTTCCATGGCCGGTCAGGTCGGCCGCCGGCGCCGTGACCGAAGCGATCGGACGGGATGGTGACGGAACCCTGCCGAACCGATGAGATGCGCCTGGATTCAGGTGAGGGCTTGGCCGGCGGCGGTGAACGATCCGAGATGGCCGGTGTCGTTGAAGCAGCGCAGGAGCCACTGGGGACCCAGCACGATGAGGTGGTGGATCGAGCCGTTGTCGGCCCCCATGAACGCGAACGGGGCCGAACCGGCCGCATGGGCGAGCAGCGCAGCGATGACGCCCCCGTGGACGACGGCGACCACCCGCTGGCCGGGATGCCGATCGTGCAGACGCTGGACGGCGACGACGGTGCGCGCCCGCAGTGCGGCGGTGGTCTCGGCCCCGGGGATGTGCCCCCACTCCTGGTCGGCCTGCATCCGCACGTAGGCCGGATCGAGCGCCGCGGCCTTGGCGCGGAACAGCCCGCCCTCCCACTCGCCGAGGTACACCTCGCGCAGGTCGGGCTCGACCTGCGGGGTGATCCCCAGTCGGGCGCACAGCGGGGCGGCCGTCTGATGGGTGCGCTGCAGGGTGGTCACGTACACCGCATCGATCGGCTCGGTGGCGAGGCGCCCGCCGACCCGCTCGGCCTGCTCGTGGCCTTCGGGGGCGAGCGGCGGGTCGCCGTGGCCGTCGCGGAGCGCGAACGGTTCGCCGGGCCGGAACGGAGCCGACGCGCCGTGTCGGACCAGCAGTACCTCGGTGGCCCCGGCCGGCGGGGCGAAACGGACCTGGCGGTGCTCGGTAGCGTGGGGGCGCGGGCCCCCCCCCCCCCCCCCCCCGGGGGGCCCCCCCGGGCCGGGGGCGGGTGGCGCGGCGCGGCGAGGTGAGGCGCGGCGAGGGAGGCGAGGCGAGGCGAGGCGAGGCGCGGCGAGGGAGGCGAGGCGAGGCGAGGA
>JBEIFW010000161.1:0-7720 GCA_040382215.1 Acidimicrobiales bacterium
CCGTTGACCTGACGTGTGGCCGTCGGCACCCTAGTGGGGCGGCGACGTCGAGCGCTCAGCCGACCGCGGCCCGGGCGCGCCCGGCGGCGGGATCGCGCCGCCGGACGGTCACAACGGGCAGTTGTCGTGCTTACGGCCGGGCAGCCGTTCCCGCTTCGAATCGAGCGAGGCGAGCGCAGCGGCGACGGCAGCACGAGTGTCGGCCGGGTCGATCACCGCGTCGAGGAAGCCGCGTTCGGCGGCGACGTACGGGTTCAGCAACCGGGTCGTGTAGTCAGCCTCGAACGTGGCCCGCTCCTCGGGGGTGGCCCGGCGCTGCAGGATCGCCGCCGCCTGCCCGGCGCCCATCACCGCGATCTCCGCGGTGGGCCACCCGAGGCACAGGTCGTTGCCCATCCGTTTGGAGTCCATGACGATGTAGGCGCCGCCGTAGCTCTTGCGCAGGATGATCCCGATGCGGGGCACGCTCGCGCGGGCATAGGCGAACACGAGCTGTGCCCCGTGGCGGATCATCCCGCGCCACTCGAGATCCTTGCCCGGGTAGAAGCCGGGGGTATCGACGAAGGTGACGATCGGCAGGTTGAACGAGTCGCAGAACTCGACGAACCGGGCGCCTTTCTGGCTGGCCGGGATGTCGAGCGTGCCGGCCATCGCCACCGGTTGGTTCCCCACGACCCCGACAGGGCGACCGCCGAGGGTGGCGAACCCGGTCACCAGGTTGGCGGCCCAGCGGGCCCGCACCTCGGTGAAGCTGTCCTCGTCGACGACCGCCGCGACGACCGCCCGCACGTCGTAGCTGCCCGTCGCGGCCTCGGGCAGCAGCGCCCCGGCTTCGGGGGTCGGCCGGTCGACCGGGTCGTCGCACGGCCACGGCTCGGGCTCGGCGTCGGCGTGGTCGGGGAGGTAGGAGAGGAGCGCCCCCACCGCCTCGAGGGCGGCGTCACGGCTGGCGACGACGAGGCTCGCGATGCCGCTGTGGCGGGCATGGACGGCGGCCCCGCCGAGCTCGTCGATGTCGACGTGGATCCCGGTGAACTCCGCGACCATGGTCGGCCCGCTGACGAACGCGTAGGCCGCGTCGGTCATGACCACGTGGTCGGCCAGGCCGAGCAGCAGCGCCGGGCCCGACACCGCCGGACCGGTGACGACGAGCACCACGGGCACGATGCCCGAACACGCGGCGATCGCCCGGGCCGCGCCACCCCAGCCGTGGAGCGCAGCGATGCCTTCGACGATGTCGGCCCCTGAGGAATCGAGCACCCCGACGAGCGGCAGCCGTTCCGCGAGCGCCACGCGGGCGGCGGTCGCGAGCACCTCCGACGCACTCGACGACAGCGCCCCGCGGTGCACGCTCGAGTCGACGGCGGCGAGCACGACCCGACGGCCGCCGAGCTCGGTCACCATCGCCCGAGCGGCCCCGGGGGTGCGGGCACGCAGCGCGAGGTCGACCATCGGGGCGAGGTTACGCCCTGGGGTCACGCCTCGACGCCACGGGCCGCGACCCCGGGCGCGGCCGGCGTGAGGTCCTCCACGACTGCGACGCCGGGCTGGCGCCAGGCGCGTGCGGCCACGACGGTGCGGACCACCTCGGCGAACGCTGCGCCCGGCGCGCTGAGTGCCGAACCACGGCGCCGCGCCAACCCGATGACCCGCCGCGCCAGGCCGTCGAGCGGGATGCGGTCGAAGTTGCCCCGGATCCAGCCGGGCAGCGCGGTCGAGGGCACGATCGCCGGTGCGATCCCCTCCAGCGCGAGCGATGTCATGAGCCGGCCGCCGTCGATCTCGGCGAACGGCGACAGGGTGACGCCGTGGCGCGAAGCCTCCGCCTCGATGTCGTCGCGCAGGGCGGTGCCCGACGGCGGCAGCAGCAGCTGGTAGGGGGCCAGCTCGCGCACCGACACCGACGACCGACCGCCGAGGGGGTGATCCTTGAGCACCAGGACCATCAACTGCTCCTCGAGCAGCGGCTCGACCACGATCTCGTCGTCATCGAGCGGGAGGTTGACGACCGCGAGATCGAGCCGGCCACTCACGAGCAGCGGCCGCAACGAAGTGGTGCTCGCCTCGAGCACCGTCGGCAGCACCTTGGGATGCTGCTCGTGGAGCGCGGCGAGGACCTGGGGCAACAGCCAGCGGGCTGCGGTGGACACCACACCGGCATGGACCTGGCCGGCGACGTCGGCCCCGAACGAGGCCACGTCGTCGGCGATCGCCTGCACCTCCCGGCGGATACGGCGGGCACGGTCGGCGACGAGCGCGCCCTGCGGGGTGAGCTCGCCGTGCTGGCGGTCCACGAGGACCGTGCCGAGCTCGTGTTCGAGGCGACGCACGTGGGCCGACACGTTCGACTGCACCGTGTAGAGGGCGCGCGCCGCAGCCGTGAACGAGCCGTGGTCGGCCACGGCGAGCAGTGCATCGAGTTGGCGGAGGTCCACCCCTACTCCCATCTGTCGAACAGATCGTACCTATCGGTAACTACTGCTTGAACGATCGCGAGAGGGGGCGCATACTGATGTCAACAACACGGACCAAGCGGCCCCCCAACCGCCGGTCCAAAAAAAAGCGCCCGGCAGCGAGTCCCCCCAAACTCGTCGGGCAGGTTGAGAGGCCCCGCACCCCCAAGCGGGGCCTTTCCCGTTTTCGCCAGGGGGATCCGCGGCCCCGTGACCGCTGTCCCGGGCCGTGGGCTCTGACCTGCGGTACCCGTACGCTGGGCGGATGCGACGCACCGCCGCCATCTTCGACCTCGACCGGACGCTGCTCGCCGGTGCCAGCGGCCCGGTGCTGTCGGCCGCCCTGCGCGCCAGCGGCGCGATCGACGGTCCGTCGATTCCCGGCGAGGGGCTCGTCTACGACCTGTTCAACCGGATCGGCGAGACCCTCCCGGCGATGGCGCTCGCCCGCCAGGCCGCGTCGCTGGCGCGGGGTCGGTCGCGCGCTGCGTTCCAGGCCGCCGCCGAAGCCGCCGCCGCACCGCTCGCCGACCTGGTGCAGCCCTACGCCCTCGGCCTGCTCGAAGAGCACCGTGCCGCCGGTCGGGCGCTCGTTCTGGCCACGACCACCCCCTACGACTTGGTCGCGCCGCTCGGGGAGTTGCTCGGCTTCGACCAGGTGCTCGGCACCCGGTACGGCTGCTCGGCCGACGGCCGCTACGACGGGACGCTCAACGGTCCCTTCGTCTGGTCGACCGGCAAGCGCTCGGCCGTGCGGGAGTGGGCCGAACGGGACGGGGTCGACCTTGCGCAGAGCTGGTTCTACTCCGACAGCATCTACGACCTGCCGCTGCTGTCGGCCGTCGGTCATCCCGTGGCGGTGAACCCCGACCCGCGCCTCGCGCTGTGGGCCACGCTGCGGCGCTGGCCGGTGCAGCACCTCGACGTCCCGGCCGGGGTGCCCAAGGTGCCGGTGCTCGGGCTCGAACCCCAGCAGCTCGCCCTGCAGCTCGCCCGACCCGAACTGCTGCCCTTCGCCCGGTTCGAGGTCGCGGGCGTCGAGCACATCCCGGCTGGCGGCCCCGGTCTGCTCGTGGGCAACCACCGGTCCTACTTCGACGTCACCGCCATGGCGGTTGCGATCGCCCGCAGTGGGCGCACGGTGCGGTTCCTGGGCAAGAAGGAGGTCTTCGACGCCCCGGTCATCGGCCAGATCGCCCGGGCGATGGGCGGCATCCGGGTGGATCGCGGCACCGGCAGCGACGAGCCCTTGGCCCAGGCCGCCGACGCGCTGCGAAACGGCCAGCTCGTGGCGATCATGCCGCAGGGCACCATCCCGCGTGGGCCTGCGTTCTTCGACCCGGTCCTGCGCGGCCGCTGGGGGGCGGCGCGCTTAGCGACCCTGACCCGGGTGCCCGTGATCCCCGTCGGGCTGTGGGGCACCGAGCACGTCTGGCCCCGGTCGTCGCGGGTGCCGCACCTGTGGAACGTGCTCGACCCGCCCGCCGTCCAGGTGCGCGTCGGCGCGCCGGTCGAGCTGCGACACCGCAGCGCGCAGGCCGACACCAAGCGGATCATGGCTGCGATCGCTGCGCTCCTTCCGGACGAGGCCCGGGAGGTCCGGTCGCCCACCGTCGAGGAGCTGCGACGCACCTACCCGCCGGGCTACCGGGGCGACCCGACCGCCGAGACCACCCGACGGCCCGGCACCGACTAGCGAGCGACGGCGGTCAGCGGCTCGGGTCGGGCCTGCGAGAATCCGGCCGATGGACGTACGCACGCAGATGCGCCGGGCCGCACAGTTCAACCGCGACCGGCCCGCGGTGATCACCGAGGACCGGGTGCTGAGCTTTTCCGACGCCTGGGAGCGGGGATGCCGGCTCGCCAACGGCCTGCTGGCGCTCGGGGTGCGCCCCGGCGACCGGGTGGGCGGTCTCGAGGACAACAACCTCGCCGCGGCCGACTTCTTCATCGGCTGTGCCGTCGGTGGGTTCTGCCGGGTGCCGCTGTACCCGCGCAACTCGCCCGAAGCACATGCCCACATGCTCGAGCACACCGGTGCGACCGCGGTCAGGGCCTACTCGGCCCACGCCGCCGGCGTCGTGGGCCTCGACGGGTGGCTCGCCGACCTTGCCCACGTGCTCGTGCGCGACGGCGGGTACGAGGACTGGTTGGCGGCCCAGCCCGCCGACGACCCCGACGTGCGCATCGGCGAGGACGACTGGTACGTGATCCGCCACTCCGGCGGGACGACCGGGCGGGCCAAAGGTGTCGCCTACACCCACAAGGACTGGCTGCTCGTCTGCCGGAACTGGGCCTACCCGATCGCCCGGATCGAACCGCACTCCGTCGTCGGCCACGCCGGACCGATCTCCCACGGCTCGGGCTATCTGTTCCTGCCCGGCTGGTTGCACGGGGCGGCGAACCTGCTGTTCGGGGCGTTCGAGCCGGGCAAGGTGCTCGAGCTGATGGAGCGGCACCGGATGAGCCACATGTTCGTCGTGCCGACGATCCTCGCGGCCCTCACCCGCCATCCGACGGCCACGACGCGCGACTGGTCGGCGCTGCGGGCCTTCGTCGTCGGAGGCGCGCCGATCACCGACGACACGGCCTTGAGTGCCCACGCCGTGTTCGGCGACACGCTCTACCAGGGGTTCGGCCAGACCGAAGCGCTACCGCTCGCGTTCATGGGCCCCCAGGAATGGTTCGGGGACATCCCCGGATCGACCCCGCTGCGGGCCGCCGGGCGCGTCATGCCCTATGCGGAGCTCGAGATCTGGGACGAGGACGCAAACGCGTTGCCGATCGGATCCGAGGGAGAGATCGTCGCCAAGGTCGAAGGGCAGATGCGCGGCTTCTGGGGCGACCCGGAGCTGTCGGCCGTCCGCATCGTCGACGGCTGGGTTCGCACCGGCGACATCGGCCGCATCGACGCCAACGGCTACGTCTACGTGCTCGACCGCGCCGACGACATGATCATCTCCGGCGGGTTCAACATCTGGCCCGCAGAGCTCGAGACGGTGCTGTGCGATCACCCCGCCGTCGTCGAGGCCGCCGTGTTCGGGGTGCCCGACGACCGCTGGGGCGAATCGCCGGTCGCCGTGGTGTGCATCGACGGCACCACGCCGGTCACCGAGGCCGAACTGATCGAGCTGTGCCGGGACCGGCTGGGGTCCTACAAGAAGCCGTCCCGGGTGGAGATCCGCACGGAACCGCTGCCCAAGAGCGTCGTGGGCAAGCTGCAGCGCAAGGCCCTGCGCGAGCCCTACTGGGCAGGCCGCGACCGTCGCGTCGCGGGCAACTGAACCTCGCGGATCGAAGCCGCCGCAGCCCTGCACGGGAACCGGCGCGCCCCGGTGGGGTCAGGCGTCGTGCTCGCGAAAGACCCGGGCCAGCTCGGCGAACTCCTCGGGCACCCCGCCAGGCACCAGGTAGTCGGCCTCGTCACGGATCTGGCCGAAGTGGTCGCGCACGTCCTCGAGCGTGAGCGTCGGGTTGTAGTACCCGCGGGTGAGTCCGATGAAGTAGCGGGCGATCCGGCCACCGCCGGCCGAATAGATCTCCCCGGTCACCGGGCAATCCTCGTGACACAGCCAGGCCACGATCGGCGCCACCAGTTCGGGCCGCACCTTGTCGGCGAGTGGGCCGAGCAGATCCTCGGTCATCCGGGTGCGCGCCACCGGGGCGATCACGTTGGCCCGGATGCCGTACTTCGCGCCCTCGGCGGCGAGCACCCGGGTGAGGCCCACCAGGCCCATCTTCGCGGCCCCGTAGTTCGACTGGCCGAAGTTGCCGAGGATGCCCGACGCCGACGCGGTGTTCACGATCCGCCCGTAGCGCTGCTCGCGCATCTTCACCCAAGCGGGCCGGGTGACATAGAAGGCGCCCTTGAGGTGGACGTCGACAACCGGATCGATCAGGTCCTGCGTCATTGACTGGAACGTCTTGTCCCGCAGGATCCCGGCGTTGTTGATCACGATGTCGATCCGGCCCCACTCGTCGATGGCGCGCTGCACGATCGCCTCGCCACCCTCGGGGCTGGACACCGAGTTGCCGTCGGCGACGGCGACGCCGCCGGCATCGTTGATCTCCTTGGCGACCCGGGCCGCCGGGCCCAGGTCCGAGCCGCTCCCGTCGACGGCGCCGCCGAGGTCGTTGACCACCACCTGCGCCCCCCGGGAGGCGAGCAGCAGGGCGTGCTCACGCCCCAGGCCGCCGCCGGCCCCCGTCACGATCGCCACCCGGTTCTCGAAGCTCAACGCGCTCATGCCCGCAAGAATGGCAGGCCCGAGCGCTGCGGCTCAGATCGACGTCAGGTCCTGCGCGGTCAGCACGACGAGTGCGACCAGCACGGCCGAGCCGAACAACCCGTAATGCCACCGGTACTTGTGGTCCGCTCGGAAGAACCGGCGGATGCTCGCGATCACGCACGCCACGGCGACGGCGTTGATCGCCAGACCCAACAGCGGAGCCACGTCCGAGGCGATGCCGACTGCCGGCGCCACGAACGGCAGCACGATGTACATCAGCAGGCAGCGGACGGTCGTGAATGCAAGCGAGGCGCGCAGCGCACTGCGGGCCTGGGCTGCGGTGCCCCGGGGGCCGTGCTCGGGCAGGCGCAGAACCCGTCGGGCCACACGATCCGCCGGGGATCTCGTCGGGGCCAAGGCGAGCGACTCGTCGGTGGCGGTGCGCACGCCTGCCGACGCTAGTCGTTGGCCAGCAGGTGGATCAGGCTCGACGTGTCCCAGCGGCGTCCGCCACGCGCCACCACGTGGGCGTAGAACTGATCGACCAGCGCCGTAACGGGCAGACGTGCGCCGTTTCGGGCGGCCTCGTCGAGGCAGATGCCGAGGTCCTTGCGCATCCATTCCACGGCGAAGCCGAACTCGAACTCGCCGCGGGCCATCGTGCGGGCCCGGTTCTCCATCTGCCAGGACTGCGCCGCCCCCTTCGAGATCTTGTCGACGACGGCGTCGACGTCGAGCCCGGCGCGCTGCGCGAACGCAACCCCCTCGGCGAGGCCCTGCACGATCCCGGCGATGCAGATCTGGTTGACCATCTTGGTGAGCTGGCCCGAACCGGCCGGGCCGAGGAGCCGGCAGGCCCGGGCGTATGCCGCGACGAGCGGTTCGGCAGCGGCGAACGCGTCGGCGGTGCCGCCGCACATCACCGTCAGCACCCCGTTCTCGGCGCCGGCCTGCCCGCCCGACACCGGTGCGTCGACGAATCGCACCCCCACCGCACCGGCGGCGGTCTCGAGCTCGCGGGCGAGTGCCGCCGACGCC
>JBEIFW010000162.1:0-7678 GCA_040382215.1 Acidimicrobiales bacterium
ACCGTTCAGCCCGGCACCGTTCAGCCCGGCACCGTTCAGCCCGGCGTGGCCCAGATCCAGCCGTCCTGCTCCGCGCAGGGGTAGGTGCGCAGGTCGCGCATCGGCTCTCGGGTGCCATCGCTGAGGCGGCGGGTCCCGCACCCGGCCGCGTCGAACCGCCAGAGGTGGGCCGTGCAGACGAGGTCCGGCCCGTCGACCGCGCCGATGGCGGCGAGGTGATTCCAGGCGTGGGGGCAGCGGGCGTCGTGGACGTGGACCCCACCGTCGTGGTCCCGCCACACGACGACCTCGGCGCCGTCGAGTTCGGCGGCCCGGATCGCGCCCGGCGCGAGCTCCATCGACGGGCACAGCGCGACCGGGTCCACCACTCCCGCACCCTAGCGACCCCCTCCACCGATGCGTTCGGTGCGTCGGACCGTCCGCCGGTGCGGCCGAGCGACGCACGGAACGGGCTCGGGTGGGAGGGCGGTCGTAGGGTGCGAGGGTGATCGACGACGTCGCCGTGGTCGGTGGGGGGCCCGCGGCGTGGGCGGTCGCAGCGGCGTGCGCGCAGGTCGGCTGCCGGGTGCGCCTGCTCACCACGGACCCCGAACCGGTCTGGCCTGCGACCTACGGGCTGTGGGCCGACCAGCTCGACGGGCTCGGGCTCGGCCGGCCGTGGTCGCACCGGTGGGAGACGGCCACCGTCGTGACGACCGCAGCCCGCTCGCTCCCGGTGCCCTACGTCCGGCTCGACAACGCCGCGCTCGCCGCGGCGCTCGCCACCGCTGCGGCCGGGGTGACGATCGAGCGAACCCGGGTGCTCGCGGTCGACCCGCCCGGCCCGCCGGGCTCTACGAGCGGGGCCCAGGCCCTGCGCTGCACCGAAGGCGGGCCCGTGACCGCCCGCCTCGTCGTCGTCGCCGCCGGGTCCGGGTCGGCCCTCGTCGGACGCACCCGCCCGCCGCGCACGGCGCAACTCGCGTGGGGTTGCACCGTGCCGGCCGAGGACGCCCCCGCCGTCGACCCGGCCGGCTGCGTGTTCATGGACTGGTCCGCTCCGGCCAGCGATCGGTGTGCGCCGCAGGGCGGGTCGCCGAGCTTCCTGTATGCGCAGGGGCTCGGTGACGGGCGGGTGTTCGTCGAGGAGACCGTGCTCGCCACCACCGACGTGCGCGCCGATCTCGCCGGCCTGCGTGCCCGCCTGGCGGGCCGGGGGATCCGGCTCGACCGCGCCGAGCACCTCGAGCAGGTCCGCATCCCGCTCGGCCGGGGCCCGGTGCGGCCCCGGCACGTGGTGGCCTTCGGGGCCACCGGCGGGTACGTCCACCCGGCCACCGGGTACTCGCTGGCGCGCAGCCTGCGGGCTGCGCCGGTCCTCGCGCGCGCCGTCGTGGAAGCGCTGGAGGGACCCGGACCGCTCGACGCTCGGGTCGCGGCGTGCCACGAGGCGCTCTGGCCCGTTGCGCAACGCCAGGCGGACGCGCTGTTGCGCTACGGCGGCGCGGTCGCCTGCCGGCTCGACCGGGCACGCGCCGCCGAGCTGTTCGACGCGCTGTTCGCGCTGCCGGTGCCGGCGTGGCGCGCCTACGTCGACCACACCGGGGGCCCCGCTCGCCTGGCGGCCGTCATGACCCGGGTGTTCGCCGCCGCAGGGGTCCGCCTCCGCCTCGCGCTGGCCTCGGCGGGCCGGCTCGGGTGAACGGCTGAACCGGCCCGACCGGCCGCGTTCAGCGCAGCGCCGGGAGCACCTCGGCGCCGGTGCGTTCGATGGCGCCGAACAGCTCGGCGTCGGGCATGCCACCCATGTCGAGCATCACGAGCACCGTGTCGAGCGACAGCAGCTCCGTGAGATGACCGAGCCGGTCGACCACCTCGCCCGCCGAGCCGCAGACCGCCGTGGTGGCGCACAGCCGGTCGAAGTCGAACCCGCCCAAGCCGTTGCTCACACCGTTGGTGGACCAGGCGACGAGGTCGTTCACGAACTCGATGTACGCCCGGTAACGGGGCTCCCAGCGCTGCCGGGCCTCGGCCCGGCGGCCGGCGACGAAGAAATGCAGGCAACAGCCGATCCGCCGGCCGGCCGGGTCGTGACCGTGGAGGTCCCACTGCTCGAGGTAACGATCGACCATCGGACGGAACATCTCTGGGGTGCCGAACACCGTCGGCAACATGATCCCCAGGCCCAGGCGTGCCGCAAGGTCGACCGATTCGGTGGATGCTCCGCCACCGATCCAGAACGGCGCCCGGTCTCGCTGGACCGGGCGCGGGTGCAGTTGCACGCCCTCGAGCGGCGCCCGGTGCTCCCCGCGCCAGGTGACGGCATCCTCGGTCCAGAGGCGCACGAGGATCTCGACGTGCTCGGCGAACACCGCCTTGGCGTGGCGCGGGTCCTGGCCGAGCGCAGCGTAGGCGTGTGGGAAGAACGTGCCTCGCCCGATCACCGGTTCGGCCCGCCCACCCGAGAGCACGTCGACGGTCGCATAGTCCTCGGCGAGGCGCAGCGGATCGTTGTTGACCCCGAGTGCCACACCGGTGGACAGCCGCAGCCGGGTGGTGCGCTCGGCGATCGCGCCGAGCACCACGGCCGGTGACGACAAGATGTACTCGCAGGCGTGGTGCTCGCCGAGGTGAACCGAGTCGAAGCCCGCCTGCTCGGCGAGCACCGCCTGTTCGACGAGGTTCCGGTGGCGTTCGGCGGGGGAGCGGAGCAACCCGGTGACCGGGTCGGCGACGAGGTCGCCGAGGCTGAGCAGACCGACGCGCATGGTGCCGAACCGTACTCGCCGGTGCGCCGGCCCGGTCCTGCACCGTCATGCCGACCGGGTGACCCCGGTCAGACCGCGGAGGCGACCCGGGCCGCGAGCATGTCGAGCGCCGGGTCGTTGTGGCCACCCCGGGGGATGATCACGTCGGCGTGCCGCTTGGTCGGCTCCACGAACTGCAGGTGCATCGGGCGCACCGTTTCGAGGTACTGGGCGATCACGCTGTCGACCGTGCGGCCCCGCTCCAGCAGATCGCGCCGCAACCGTCGGATGAACCGTACGTCGGCGTCGGCGTCGACGAACACCTTGAGGTCGTAACTGCCGAGGAGGTCCGGTTCGTACAGGGCGAAGATGCCTTCGACGACCACGATCCGGGCCGGCTCTACCCGCCGGGTGGCCGCTGAGCGGTCGTGCCGGGTGAAGTCATAGTCGGGCTCGTCGATGCCACGGCCGGCGAGCAGGTCCCGGACGTGGGCCAGCAGCAACGGCCAGTCGAAGCTCGACGGGTGGTCGTAGTTGGCCTGGGAGCGCTGCTCGAACGGCACCGCCGGTTGTGCGCAGTAGTAGGAGTCCAGGTGCACCAGCGCCAGCGCCTCGGGGCCGACGACGGCGCGAAGGCGTTCGGCCACGGTCGACTTCCCGGATCCCGTGCCCCCGGCGACGCCGATGACGAAGGGGCGTGACACGAGCCCCGAAGCTACTGGCCGGCGCCCGGCGGCGCGCCGGCCGGCACTGTCGTGGCCGGCACTGTCGTGCCCGGCACTGTCGTGGCCGGGAGCGATGTGGGGCCGACCGAGGTGGTCGTGCCGGCGGTCGTGCTTGCGGCCGTCGTCGACGGGGGGATCGACAGCAGGATCTGGTAGTCCTCCTTGGCGACGGGTGCATCGCGCTGGCTGCCGTCGGGGAGGAACGCTGCGAGGGGGGAGCCGCCGAGGGTGAAGCGCACCTGCCCGACGCCGGGCCGCTCGGTGAGGGTGAGCACGATCTGGCCGAACGCGAACGACTGCTCCGAACGGGGCAGGTCCCGCACGGCCGGGTTGAGATCGACGGTGGCGACCCCGCCGGACACCGACACCCGGTTGAGCACCCGTGGGGTGGCCGGAATGGCCGAGCGCAACGACGGTGAGGCCGTGTCGGGCCCGGCGGCGAGAACGTCGAGTACCTCGCTCACGCTCACCCCGCGCGGCCGGGACCGTTCGGTCCGCCGCAGCTGCGCGGTGCCGACGAAGTACAGCGCCACCAGCTCGGTCGGGACCGTCGTCGTCGGCACGATCGTGGTCGCAGCGGTCGTCGCGACCGTCGTCGAGGTGGTTGTGGTGGTGACCTCGCTGAGGTCCGCCGGCGGGACGAGTGGCTCGAAGGCCACCCTCGGCCGAGCGCCACACCCGGCCGTCACGGCGACCGTCACGGCCACGGCGACCGTCACGGCGACGGTGAGCCGGTTGCCCACGGACCGCCGGGCCGTGCCCGACGCTCGCGGGTCGTCGCCGCAGGTCACGGGCCGACCGCCACATCGACCACGAAGCGCGAGCCGCCGCCAGGTCGGTCCTCCACCCATGCGGTCCCGCCGTGGAGCACGGCGTGTTCGCGCACGAGCGCCAACCCGAGCCCCGTGCCGACTCGATGACGCGCCGTGGTGCCCCGAGCGAAGCGCTCGAAGATCCGATCACGTTCCGACGCCGCGATCCCGGGCCCGGCGTCTTCGACCCCGAGCCGCAGCATCGGTACCCCGTCGGACGCGGCGCGCCGGTCGGCGGTGATCCGAACCACGCCGCCGGCGTGGTTCTCGGCGTTCTGGAACAGGTTCGCCAGGATGCGTTCGAGGCGCCGGCGGTCGAGGAACACCGGCTCCTCGGCGAGCGCAGGGTCGATGACGAGCGGGACGTGCCCCTGGCCGTGGCGGGCCGTGACCCGGCCGAGGAACGGGGGCAGGATCAGCTCCTCCCGGTGGAGATCTGCAGCGCCGGCGTCGAGCCGGGATATCTCGAGCAGATCGAGCACCATCTGGTCGAAGCGGCTCACCTGGCTCACGACGACGTCGAGCGCCTGTTGCATCCGGCCGGGCAGTTCGTCGCGTCGACCGTCGAGCACCTCGACCGCAGCGGTGAGCGCAGTTAGCGGTGAGCGCAGCTCGTGGCTCACGTCCGAGGCGAAGCGGGCCTCGCGCTCGATCCGACTCTGCAACGCGTCGGCCATCTCGTTGAACGAATCGGTCAGGCGAGACAGGTCCGGATCGCTATCGGCGCGCAGCCGGGTGTCGAGTCCGCCGCTCGCCAGATCACCGGCGGCCTCGGCGACCTGGGTGAGCGGGCGCAGCACCCGCCGGCTCGCCCACAGGCCGATCCCGGCGGCCGCCAACGTGGTGACCGCAGCGGACACGGCGACCGCCGTGGCGAGAAACTGCGAGGTCTTGTCGAGCTGCGTGAGCGAGAACGCCTCGTAGTAGCGGGCCTCGACGGCGCCGATCGTCACCCCGTAGACGAGGTATGGACGGCCATCGATCTCGGCGCCGATCCGGCCCGTGCCCCCGCTCGCCACCTGCTGGACGAGCGCACTCGGGAGCTTGTTCACATCGAACCCGGCGTTGGAGGCGAAGATCTGCCCGTTGGTCACCAGCAGGGCGAACCCGTCGGTCCGCAACGACTGCATGAACCGCTGCGGTGTCTCGCCGGCCCGTAGCGAGGTGAGCAGGGCCCGGGCGTTCACGAACGCCTGGGTGCGGGTCGAGTCCTCGCGCTGGCCCGTGAGGTGGTTCGAGGCCAACCGGAACGTGACCACGGCGAGCGCCAGTGACACGAGCAGTCCGAGCAAGGCGAACCCGACGGTGATGCGCGCCCGCAGGCCCAGGGAGAAGCGGTGCGCCCGGACCGGGTGCTCGGCGTCGGCCACCGCATCAGCCTTGCCCATCCGTTGGGCGGGGACCAGGGCGTCGACCATGGAAGCTGCCCACGGTTGGTGGGGTACCAGGGGGAGCGGTACCCCACCAAGCAGCGTGGACCCGATGACATCTTGCGGAACTTGTGTGA
Organism: Acidimicrobiales bacterium; assembly: GCA_040382215.1. Taxonomy (GTDB): domain Bacteria; phylum Actinomycetota; class Acidimicrobiia; order Acidimicrobiales; family Ilumatobacteraceae; genus JBEIFW01. The sequence goes on from JBEIFW010000162.1 coordinate 5,771, forward strand.
CATCCCCGAGCGGGCCGTGTTCGTTTTTGGTAACAACATCGATGTGACCCGGCTGTTGTTCATCGAGGACGACGACCAGATCCGCCTCGCCCTGCGCCTCGCCCTCGAAGACGAGGGCTACCAGGTCGACGAGGCCGCCGACGGTCGCAGCGGGCTCGAGGCCGCCGCCCGCGTCGAGCCCGACCTCGTGCTCGTCGATCTCCGGCTGCCTGACATCCAGGGGTTCGATGTCGTGCGGACAATCCGGGCCCGCTCGATCGTGCCGATCATCATCGTCACCGCCCAGACCGACACCTACGACATGGTCGCCGGCCTCGAAGCCGGCGCGGATGATTACATCACCAAGCCGGTGGTCACCAAAGAGCTTGCGGCGCGGATCCGGGCGCTGCTGCGCCGGGTGCAGCTCCACGAGGCGGCCGGACCGCGCCCGGCGCTGTTCGGCGACGTCGAGCTGCGCCGCGAGCAGGGGGTCGTGCTCAAGCGCGGGGCCGAGCTCCCGCTCACCAAGACCGAGTTCCTGCTCCTGTGCGAGTTCGCCGACCACCCCGGGATCGTGCTCTCACGCGACCAGCTGCTCGAGCGGGTGTGGGGCTACGACTACCTCGGCGACAGCCGCCTCGTCGACGCCCACATCTGCCGCCTGCGGGTGAAGGTCGAAGATCACCCCGACGATCCCCGCCTCATCCTCACGGTGCGGGGTATCGGGTACAAACTGGCGACATGAGCCGTCCCCGACTCCTCACCCCGATGGTCCGAGACGCCGGCGGGCTGCGCCCCGCCCGCTGGGACGAGGCACTCGACCGGGCCGCAGCGGGCTTCGCCCGGCACCTCCCGGCCGGGGACGCGATCGGGTTCTTCTCCTGCTCGAAGGCGACCAACGAGGTGAACTACCTCGCACAGAAGCTCGTCCGGCAGGTGTTCGGCTCCAACGACATCGACTCCTGCAACCGAACCTGACACGCCCCGTCGGTGGTCGGTCTGGCCACCGTGTTCGGAGCGGGCGGTGGCACCTCCTCGTACCGTGAGGTCGAGGAGGCAGAGGTCGTCGTGCTGTGGGGTTCCAACGCCCGGGAGGCGCATCCGATCTTCTTCCACCGCGTCCTGCAGGCGGTCCGCAATGGCGCCCGCCTGTTCGTGGTCGACCCCCGCCGCACGGCGACGGCCGCCTGGGCGGACCGGTGGCTCGGGCTCGACGTGGGCACCGACATCCCGCTCGCCAACGCCGTCGGGCGCGAACTCGTGCATGCCGGGTTGATCCACGAGCAGTTCGTTGCCGGCGCAACGACCGGATTCGAGGCGTGGGTCGAGTCCGTCGAACCGTGGACCCTTGATCGGGCCGAGGCCGTCACCGGGGTGCCGGCCGACGCCATCGCCGAACTCGCCCACGCCTACGGGCGCGCCCAGCGGGCGCAACTGTGCTGGACGCTCGGGATCACCGAGCACCACAACGCCGTCGACAACGTGCTCGCGCTCATCAACCTCGCGCTGGCCACCGGTCATGTCGGACGCCGCGGTTCGGGGCTGAGCCCGTTGCGGGGCCAGAACAACGTGCAGGGAGGCGGCGACATGGGCGCCATCCCGAACCGCCTCCCCGGGTTCCAGGACCTGACGGACCCGGCGGTTCGCGCCCCGTTCGAGGCGGCGTGGGGTCGGCCGGTGCGCGGCACCGTGGGACGCCACCTGACCGCCATGTTCGACGCCATGGATCATGGCGCGCTGCGGGCGCTGTACGTCATGGGGGAGAACCCGGCCGACTCTGAAGCCGACGTGGGTCGAGCCCGGGGATCCCGGCCGTTCTAAGCAACAAAGCTATGTTGCATATTCGTGCCGAGCAGCCGCTACACTTCCCGAGACAAGAACATGCGCTTTGGGCCGCGACATGTCCAAAGTGAGTGCGTCGGAGGCCGC
>JBEIFW010000163.1:0-7597 GCA_040382215.1 Acidimicrobiales bacterium
CCGGGTCGGCCGCCACGGCCGCGGCGAGCGAGCGGACCGGTTCGAGGCCCGGATCGGTCGGCCCGGGCGATCCGGCGGGATCGCGCAGGCGCTGCCGAGCAAGGTCCAGCGCCGCCTGAGCTGCGTCCTCGTCGAGCGCCCGCACGGCCACCACGACATCACCGGGACCGGCCGCAACCACACCGAGGCCGCTGTCAGCGAGCCGTTCGAGGTTGGCCGGGGTACCCATCACGACCGACGTCACCTCGACACCGGGTAGCCCGGCGAGCTCGCTCGACAGCGCGAGCAGGGCCACCGAGTCGCGGTAGCAGTCGGCGAGCACCAGACGGAGCACCGTGGGCGACGCGCTCATGGGACCGGTTCCCGGGTCGTTGCAAGCGCATCGAGCGCGAGGACAACACCGGCCAGCAGATCGGCCCCCGACGTGGCCCCGATCCCGAGCAGCACCGGGACGGCCCGGGCGAGCGAGTCAGGATCCTCTGCGTCCACGACACCGACGAGCGCATCGACGAACCATCCCCGTGCCGCCGCCCGGAGCTGATGAGCGCCGACGGCCGTTGTTCGCGGTGCCGCCTCTTGCGCCACGGCCACGAGCCGTGTCTGCACACCCTGGGCACCGTAACGACCGAAGGCACAAAGCGCACCTGTCAGCACGTCGTCGCCCGACGGCGTCAGCCCCGGCCCCCGACCCACGAGTCGTTCGGCCCGATCCCACCACCGAGGACCTGCGATGCCGGCACGGGCGAGCGCTGCGCTCACGGCATCGGGAGCCAGGGTCCGCAACGCTCGGTGCGCCGTCGCAAGATCCCACGACGGACGGTTCACCGGCGGCCGTGGGGCGGGCTCGCCCCGGGGACCGAGGCCCACCACGAGCCGCCCGACCCGAAGCCGGCCCGCCCGCGCGGCGGCCACCTCCCCGCAACGGGCCCAGGCATCGAGCGGACCGATGCCGGCCAACGTGACCGACCAGGGCGACCGGCCGTGGCGGTCGTCGTGCACTGCGGTGAGCAGGTCTCGGCTCGCCCACGCCACGTACACGGCCGACGCCGACGCATGGACGACCACCCCCGTACTCGGGCCGGCGGGAACCAGCGGGCCGCACGCCACGACCCGTGGCGTCATCCGCTCAGCGCCTCGACGGCCGACGACGACGACGACACCCACCCGAAGATGGCACCCTGCGCCTCGATCATCGCGATGCCGACGCGCTGGAACTCCGGGAAGTACGACCCGACGCAGTCCTCGAGCACGACGCACTCGTAGCCCCGGTCGTTGGCCTCCCGCACCGTGGTGTGAACGCATACCTCGGTGGTCACCCCGCACACGAGGAGGGTCCGCACGCCCCGGGTGCGCAGCAGCTGATCCAGGTCCGTGGCATGGAACGCCCCTTTGCCCGGCTTGTCGAGCACCGGTTCGCCGGCGATCGGGGCGAGTTCCGGCACGATGTCGTGCCCGGCCTCGCCCCGCACCAGGATCCGACCCATCGGGCCGTCGGTGCCGATGAAGGTCTTGCCGCCTCGTGTCAGCTTCGCGGGTGGGCAGTCGGACAGGTCGGTGCGGTGCCCCTCCCGGGTGTGCACGACGAACAGTCCGGCGGCGCGCGCAGCGGCGAGCACCCGGCGGGTGGGTTCGATCGTCGTGCGCAGCAACGACACGTCGTTGCCGAGCAGTTCGCCGAACCCACCGGGCTCGAGGAAGTCGCGCTGCATGTCGATGACGACGAGCGCCGTGGACGCCGGATCGAACGCGACCGGGAACGGCCGGGCGGGAAGGGTACGCGTGCTCATCGGGAACCTCCGGCGGCGCGATAGGCGCGCCACCCGCCGAACCGGGTGATGTCGCTGGCCCCGGCCAGAGCCCAGGGTTCACACACGAAGCCCTTGCACCAGGTGCCGTCGTCGAGTTCGAGCGACCCGATGCCCAATGGCGGAGGCACCTCGGCGACGAACGACCCGAACGCCCGCTCGCCCAACGCCCACACCTCGATCTCGAGGGCGGCACCACCCTCGGCCACCCGGGCGAGCCCCGGCTTGGGCGGAACCGTGCCGTCGAGCGCGAACAGCCGGTAGGCCGGCGCCGTTCGCCGAGTTGCGACCAGCCGTGCCCCGCGTCCGGTCAACTGGTGGTTGAGCGGCATGCCGGTGAGGTGGGCACCAACCACGGCCAGCGCGACCTCGCCGGGCCGCACACCGGGGGGCTCAGGGGCCTCGCCGATGATCCGGGCTGCGGCATCGGCCAACGCGTCGTCGCTCCACGCCGGGCCGACGAGTTGGATCCCGTACGGCGCCCCGACACCGGGGCTGGGCGCGGCGATCGCTGCGAGGTCGAGCAGGTTGACGAACGTCGTGAACGTCCCGAGCCGCTCGTTCACCCCGACCGGGTCCGCAGCAACCTCGGCCACGGTCACCGGGCCCGGCGTCGTGGGCAGCAGGAGGGCGTCGATCCCGCTCCACACCTCGCCGGTCACGGCACGCAGGTGGGCCAGGCGGTACTCGGCGCGGTAGGCGTCGACCGCGCTCGGTCGCACCCCTGTGCCGATGATGCGGGCGACGGTCGGGTCAATGCCGGGGGGGTCCGACGCCAGGAACGTGCCCACCGAGGCCCAGCGCTCCGCGACGAGCGGCCCGCCGTAGAGCAACTTGCCGGCGTCGAGGAACGGCAGGAGGTCGAACTCCTGCAGCGCGAACCCGGCCTGCTCGGTCGCCGCCACCGCAGCGGCGTAGGCCTCGGCCGCGCGGGGGTCGAGGCCGTCAACGGGTAACCGGGCCGGCACGCCGATCGTGCGCACCGCACCCGGCCCGACCTCGGGATCTCGCGACCATGGATCGCTGCGGTGCCGGCCGGATGCAAGGGTCACCACGGTACGAGCCTCGGCGACACTGCGGGCGAACACCGTGGCGCAGTCGATGCGACGCACGGCGGGCACGATGCCGGTCGTGGGCAGCCGACCGATCGTCGGCTTGAACCCGACCACCCCGCAGAAAGCGGCCGGGACCCGGCCCGAACCCGCGGTGTCGGTGCCCAGCGCGAACGGCACGAGGCCACGAGCCACGGCGACCGCCGAGCCCGACGACGACCCACCGGGCACGAGCGTGGGATCGACCGGGTTGCGTGGCGTGCCGTACGGCGAGCGGGTGCCGACGAGTCCGGTGGCGAACTGGTCCAGGTTCACCTTCGCGACCGGGATCGCGCCTGCGGCCCGAAGCCGCGCCACGACGGTGGCGTCGGCTGCGGCGACGTAGCCGTAACTCGGGCATCCGGCCGTGGTGCGCGCCTGGGCGACGTCGATGTTGTCCTTCACGACGAAGGGCACGCCGTGCAGCGGCCCCGGGCGCTCGGTGGCGTCGAGTGCGGCGGCCTGGGCGCGCGCTAGGACGTCGAGCACGCCACCGATGACGACGGCGGGATCGTCGAGGGTGGCCAGCGCCTGGAGCGTGGTGCCGACGACCTCCACCACCGTGGCCCCGTCACGTTGCGCGGCACGGTGGTCCGCCAGCGACCATCCCGTCACGTCCTGCACGGACAGCGTCATAGCGCAGCCAGCAGGGCCGACGACGGGGCGTGGGCGCCGAACACCCCGCCCTGCATGGTGATCATCTTCAGCGCGGCGGCCTCGTTGCCGGCGTCGGTGGCCCCGGTGCAGTCCGACAGCAGCAGGCACTCGTAGCCCCGGTCGTTGGCCTCGCGCATCGTGGTGTGCACGCAGACGTCGGTCGTGATCCCGGTGAACACCAGGTGCGTGATGCCACCGCGGCGCAGGATCAGGTCGAGATCCGTTGCGTAGAACGCACCCTTCCCCGGCTTGTCGACGATCGGCTCACCGTCGATCGGCGCCACCTCCGGCACGATCTCCCAGCCCGGTTCGCCGCGCACGAGGATCCGTCCGCACGGGCCCGGATCACCGATGCCGGCGCCGATGCGCCGGGAGCGCCAGCGCTTGTTGGCCGGGCAGTCCGCCAGATCCGGGCGGTGCCCCTCCCGGGTGTGGACCACGGTCCACCCGGCCGACCGGACGGCCGTGAGCACACGGGCCGTCGGCTCGAGGCCCTTGCGGGTGTTGGTCAGGTCGTAGCCCATCGCATCGACGTAGCCGCCCTTCCCGCAGAAGTCGGTCTGCCAGTCGATGCACAGCAGGGCCGTGCGGGCCGGGTCGATCGGGCCGTCGTAGGGCCAGGCGTACGGGTCTGCAGCAACGACACCGTGGGACATCGGGAGCTCCTTGGTCACGGGACTGGGATGGGGAACCGCCGGGGCGGGGGCGACCCACCGCCCCGGCGGCACGGGATCAGCCCTTCGGGATCTGGCCGACGACGCCCTTGACGAAGGCGGTGTTCTTCGCCTCGGTCGTGAGGTAGTCCGGCACCCCGGCGGGGAACAGTTCCTTGCCGTCCTGGCCCATGATCGGGCCCTTGAACGGCGAACCGTCCTTCGAGGAGATGACCTTCTTCTGCTCCTCGATCAGCTTCTTCGTTGCATCGTCAACCATCGGACCGAACTTGGACTGGACGAAGGGGTTGCCGCCGTCTTGGTATCCGACCCGGTAGTTGGCGTTGTACTTCGAGCCGGTGAACTTGCCGGACAGCGCCGTGGCGACGATGTCGCTGTACATCTCACCCCAGCTCCATTCCGAGCCGGCCACCCAGCCCTTGGGGGCGAGCGACGAGGCATCGGCGTGGTATCCGACAACCATCTTGCCGGCCTCCTCGGCCGCCTTGGTGATCGTCGCCGTGCAGTCCTGGTGCTGTGTGATCACGTCGACACCCTGGGCGAACAGGCTCTTGGCCGCCTCGGCCTGCTTGGCGACGTCGCACCAGTTGGAGGTGTTGACGACGAAGGTCTGCACGTTCGGGTTCACCGACGCAGCGCCGAGCTGGAAGGCGTTGATGTTCGCGATGGTCTGCGGGATCGGGAAGGCGTACACGTACCCGAGCTTGTTGGACTTGGTCGCCTTACCGGCAGCGATGCCGGCCAGGTACACCGGCTCGTACACGGTGCCGAAGTAGGTGCCGCTGTTCGCCGGCACCTTGTCCTTGATGAAGTTGCCCTGCTGGACGACGGCGACGTCGGGGTGGGCAGCGGCGACCTTGAGCGCCGGGTCGAGGTGCCCGTAGGACGTGGCGAAGATGATCTTGGCGCCATCGGCGATCATCTTCTCCATCACTCGGGTGGCGTTGTCGTCCTCCGGGACGTTCTCGGCCGTGAGGATCTCGAGGTTCGGGAACTTCTTCTTCACCTCCTGCGAGCCCTGGTACGCGGCTTGGTTGTAGCCGTAATCGTCCTTCGGGCCGACGAACAGGAAGCCGACCTTCTTGGAGCCGGCGCCCGGGCCCGAGCCCGGTGCACCGGTCGCCACCGTCGACCCGCCCGACGTCGTGGCCGAACTGGCCGAGGAACTCTTTGAATCATCGCCACAGGCCGCGGCGACGAGCGCGAGGCTCGTGATGGCGGCGAGGGACAGCCAACGGGATCGCATCAGGGAAACCTCGTGGAGTGAAAGGTGGATTGGGGTGGGGTCCGGGTCGGTGTCAGCGACCCGGGGTCGTCTCGAAGACCTTGTTGAGGCCTTCGGGGACGTCGGAGGCCCGGCGACGGCCGAGCACGATCAGCACGACGAGCGTGACCACGTAGGGCACCGCGTCGAGGGCGAACTGGTTGATGGCATACCCCCGGGCCTGGAGCGCAGGGGACAGCGCCAGCGCAGCGCCGAACAGGTAGGCGCCGCCGGCGACTTTGACCGGATGCCGGGCGGCGAACATGACGACGGCGACGGCGACGAACCCCCGGCCGACGGCCATGTTCTCGAACCACGCCTTGGCATAGGCGAGCGACAGGTGGGCCCCGCCGAGGCCGGCGAGCATCCCACCGACGATCACGGCCGTGTACTGGATCGGAGCGACCCGGTGTCCGTGGGTGACGAGCACCTCGCTGCGCTCGCCGGCGGCCCGCAGCAGCACACCCCAACGGCTTCGGAAGATGACCCACCACGACACGGGCACCAGGACGTAGGACAGGTACACGAGCGCGTCCTGACCGAACAGCACGTCGCCGAGCAGGGGGACGGCATGGAGCCCGGGAATCTCGACGGGCCGGAAGCTCGGTGCCAGGGCCTGCACGTAGGACACCCCGAACAGTGAGGTGAGCCCGAGGCCGAGGAACAGCACCACGAGGCCGGTCGCGAGCTGGTTCGCGCCCCGCCCGATGACGAGGTACGCGTGGACGGCGGCGAGCAGGCCACCGGCAACCGCGCCGGCGGCCACCCCGAGCCACGGCTGCCCGGTCTCGGCGGCGACGGCGTACCCCGCAAGCGCACCGGCGAGCATCGAACCCTCGGTGCCGAGGTTGACCACCCCGGCCCGCTCGCTCACCGTCTCGCCGAGCGACGCATACAGGATCGAGGTGCCGCCCCGGACCCCGCCGGTGAGCACTTCGGTGAGCATGTTCATGACGCCGCCCGCTTCTTGGAGAACCCGAACACCCCGAGCAGGACCAGGGCCATGAGGACGTTGACGCTCGCGGCGGGCAAGCCGGCATCGAGCTGCAGGCTGTCGCCGCCGATGGCGATCGCAGTGAGCAGGACGGCGGCGCCGCTCACGCCGACGGGCCGGTGCCGGGCGAGCCAGGAGGCCAGGAACGCCACGTAGCCGTAGCCGGCCACGAACCCGCTGCGCAGCTTGTACTCAGCGCCGGCGAGCTGTGCGTAGCCGCCGAGACCCGCAAGTGCACCACCGACGGCCATGCCCGACACCAGGAGCGCGCCCACCCGGAGCCCGGCCCGGCGGGCCGCTTCGGTGTTCCCACCGACCACCCGGAGCCGGAACCCCCAGGTGGTGCGCCGGAACACCACCGCCACCACCACCGTCGCCACGACGGCGAGCAACAACCCGAGGTGCACCCGCGTGTCGCCGAGCAAGCCCAGCCGTTCCGAGCCCGTCAGCGCTCGTGTCGCCGGCTGGCCCGACCCCTGCCGGTCCTTCCACACGTCGTAGATGAGGAAGTACATGAGGTCGAGCGCGATGTAGTTGAGCAACAGCGTCGTCACCGACTCGCTGATGCCGACGGCGAGGCGCAGCACCGCAGCCAGCGCCGACCACGCCGCCCCGGCCGCCGCAGCGGCAACACCCATCAGCACGAGCCGGAGCCAGCCCGGGCCCGACCCGTCGAGTGCGAGTGCGACCCCCATGGCGGCGACGCCGCCCACGATCAGTTGCCCCTCGCCGCCGACGTTGATCAGACCGGCCCGAGCGGGTATCGAGACCGCGAGCGCGGCGAGGGCGATGGGGGTGGCCCGCACGAGGATGCCCTCGACCGAGGCCTCGTCGGTGAGGGTCGAGGTGATCATGTCGGCGTAAGCCACCAACGGGTTCGTGCCCTTGAGGATCATGAGCACGCCGAACAGCGCGAGCGCTCCGGCGAGGGCGACGACGATTCGGGCGATCCCACTGATCGAGTCCGATGGGGCCGGACGCGCGGCGGTCATGCGGCACCGTCCTCGGCGCCGAGCATGAGTCGACCGACCTCGTAGCGGTCCGACGAGGCCGGCTCCACGATGCCGGCGACCGATCCGGCGTGGAGCACCACGATGCGGTCCGACAGTTCG
>JBEIFW010000164.1:0-7569 GCA_040382215.1 Acidimicrobiales bacterium
GCCCGCGGGCTCGGCGTCGACCTGCAGGTCGACGCCGACGTCGTGGCGGCGACGCTCGCCGGAGCGCGCCAGTGGGTCGACGACTCGGTGCGGGTGCCGGGCATGTTCGGCCCCGAGGTGTCGGTGCACGACGCGGCACCGCTCGACGCGCTGGTCGCCTTCCTCGGACGTGATCCGGCCTGGACCCCGTGAGGTCTCCGGCTCCCGGGCGATGGTCTGCCACCGCGTCGCACGAGCGGTGGGCGCCGATCGCTGCTAGACGAGCGTGGTGCCCGCCACCGTTCGACGACCGCGCATCGACCTCGCCTTCCTGAGCGTCGTCGCCGTCTCGGCCTTCTACATGTTCGGCTTCGCCGCGGTGTTCGCCCTGTTGCCGAAGCTGCAGGACGAGCACGGGCTGGAGACGAAGTGGCTGGGCCTCATCACGGCGACGAGCGTCCTGTGCTCCGTGGCGGCCCAGCTGGGCCTGGCCCGCTTCGCCGACCGCGGGCACGCGCTGCGGATGATGCGGGCGGGCATCGTCTGCATGGTCGTCGGCTTCACGTGGTTCGCCTTCGCCACCGAGCTGTGGCAGTTCGCGGCCGCCCGGGCGGTCGTCGGCTTCGGCGGCGGCATGTTCTCTCCTGCGGCACGCCGCACGGTCGTCGCTCGGGATCCCGCCCGCGCCGGCGCCCTGCTCGGCACCATGGTCTCCGTCGAGGTCGGTGGCTTCATGCTCGGCCCGCCGCTCGCGCTCGTGCTGTACAGCGTGGGCGGGCTGCAACTCCCGTTCCTGGTCCCGGCGGTCCTCGTCGGGCTCGCCGGTTGCACCGTGCGGGTCGCGGCGGCGGCCGCGGTCCCCACGGTCACCCCGAAGGGGGCGGTGCGGGCGCTGCTCGCCCGACCCCAGGTGCGGGCCGCCCTGCTCATCGCATCCGCGGCCAACCTCTCGATCGGCGCGTTCGAACCGATCATCGCCCGGCAACTCGAGGACATCGGGGCGGGTGACACGGCGATCGCGCTCACCCTCGCCGGCTTCGCCGTGCCCTACGTGTTCTTCAGTCGCTTCGGCGGCCGGCTCGCCGACCGTCACGGGGCCTACCGCACGGCGGTTTGGTCGATGCTGGTCACCGTGCCGGTCATCGCGACGTTCGGCATCGCCACGAGCGCGCTCGTGATCGGCGTGTTCGGCATCGTCCGGTCGATGTTCGACACGATCACCGCGCCGTCGGGATCCTCGGCGATGGCCCATGCCGCCCCGTCTGCGCTCCTGGGCACCGGACAAGGCCTCTACGGCGCCACGGCGCAGGTGATGACGGGCGTGGCCGCGCTCGCGGGCGCCCCGATCTACGACGTGTGGGGGGCGCGTGCGCTGTGGTTCGCCTCCGCAGGCGCCATGCTCGTGCTCACCCTGTGGGCCGCATGGATCGCGCTGCGCTGTGGCGCGTGGCGTCCCGCCGTCACCCGAACGGCCGACGAGGCTTCCCTGCTCCCTGCGCCCTGACGTCGGCACGTCCGGAAATGGCGGGAACCCCCGCCGGGGCCGCTGCTACCGTCGCACGGGCGGGAAGGATCTGGAGATGACGTTGCCGACCGACGAGGTCGCCGCGGAGACGGCGGCGACCACACCGCCCGACTCGGCCTTCCCGCCTGCGTTCCGGCGGCTGATGGCGAACTCGCTCGTCGCCGGTGTGACCAGCACCTTCCTCTGGTTCGCGCTCACGTTCTGGGTGTACCTGGAGACCCGGTCGGTGGTCACGACCGGGGTCATCGCCGGCATGTTCTCGCTGGTGGCCGCGCTGGTCGGTCCGCTGATCGGCACCTTCGTCGACCACCACCGCAAGCACGCCTCGCTCCTGCTCACCTCCGCCGTCTCGGTGGCGAGCTTCGGGCTCGCGACGGCGGTGTTCTACGCGCACCGGGCGGACGACCTGCTGCAGCTCGACAACCCGTGGTTCTGGCTGCTGGTCGCCTCCACCCTGACCGGCTCGGTGGCGGGCAACGCCCGCGCCGTGGTGCTGTCGACGTGCGTCACGATCCTCGTGCCGCCGCAGCACCGCGACCGGGCGAACGGGCTGGTCGGCACCGTGACGGGCCTGTCGTTCGCGATCACCTCGGTGTTCAGCGGCCTCGTCATCGGCACGGTGGGGATGGGCTGGGCCTACATCGGCGCGCTCGTGCTGACGGTCGCGGTGCTCGTGGACGTCGCCACGATCCGCTTCGACGAGCCGGAACCCACGCCGAGAGAGGCGGATGGCCCGGTGTCGGTCTTCGACGTGCGCGGCGCGGTCGAGGCGATCCGCGCTGTCCCGGGGCTGGGGTTGCTGGTCTTCCTGGCCGCGTTCAACAACCTGCTCGGCGGGGTGTTCATGGCGTTGATGGACGCGTACGGCCTGGAGTTGGTCTCGGTGGAGGTCTGGGGTCTGCTCTGGGGCGTGCTCAGCCTCGCCTTCATCATCGGCGGGGTCGGCGTGGCGCGCTTCGGGCTCGGCTCGAACCCCGTCCGCCTCATCGTCCTGCTCAACCTCGCCAACTGGGTCGTGTGCTCGGTCTTCACGATCCAGCCCTCGATCGTGCTGCTCGCCGTCGGGTGCTTCCTCTGGATGCTCTCCATCCCGGTGATCGAGGCGGCGGAGCAGACGGTGCTGCAGCGGGCGATCCCGCTGGAACGCCAGGGCAGGGTGTTCGGGTTCGCGCAGCTGGTCGAGAACGCCGCCGCACCGCTCACGACCTTCCTGATGGCCCCGCTCGCCGAGGCGGTGTTCATCCCGTGGATGACCGACGGTGGCGGCGTGGACCTCATCGGCGACTGGTACGGCACGGGCCCCGCACGGGGGCTTGCCGTCATGTTCACGCTGGCAGGGCTGGTCGGGATCGTGGTGACGCTGGTCGTCTGGCGGTCGCGCTCCTACCGACGGCTCGTGCCGATCGCGAGCGCCGCGGCCTGACGCCGACGCGCTGGTCCGAGGTCCTCGTCGGATCGTCCTGTCACACTCGGGCGACTCGCCGTCTCTCATCTCGTGACGGTGGCGGTGGACGCCGCCGGAACAGGAGCATCGAGATGCACGAAACCTACGAGACCACCGACGGGCCCGGCGCTGGGGTCACGCTGGAGATCGTCCAGTTCACCGCGACCCCCGACGCGGAGCCGGCACTGTTGGCCGGTCGCGACGAGATGATCGCGGCGATCCGCGCCGCCCACCCCGGGCTCCTCGACGCTCGGCTCGTCGACCTGGGCGAGGGTCGGTGGATGGATCTGGTCCGGTGGCGGTCCGCCGAAGAGGCACACGCCGCCGCCGCCGACTTCCCCGCCATCGAGGCAGCGGGGGCCTGGGCGGCCAACATCTCCGAGGTGGCCTCGATGGTTCACGGCACCATCCGCCACGAGGTGCGCTGAGCGATGGACCCGGACCGCGACCTCGACGAGCTCACTGCGATCGCGCTGCGCGCCCGCGACGGCGACCGGACCGCACTCGACGGACTGTGCCGGCGGATCCAGCAGCCGGTGTACCGGCTTGCGCTGCGGTTCACCGGGCACCCCGTCGATGCCCAGGACGCCGCGCAGGAGGTGCTCGTCCGGATCGTCACGCAGCTCGGCTCGTTCGAGGCGCGGTCCCGGTTCACCACGTGGATGTACACGGTCGCCACCCGGCAGCTCCTCCGTTCGGTGCGGCGTCCCGTCGAGGCGTCGGTCGCCGGTCCCGAGGCGTTCGGTGACTTCGTGGATCACAACATCGGCGAGCCGTGGTCGACCGAGGACGAGATCGCCTACCTGGAGCTGTGCGCGGATGTCCGGCTGTCGTGCACCTACGGGATGCTGCTGTGCCTCTCGCGTGAGCAGCGGATCGCCTACCTGATGGGTGACCTCCTCCGGTTCACCGACGTCGAGGCCGCTGCGATCTGTGAGGTGTCGCCTGCGGCGTTCCGCCAACGGCTCGCCCGAGCGCGGGCGACGATGCGCGATCTCATGGGCCGAAGGTGCGGCCTGGTGCGCGCCGACAACCCGTGTCGGTGCGATCGGCTGGTGGTCGGGTCGATCGAGCACGGGTTGCTCGACCCGCAGGCACCCACGTTCGCCCGGCATGCCGGCGTGACGCTGCCGATACCGACGACGACGCTCGAGCGGGCAGCGGCCGAACTCGACCTGGCGGTCGCCGCCGCAGAGGTCCACCGGTCGGCGCCCGTCTTCGACGCACCGGCGGCGCTCTGGGAGGAGCTCGCCCCCTCGCTGCGGGAGCTGCTCGAACGCTGACGACCGGGTCCCCGGCGGGCCACGTCTTCGGCCGGGCGCTCCGCAGCCGACTTCCGGCATGAGGTAGGGTCCCCGCCCGTGGAGGACGGGCAGCCGTGATGGAAACGGGGGTCCGGCGGGCGCTGCGTGCGCCGACGTTCCGCCTCGAGCTGCTCGCCTACACGCTGGTGTCGGCGTCGATGGGCGTTGCCACGGTCGTCGTCTCGGTAGCGATGTTCCGCCGGGGCGGCACCACGCTGTGGGCGACGGTCGGGGTCGTGTCGCGGGTGGCGCCGTTCGTGCTGTTCTCGGCCTTCAGCGGTGCGATCGCCGATCGCCTCGACCAGCGTCGGGTGTTGCAGGCGGCGTTCGCCGTCCAGGTGGTGATCGCCGGGGTCCTGGCGGCGACGGTGACCTCGGCACCCTTGGCGGTCGTCGCCGCCATCGGGTTCGCCGGCCAGGCGGCGTGGACGATCGCCTATCCGGCGATGGCGGCGTTGTTGCCTCGCACGATCGCTCGTGACGATCTGGCGGCGGCGAACGGGCTGCTCTCGACGGTGGAGTCCTTGGCGTGGATCGCCGGCCCGGGCCTCGGTGGGTTGGTGGTGACCGCAGCGGGGTTGCGTGCCGCGATCGGGGTGCAGGCGGGGCTGGCGGCGCTCGGGTTGGTGGTCGCATCGGTCGCGTTGCGCGGTGGTGCTCGCAGCGCCGCCGCGGAGGCCTTCGCGCCGGTGGCGCGCTCGGAGCGGGAGCGACTGCGCCATGCGGTGCGCGACGGGATCCGCACGGTGCGCTCGACACCGGCGGTGCACCATCCGTTGGCGCTGCTGTTGGTGTCCAACGTCGTCTACGGCGCCTTGCAGGTGTTGATGCTGGTGGTCGCGTGGCAGCGGCTCGGGATGAGCGAGGGCGGGTACGGGGCGTTGTGCGCCGGGCTCGGGGCGGGCGCGTTCGCGGCTCTCGTGGTCGTGGGTCCGGCGTCCTCGCTCGGTCGGCCCGAGTGGGTGCTGGCGGGCTCGGTGCTGCTCGGTGGCCTGCCGGTCGCGCTGCTGGCGATCGCACAGGTGCCGGCGACGGGGATCGTGCTGCTCGCGGTGAGCGGGCTCGGGTTGGTGGTGACCGAGGTCCTGGCGTTGACGGCCCTGCAGCGGAACCTGCCGGTGGATCGAATCGCCGGCGTGTTCGGTCTGCTCGACTCGTTGACCGTGACGGCGATGCTGGTCGGCAGCGTCGCGGTCGGGCCGGTGATCGCGTCGGCAGGGCTCGAGGCGGCGCTGGTCGTCGTCGGAGCGCTGGTGCCGGTCCTCGCCGTCGTCGCCTTGCCGCAGGTGGTCCGTCGTCGGACCGCGCGGACGACCGCATCGGGGACGGCGGTCATCGAGGAGGTGCAGGTGATCGCCGGCGGTTCGAGCCCGGGGGCGGCTGTTCGCAACTACATCCTCAACCGCTGAGCGCTCAGGCGTCGGACTCAGTAGAAGCCCTCGCGGCGGGCGTAGCGCCGGGTCCGCTCGGCGTCGTAGGCCGCAGCGTCGAAGTCGCTCACGCCGCGCTCGGCCTGGATCGCACGGTGGATCTCGCCGTTGGTGGGGAGCTCGGCCTGGGAGGTGAACCGGTCGGGGTCCCAGAGGCCGGAGCGCAGCACGGCCTTGGAGCACTGGGTGTACGCCTCGTCGATGTCGACGATGATCCCGAGGCGCGGGACGCGGCCCTCCACAGCGCTGGGGGCGAGGAGGACCGCGTCGGTGGTGAGCGTGGCGCGCCCGTTGACCCGGAAGGTCTCGGTGGCGCCGGGCACCAGGAACAGCAGCCCGACGTGCGGGTTGGCGACGATGTTCGTGAGCGTGTCGGCGATGCGGTTGCCGGGACGCTCGGGCAGCAGGAGCGTCCGGTCGTCGAGGATGCGGACGAACCCCGCAGGATCGCCGCGCGGGGAGAGGTCGCAGCTGCCGACCGGATCGCTCGTGGCCACGAGCACGAAGGGCGAACGCTCCACGTACTGACGGGTCAAGGGGTTCAGGCGGTCGGTGATCTTGGCGCAGACGAGCTCGGTCGGCTCGCCGATCAGCTCGCGCAGCGCGTCCTGCGACTCGACGACGGCATCGGTGAGGCGGTGTCCCGGCACCCCTCGATCATCCCACGGCTCGAGCGGTCGATCGTCCGGCCCCGACCCGGTAACGTGACGTCAGCGTTGCATCGCGCCTCGGGACAACGGTCCCCTTCCGCTCCTTCGGATGGATCACGAGGTCCCCATGCACCGTTATCGACCACTCTGGTCGGAGAACCCTGACGAGCGGGTCCCGGTCAGTTGCTTCGACAACCCGTTCCGGGACGCGCTCGATGTCGAGCAGCTCGCCGAGCGGGATGCCACCACGACCTGGCGTACCTGGCCCGAGGTGTGGCACCTGGATGAGGAGGGTCGATTCCGCTGCGGTTCCAAGGGGTCCACCGGCGAGACCGTCAGGACCTATGCCGAGGAGCCGGGACGACTGCTCGAGTGCCGCCTCACCTGGACCGGAAGCCGGTGCCCCGACCACTGGGTGATCATCGAACCACGGCACCGGCACCACGCGGACGTCTACGAGGTCACCGAGGGGGATGCTCAGGCGTTCGTGCTTCTTCGCCGGCAGCTCGCCCGAAGCCAGGTGAACCTGCTCGACGTCGTCGTCTTCCACCAGGAGCACAGGTGGTGGTCCCTGCACGAGCTGACGTCCGGGACGACTGCGTGGTCCTTCGCGCCGGTGGTTCGACCTCTCAGAAGACCTGCTCGCCGGGGGCCACGTCTGCGCTGACGTAGAGCGGGGTGGCCTGGGCCTGGTCCTCGGGGCTCTGCGGGTGCGGGGCGCCGAGGACCAGGGCCTCGGAGACGTAGGGCCCCATCTCCCGGGTCCCGAGGTTCACGCACACGACGACGAGACGGCCGACGAGCTCCGCCTCGTCCACCAAGGCGAACTGGCCGATCGAGCGGCGTTCGCCGAGCGGGCCGACGTCGAGGCGGAACACCCGGGTGGGGTGACGGGTGCCGTCGGCGAGAGGCGCCTCGAGCACGCGGGCGACGCGCAGGTCCACGTTCTGGAACTTCCCGAAGGTGATCTGCGGTTTGGGCTCGGCCGTCGGCACGGCGTGGGCTCCTCTCGGGGTGGCGGATGCTCGGACCCAGCCTCCCACGACGATCAGGGGGCGCCTGTCAGGCGAGCGACGGCCGGACGTCGACCCAGAGACCGATCGCTGCCACCACGACCAGCAAGGCGCCGGACGCCAGGCCGATCGCCCGGTGGTGACGGGTGAGCGTGCGGGTGAAGCGTCGCTGGATCGGCTCGGCGAGCAACGGCAGCAGCACCAGGGGCCAGCCGAAGCCGAGC
>JBEIFW010000165.1:0-7541 GCA_040382215.1 Acidimicrobiales bacterium
CCGGGCGATGCACAGCCGTTGCTGCTGGCCACCCGACAGGCCGAGCGCCGACCCCTTCAGGCGGTCCTTGACCTAGTCCCACAGCGCCGCGCCCTTCAGCGACTGCTCGACGACGTCGTCGAGCGTGGCCTTCTTGCGCACACCGTTGATCCTCGGTCCGAATGCGATGTTGTCGTAGATGCTCTTGGGGAACGGGTTCGGCTTCTGGAACACCATCCCAACGTGGCGCCGCACCTCGGTGGGCGACACCGTCGCGGCGTACAGGTCCTGGCCGTGGTAGGCGAGCCCACCTTCGACCCGTGCGCCGGGGATCAGGTCGTTCATCCGGTTGAAACACCGCAGCACCGTCGTCTTGCCGCAACCCGACGGTCCGATGAACGCCGTGATCTCGTTGCGGTACACCGACAGCGTGACGTCACGGACCGCCTTGAAGGTGCCGTAGAACACCGACAGCGCCGACAGGTCGAACACGACTTCCCCTGCGGAAGGCGCCGCCTCCGAGGGGTTCGACACCCGGGCCTGGACCCGGGGGATGGTGACCGGTGCAGCAGGCTGCGCAGAGCGGGAGTCGTCGGGGCTCATCGTGGGCTCCTGCGATCGAAGGTCGGGCATGGCGGTCACCTCACCGCTTGAGGGCGAATCGGGCGGATACGAGCCGGGCGAACAGGGTGAACACGAACGCGATCACGATCAGCGTGAGCGCCGCACCCCACCCGCGGCCCTGTGCCGTGTCGAACGTCGACGAAGCGTTCGAGTAGATCTCTCGCGGCAACGCCGTGTTGGCCCCGCTGAAAGGCCAGACGTTGAGCGCCTTCGCCGCTCCGATGGTGAAGATGAGCGGGGCGGTCTCACCGGCGGCACGGGCGACGGCCAGCAGGCACCCCGACACGATTCCCGGCAACGCAGCCGGCAGCACCACCGTGACGATCGTGCGGCTCTTCGTGGTGCCGAGAGCCAGGGCCCCCTCCCGCAGTTGGTCCGGGACCAGGCGGAGCATCTCCTCGGTGGATCGGATCACCACCGGCAGCATCAGGCAGCCGAGCGCGATCCCGGCCCCGAACGCCGACAGCCCGAACGTCAGCGTCCACATCACGTACACGAACAGGCCCATCACGATCGACGGCACACCCGACATGACGGTGGCCATGAAGCGCACCACGCGGGCCAGCGCCCCGCTCCGCCCGTACTCGTGGAGGTAGATCGCACCGAGAACCCCAAGCGGCACGGCGAGCAGGGTTGCGAGCCCGGTCGCCTGCACCGTGCCGATGATGGCCGGGCCCACACCACCTTCGGCCCTGCGGTCGGAGGCGGCGATGTCCGTCGTGAGGAACTCCCACGACATGACCTCGAGCCCCCGGACGACCACGGACCACAGGACGAGCACCAGCGGGATGCATACTGCGGCGAAGCACAGCCCGAGCACCACCGCCATCAACTGCGACTTCACGTGGCGCCAGGACCGGGCGGCCGAACGGTCGATCGGCCGCTCCCGGACGGCGGGCACAGGATGCGGGACCGTTGCCATCTCAAGCTCCCCGGGACTTGCGCATCGAGCGCTCGACGATCGCGCTCGCTGCCATGTTGACGACGATCGTCATCACGAACAGCGTGACGGCGAGGCCGATCAGGGCGGCCTTGAAGGTGCCGTCTGCCTCGCCCCACTGATTGGCGATCACCGACGGCATCGAGTCACCCGAGGCGAACAGGTTCGCCGTCACCTGCGCCGAAGAACCGATCACGAGGGCGACGGCGATGGTCTCGCCCATCGCTCGGCCCAGGCCGAGCATCACGGCACCGACGAGGCCGCCTTTGGCGTGCGGGAACACTGCACCCCGGATCATCTCCCAGCGGGTGGCGCCGAGCCCGTAGGCCGCCTCCATCTCGCCCGGAGGCGTCGTGTCGATCACCTCCCGAGCGAGCGAGGAGATGATGGGCGTGATCATGATGGCCAGGATGACCCCGGCGGTGAAGAACGACCGCCCCGATCCCTGCCCGAACAGACTCTCGAGGACCGGCACGCCGTCGACCGCGTCGGCGACCGTGTCGTAGCGGTCCTTGATCCAGGGGGCGAAGATCGAGATGCCCCACAGGCCGAACACGACGGACGGGATGACGGCGAGCAGATCCACGACGTAGACGAACGGCTTGCGGACCCGGGCCGGCACCACCTGGGTGATGAACAGGGCGATCCCGATGCTCACGGGCACCGCGAGCACGAGGGCGATGGCCGAGGACACCACCGTGCCGTAGATGAAGGCGAGCCCGCCGAAACGGCCTTCGGCGGGCGCCCACTCGTTCGACGTGAAGAAGGACCACCCCTCGTCCCGGAAGGCCGGCCAGGCGCGGGTGGACATCGTGATGGCGATGAGCCCGAGGACGACCAGCACGACGAGGCCGGCCATGATGGCGACCCAGCGGAACGTGCGGTCGGCCGTCTGAGAGCGGCCCGTCAGATCGAGCGGTGCGGTTGCCACAGGGCGTCCCTTCCGGTCAGTGCCGTCGTTCTAACACCCCGCTCCGGCGGGGGGCCGGAGCGGGGGTGTTGCAGACGTCGGTCAGGCGCCGATGGTCTTGACGGCGGCGAGGGCCTTGTCGTCGACCGCGCCCGGCAGCGGCGCAAAGTCGATCTTCGGCGCCAGCTTCTGGCCGTCGGTCAGGATCCAGGTGAGAAAGCCGCGCAGGGCCGCCGCCTTGTCGGGGTCGGCGATCTTCTTGTACGCCAGGATCCAGGTCGGGGCAGCGATCGGGTACGCCTTGTCACCGTCGGCCCAGGCGAGGCTGAAGGTGAGGTCGTCGTTGATCTTGGCGCCTTCGGCGGCGGCGGTCGTGGCCTCGAGCGTCGGTGCCACGAACTTGCCGGCCTTGTTCTTCACCGCCGCCGTCTTGAGCCCGGTGGCCTTGGCGTCGGAGTAGTCGACGTAGCCGATGCCCCCAGCGGTGTCCTTCACGACCTTGGCGACACCGCTGTTGCCCTGCCCGGCCTGCACCCCGGCGGGCCACTGGATCGTGGAGCCCCGCTTGAGCGCCCATGCCTTGGTTGCGTTGTCCCCTGCGGCGAGGTCGAGGAAGATCGAGAAGTTCTCGGTGGTGCCCGAAGAGTCGGCCCGCACGGCCACGGTGATGGAGGTGTCGGGGAGCTTGACGCCCGGGTTGTCGGCCGCGATCGCCGGGTCGTTCCAGGTCTTGATCTGGAGCTGGAAGATCTTGGCAATCGTGTCGGGGGACAACTGCAGTTTGTCCACGCCGGCGAGGTTGTAGGAGATCGTGATCGGTGCGATCACCGTCGGGATGTAAACGAAGTCGCCGCCTTTGTACTTCGGCTTGTCCTCGGCCTTCACCACGCCGTCCGACGCGCCCCAGTCGGTCACCTGGTCGGCGAAGTCCTGCCGGCCCTTGCCCGAGCCGCCGGCGCCGTAATTGATGGTGACGCCGGGTGCCACCTTCTTGAACTCGGCGATGGCCTCGTCGTAGAAGGCCTTCGGGAACGTGGCCCCGGACCCGTTGAGGGTGCCCTTGAGGCTCTTGTAGTCGATCGCCGGGGCGGCCGCCTTGGTCGTCGTGGTGGTCGCCGCCGCAGTCGTGGTCGGGGCTGCGGTGGTCGCTGCGGCCGTCGTGGCGGCGGCATTGGTCGTCGTCGGGGCCGCGGTCGTCGTCGCACCCGCGCCGCTGTCGTCGTCGCCGCATGCGGCTGCGACGAGGCCGAGCGCCGTGATGCCGGCCAGGGCGAGGATAGAACGGGGCTTCCGGGAACGCACGATGGCATCTCCTTCGAGGGGACTAAGGGTCTTCGACACGGTACGGAGCGCAGGTGGCCGGCCGGCCGATCGGGGATGAACGAGAGGTGAACTACCCCCCAATTTGGGGCGCCGTCGGGAGCGCCGGAGGCTGCCGCACCTGAACAGCAGGTGAACAGCCTCGAGTTCCGGTTCGTCGCAGGACGATCCGGGTGCCGAACATGAGGCCATGGCAACTCCCTCGCCCTACCCGCCGCCGGGCTACGACACGCCCCGTCCGGAACGGCGCCACCTGAGCTACCCACAGTTCCTCGCCCGGGCGGTCACGATCGCAGCCCTGGCCCCGTTCGTCCTCGGCGCCCTCGCCGTCGTGTCGCTGCTCCCGCTCATCCTGCTCGCCGTGGCCGTCGGCAGCGGCGGACCGGCCACCTCCTCCGACGAGCGGGTGGGCGCCACCAGCCACGTCGCCGGGACCGACGGGGCGTCGGCGATGGTGCTCGCCGTCCCGGTCGAAGGACCCATCCTCACGGGTGAGGCCGGCGGGGGTCTGTTCGGTGGCGGCTCGACCAGCGGGTACGAGACCAAACGCCTCCTGCTCCGGGCCGCCCGGGATCCTGACGTGCGGGCCGTCGTGCTCGAGATGAACACCCCGGGCGGTACGATCGCCGGTTCTGCGGCCATCGCCGACGGCGTCGCTGCGCTCAAAGCGGCCGGCAAGCCCGTCATCGCCCACGTGAGCGACCTGTCGGCCTCCGGCGGCGTGTGGGCCATGGCCCCGGCCGACACGATCATCGTCGACCCCGGTGCGCTCGTCGGTTCGATCGGAGTCATCCTCGGCCCGCTGCGCCAGTACAAAGGCGTCACCGCCATCGACGACGGCTTCCTCAGCGGTGGGGTCGAGGTCGATCCCACCAAAGGGTCGATCGACGAGGTGGTGATCACGGCCGGCACGAGCAAGGATCTCGGCAACCCATACCGGCCCCTGACCGCTGCGGAGCGCGCCTCGCTGCAGACGGCGGTCGACTCTTCCTACGGGCTCTTCGTCGACCACGTGGCGAAGAACCGTCCGCAGTTGAGCGCCGAGCGCATCCGCAGTGAAGTCGGCGCCCTGATCTACGCCGCCGCCGACGCCGTGCGCATCGGACTGGTCGACAAGACCGGCTCTGCCGACGACGCCTACGCCGCCGCCGCCGCCGCCGCCGGGCTCACCCGGTGGGATGTGCGCCGACCCGACAGCGGAGGGTTCTTCGACAGCCTGTTCGGCGTACGCCTCCCCTGGACCGAGCGCGCGACGGCACCTCCGGACCTTTCCTCGTTGTGTGGCCCCCGGCTCGTGCCGCTCGCCTTCAGCGGCGATCTGAACGCGGTGTGCGGGGCCCGCCGCTAGTCGGCGTCCACCCACGAGCGCAGTCGGCGGCGGTCGGCCCGGCGCCTCTGTGCCGCGACGAGCAGCCCGGCGCTGAACGCCGCAGCCGGGTCGATCCCGCTGCGCACCTGCTCCCGCAACCAGACCTCGGCGAGCGCAGCGTCGTGGAGCTCGCCGAGGAGATCCTGGACCTCGACCAGCGCCTCGGCGTGGCGGGCGGCCCCCGCCACCACCCTGGAGGCGGCCTCTGCGGCGTACCGGGCACGCTTGACCCGGATACGCAGCGAATGCAGTTCGTCGATCGGACTGTGGCGATCGACGCGCCGGGCTTCGCGGGCCAGCCGGCGCCACGGTTCGCTCGCCAAGCTGCGCAGCACGTCGACGGCACGGTCCTCGGGTCCGACCAAGACCGGGGGGACGGTTGCGACGGTCACCAGGCGGCGGGCCAGCGCAACGGCCCGATCCGTGGCGACCGCATCGACGACGGCGAGGCGAGCGGTGGCCCGCAACGGTTCGAATACGGCGAGCAGCACCTCGCCGCCGGCCACGTCCGCCGGTTCGAGGCGATCGACGCCGGCCTGCAGCCGCAGGGCGAGCACGTCGAGGTCGCGGGCGCCGCCCAGAACCCCGGCGAACCAGGCGAGTTCCGCCCGGAGGTCGCCGAGGGCGGCGGCATCGAGCACGGGTCCGAAGGTCCGCAGATCGCTGCGCAGGCGACGCACCGCCACCCGGGCGCGGTGCACCACCTCGACCGACGGGTCGAGCGCCAGGTGGGGCAGTAGGGCCAGATGGGGCAGCAGCGCAAGCAGCTGCCGGACGGTGGCGGCCAGCGCGGCCCGCACCGCCACCTCCGCCGGACCGTCGGGTTCGGCGAGCGGCACGATCGGATCGGCCGGTACGGACGCTCGCGGCCCGAGCGCCCGGGCCGACGTCGGCGCCGCTACCGGGGCTCCACCGCCGGCGGTGCGCAGACGGGCGGCGATCCCCGGCAGCATTCCAGGTGGCGCACCGTCTTCGGTGTCGATGCCGACCTGACGGAACCGCGCGGCCACCCGGTCGCCGTCGAGCACGGAGAGCTCGTCGTCGCAGACCCGCGCCACCTCGGCCCCGTCCAACCGCAGCGCGACCACGGACCGGCGGGTTCGCACCGTGGCGACGGGTCCGGTCGCCGCGCCGCGCAGGACCGCGGCGAGCACGGCGGCGAGGGCGTCCGGGACGGCGTCGGGCGGGCCGGCGGCACCGAGGCGGGCGGCACCCGTCGCGACGCCCGGAGCCGGGGGCAGCGAGACCTCCCAGTCGCTCGTTGCGCCCTCGGACTCGCCGTCGAGCGACCGCCGATGGCGTAGCTCGATGCCCGATCGGGCAAGTCGTAGATCGGGAGCGTCGTGGTACGTCGTGTCGAACTCGACGGTCGCCGGCTCGCCGGATTCGAGACCGTCGATGCAACCGGCGAGATCAGGCAGGACGAACCCGGCCCACACGTCCAACGCCGAAGGTGGGTCGCCCACCGCTTCGCTTGCGGAGGCACCCGCCGACGGGCGTACCCGCTCGGTCATTCGGTGCGCCGCGCCCGCGCCCAGGCGCGTTCGTAGAGGACCTGTTGGGAGTCGAGCCCACCGGGTTCGGCCAGCCGGTACCACCGGTCGTCGGCCCGCAACTCCCAGGCGAGAGACCGGTCGGCACGGACCAGGTCGAGGATCTCGTCAAGCCGGCGGTGGGCCGATGCGCCCCGGACCTCGACGAGGACCTCAACCCGGCGATCGAGATTGCGCGGCATCAGATCGGCGGACCCGATGAGGTACTTCGGCTCCGCCGCACCCGAGCCGTTCCCGAACCGGTAGATGCGCGAATGCTCGAGGTAGCGCCCCACAAGGGATCGCACGGTGATGTTCTCGCTGAGTCCCGGCACACCGGCGCGCAGGCAGCAGATCCCGCGCACGGTCAACTCGATGCGCACCCCGGCCCGGCTGGCGGCGTAGAGCGCGTCGATCATGCCGGGGTCGACGAGGGAGTTCATCTTCGCCCGGATGGAACCGCTCGCCCCGAAGCCGGCCTCTCGAGCGATGAGGTCCTCGAGCCGGGGCCGCAGCTGGCCCGGGGCGACGACCAGCCGGTCGTACGGCATCTCGCGCGAGAACCCGGTGAGGTGGTTGAACAGCTGGCCCAGGTCTGCGCCGATCTCGGGGTCGCTGGTCAACAACCCCACGTCTTCGTAGATCCGCGCCGTCGACGAGTTGTAGTTCCCGGTGCCGATGTGGCAGTAGCGCCGGATGCCATCGGCGTCGTCGCGCACGATCAGGATGCACTTGGCGTGGGTCTTCAGACCGACCTGACCGAACATCACGTGCACCCCGGCCCGTTCGAGCGCGCGGGCCCAGGCGATGTTCGCCTGCTCGTCGAAGCGCGCTTTCAACTCGACCAGGGCCACCACCTGCACCCCG
>JBEIFW010000166.1:0-7533 GCA_040382215.1 Acidimicrobiales bacterium
ACGAGCACCACCACGAACGGAGGCGCCGCCGCCGCGGCGTCGGCCTCGCCGAGCCATGCGCGCGTGCCGGTGGTGTCGGCGAACCGGGCGAGCGCTCGCAGCGGGGTGTAGGCCTCGTACCAGGCGATCGAGCGCTCGAGGTCGCCACACGGCAACGCCACGTGGGTGAAGCGGGCGCTCGTCGGCCCACCTCCCGGCGCGCCGTCGCCGGTCATCCGGTCCTCGGGCATCGCCCGAACCTAGTCTGCGGCCCGTGTCGGTCCTCGCCGCCGTCGACGCCTGGGGCGCCCGCCATGCGGCCGTCGCCGTGTACGACCGCGCCGGGACGCTGCACCGTCACGGGCCGACCAGGTGGGTGACCCGGATCGCCTCCGTCGCCAAGGTGCTGACGGCCCACGCGCTGCTCGTCGCCGTCGAGGAGGGTTCGGTCGGCTTCGACGACCCGGTCGGCCCGCCCGGCGCCACGTTGCGGCACCTGTTGAGCCATGCGGCCGGCTACGGCTTCGACGGCCACGAGCCGGTCGCACCGGTCGGGGCGCGGCGGATCTACTCGAACACCGGGATCGAGCGCGCCGCCGAGCACCTCGAGCAGTCCACCGGGATCGCGTTCGCGACCTACCTGGCCGAGGCGGTGCTGGAGCCGCTCGGGATGGTGCACACCGAGCTGCGCGGCTCGCCGGCGCACGGGGTGTGGAGCTGCGTCGACGACCTGATCCGCTTCGTCGACGAGCTGCGACACCCCCGCCTGGTGACCGCCACCACCCTGGCCGACGCCGTGGCGGTGCAGTTCCCCGGCCTGGCCGGCGTCCTGCCTGGGGTGGGCCGGTTCGACCCGCTGGACTGGGGGCTCGGGGTCGAACGGAACTTCGGCCGGGCCGGCCACTGGACCGGGACGACCCGCAGCCGTGCCACGTTCGGCCACTTCGGCGGGTCCGGCACCTTCCTCTGGGTCGATCCCGACGACGACACCGCTGCGGTGTGCGTGACCGACCGCGAGTTCGGCGAGTGGGCCCGTACCGCCTGGCCCGCGTTCCATGAGCTACTTCTCGGATTCCTGGACTCGGGAGTCGATCGTGTAGAACCGTCGATCCGATGAACACCGACGCGCTCCAGAACCTCGCCGACCCGGCGGTGTTGTTCTTCTTCCTCGGCCTGTTCGTCGGCTTCGTCCGCTCGAACCTCGAGATCCCCGCCCCGGTCGCGAAGTTCCTCTCGCTCTATCTGCTGCTGTCCCTCGGGTTCAAGGGCGGCCAGGCGATGCGGGAGGCCGGCTTCACCGCCGACGGGGTCAAGGTCCTGTCCGCTGCGATCGTGCTCGCACTGACGATCCCGGTGCTCGCCTTCGTGGTGCTGCGCCGGCGGGTCAGCCCGTACGACGCCGCAGCGATCGCAGCGACCTACGGCTCGGTCAGCGCGGTCACGTTCCTGGCCGCCTCGCAGTTCGTCACCGACCAGGGAACCCCGGCCGGGGGGTACCTCACCGTCGCTCTGGTCCTCATGGAGTCGCCTGCGATCGTGATGGCCGTGGTGCTTGCCACCTGGGTCCGCACCAGCGACCCGGCCACCGCTGCGAGCGGTGGGGTACCGCCCAGCCCGAGATCGGTGATCGGCCATGCGCTCACCGACGGCGCCAACCTGCTGCTGATCGGCAGCTTGGTCGTCGGCTACATCTCGGGTGCTGACGGCGGCACGGCGATGAATCCCTTCGTCGACGGGATTTTCAAAGGGCTGCTCGCCTTCTTCCTCCTCGAGATGGGCCTCCTCGTCGCCCGCCAACTGCGTGAGGTTCGCGACATCGGGCCATTCCTGATCGTGTTCGCGCTCGTGACCCCACTGGTGGACGCGGCCCTGGCGCTCGGGATCGGCACTGCGCTCGGGCTGTCGGTCGGCGACCTCACCCTGCTCGCCGTGCTGGGAGCGAGCGGCAGCTACATCGTCGTGCCGGCCGTCGTGCGCTTCGCCATCCCCGAGGCCCGGCCGAGCCGCTACCTGACGATGGCGCTGGCCGTCACGTTCCCGTTCAACATCGTGGTAGGCATCCCGCTCTACCACGCCGCTGCCGAGCGGCTCGTCGGGTGAGGGGGAGCAGATGCGTCCGGTGAAGCGGGTCGAACTGGTCGTGCCCGCCCCCGAGGTCACGGCGCTGCTGGCCGACCTCGAAGCCCTCGGCATCCACGACTACACGGCGGTGAAGGGTGTCTCGGGGCGCGGTAGCCGTGGCCAGCGCGGCGACGACCCGTTCGGCACGTTCGACAACACCTACGTGCTGATCGCCTGTGAACCCGAGGAGGCCGAGCGGGTGGTCATGCTCGTGCGTCCTCTGCTGTCCAAGCGTGGCGGGATCTGTCTGGTGTCCGACGCCGTGTGGGTACGTCACTGAAGCCCAACTAGGGTCACGAGCGACCGCTCGGGGGGAGCGGCCGAGCACCCATGGAGGTACGCCGTGACCACCAGGACCCTCACCGTCGAACCGCTCGACGCCACCTTCGGCGCCGTGATCACCGGTCTGCGGCTCGCCGAGCTCGACGACCCCGGATTCGCCGAGATCCAGCGGCTCTGGCTCGAGTACGCACTGCTGGTGTTCCCCGGGCAGCACCTGACCAACCACGAGCAGACGGCGTTCGCCCAGCGGTTCGGATCGCTCGAGTTCGCGCTCGCCCCGATCAGCAACGTGCGTGCCGACGGGTCGGTCCGCGTCGAGGACGACCACGACGACGTGGTGAAGATCCTCAAAGGGAACATGGGCTGGCACCACGACTCGACGTACATGCCCGTGCAGGCCAAGGGCGCCGTGTTCACCGCCCACGTCGTGCCGACTCACGGCGGCGAGACCGGATGGGCCGACATGCGCGCTGCGTACGACGCACTCGACGGCGAACGTCGGGCCGTCGTCGATCGGCACGCAGCGTTCCACTCGCTCTACCACAGCCAGGCCAAGGCCGGTTTCGGCCCGTCGTCGGACGGGGACCACAAGGGCTACGGCTTCTTCGGACAGGAGCCACCGCTGCGGCCGCTCGTGAAGGTGCACCCCGACACGGGCCGGCGTTCGCTGCTGTTCGGCCGCCACGCGTACGGCATCCCCGGCATGGACGCCGAAGCGTCCGAACGGTTTCTCGACGAACTGCTGGACTGGGCGTGCCAGCCGCCGCGCACCTACCACCACACCTGGACGCCCGGCGACGCCGTCGTGTGGGACAACCGATGCCTGCTGCACCAGGCCTGTCCGTGGGACATGCGCGAGCCCCGGGTCATGTACCACGCCCGGATCGCCGGCGACCCCACCACCGAGTTCGCCGGGCCGGCCGGCCCCTGATCAGGCAGTGACCCGGGCGTACGGCGCAGTGATCTCGAACGGGAGGATCACGTCGTAGGCCGGGCCTTGACCGTCGTCGGGGCCGGCCTCCCAGCTGTGCCACGGGTAGGTGACCGCACCGTTCTCGCGCAGCACCGGGGCGCCGGCGGCGTCGAACGCGAAGAACGGTCCGTGTTCCTCGCTCTGCTGGGCAGGAGTGCGCACCCGCTCGGGTGAGCCAGGTTCGGGTGTCTCGTACATGCCGCCCTGACCGGTGCCGTTGTGGAGCACCAAGTGCACCTCGGCGAACGCCGGCCGGCCCGGCCCGGGCGGGTTGCCGTGGTTGTGGGTGACCATGTCGGTGCCCTTCCCGCAGATCCACGTCCAGACGTACGCAATCTCCTCGCCGTGGGCGTCGAGCAGGTGCCAACCCGGCGAACCGAACGCGTCGGCGCCGACGTAGGCCGGGAAGTACGCCCCGAACCGGTCGCCGAAGTTCCACCAGGAGAACTCGCTGGTGAGCGGCCCTCCGAAGGGAAGATCGGCCGTTCCGGCGACCGCCTCGCCGACCGCCGCCGTCTTGGTGATCACCGTGACGACCGCCCCGTCGGGACCGGCGACGATCCGGTCGCCGGCGACTCGGGTGGTGGCGACGGTGCCGACCGCCGGATAGGCGCCTCGGTCGGGTTCGCAGAGCCGGCCGGTCACGACCTTGGCCCACACCTCACCGCCCCCCTGCTCGATCGGCAGCGACTGCCCGGCATCGAGGCGGGCGAATCTCAACGCCCACCCGCCGACGGTCCACGTGTCGGACACGACCGGGGCGTCCCCCTCTCCGATGAACACGTCCACACCCGGACGACCCTCTGTGGCGGCGATACGCGCAGTCCCCATGGGTGCAGCGTAGGCCGCGCCCGGTGTTGCGGTCAGCTGAGGCGCTTGGCGAGACGCAGCCGCCCGACCGCCTCGGGGGACACCAGGGCCGCCGTTGCCACCTCGATGTCGGGCAGCCCGTACACCTCGCCGTCGTCGGTGATCATCACGAACCGGTCGAGCTGCGCGAGGAACGCCCGGTCGTGGCTGACGGCGACCACCGTCCCGTCGAAGCCGTCGAGGGCCCGTTCGAGGGCCTCGCACGACTCGATGTCGAGGTTGTCGGTCGGCTCGTCGAGCAGCAGCACGTTGTGCCCCTCGAGTTCGAGGCAGAGGATCTCCAGGCGCGCCTTCTGTCCGCCCGACAGGGTCTGGAACTCCTGGCGGGCGTTGAGGCGCAGGCCATAACGGGCCAGGGCCTGCATGGCCTTGAACTCGTCGTGGACCCGCTCGATCACGATCGCCAGGCACGTCCGGCCCCGGAAATCGGCCCGGTCGTTCACCTGGGTGAACCGGCCTACCGAGGTGCGAGGCCCGAACGCGACGGTCCCGGTGTCGGCCTTCCGTTCGCCTGCCAGCACGGCGAGCAGGTGGCTCTTTCCGGTGCCGTTGGGCCCGACCAGCCCGACGCGCTCGCCGTGGTGCACCTCGTCGGAGAACGGCTCGAACAAAGCACCCACCGAGACCTCGGCCAGGCGGACCGCCCGTCGCGCAGCGTCACCGCCGCGCAGATGGACGTGGATCGTCTGTTCGGGAACCGGCGGCGGGGGCGGGCCGGCCGCGACGAACCGCTCCCAGCGGGTCTCGGCCCCGTTGGCCTTGGTCGCGTTCTTGAAGTTCTGTGCGGCGCGCTGCTTCATGATCTTCATGTGGTGGAACAACCGGCGCTCCTCGTCGTGCCACCGCTTCAGCTCGTCGCCGAGTTGCTCCTGGCGTCGCACGCGGGCCTCGGGGAACGTGGCGTAGGACCCTCCGTGCACCCAGCAGCCGGCGCCTTCGACTGCGATCACCTTGGTGGCGACGCGCTCGAGCAGCGTGCGGTCGTGGCTGACGAGCACGACCGTCGACCGGCACGCCCGCAGCTCGTCCTCGAGCCATTGCCGCGTCGGGATGTCCAGCTCGTTGTCGGGCTCGTCGAGCAGCAACACGTCGGCGCCGGCGTGCAGGAGCAGATCGAGCAGCAACCGTTTGCGCTCCCCGCCGGACAGCTCCGCCACCGCCCGCGACGCCGGATCGTCGATCCCGCCCCGCACGCTGCGCTGCGCTGCGGCCTGCCAGGACGCCTCGAGCTCGTAGCCGCCGAGATCGCCCCAGTCGGCGAGTGCGTCGGCGAAGCGCATGCCGTCGTCGCTGCCGTCGGCCAACGCCCGCTCGGCCGCCACCAGTGCCCGCCCGGCGACCCGCAGCACCGGCGGGGCGACGCCGAGCAGCAGGTCGCGCACCGTGTCGTCGGGCCGGGCCATGCCGGCGTCCTGGGTCATGCGCAGCACCGTGCCACCGAGCGCGACCGCACCGTCGTCGGGTTCGAGGTCGCCGGCCAGGATCCGCAGGATCGTCGACTTACCGACCCCGTTCGGCCCGACGATGGCGGCGTGCTCGCCAGGGGCCACGGTGAACGACACGTCGAAGAACAGCTGGTCGGCCCCGGGTGGAGCGTAGGCCAGTTCCGAGACGACCACGCTGGCCGCGACGCCCGCCACGATGGCCTCTCAGCCCCGGAGCTCGTGGGCCACCGAGGCGAGGACCCCGTTGACGAACCGGCCCGACTCGTCCGTGCCCCCGAAGCGCTTGGCCAACTCGACGGCTTCGTCGAGCACCACCGCAACGGGGGTGTCGGACCGCACGAGCAGTTCGGCGATCGCGATGCGCAGCACGGCCCGATCGACGGCGGGCATCCGCACGAGCGTCCAGCCGTGGGCGAACCGGGTGATCAGCTCGTCGATGCGCTCGGCGTGGTCGTCGACGGCCTCGACGAGGTCCACGGCGAATTCGTCGGGTTCGACGGGCAACGTGGTGAGCAGAGCTCGGCCGCTGACGCCCTTGGTCTCGGCCTCGTAGCGCAACGCCATGGCCCGTTCCCGGGCCTCGGATCTCGGGTCGTCGTCGTAGCGGTTGCGTGTCCGCCGGTTGGCCGCCACCCGCTCAGACCTTCGAGATGTACTCGCCCGTCCGGGTGTCGACCCGCACCTTCTCGCCCGGGTTCAAGAACAACGGCACCTGGACCACCTTGCCCGTCTCGAGCGTGGCCGGCTTCTTCGCCCCCGACACCCGGTCGCCCTGGACACCCGGCTCGGTCTGGGCGATCGTGAGCTCGACCGCCGACGCGAGCTCCACCGACACGATCTCGCCCTTGTACTGGGCGATGGCGGCGACCATGCCTTCGATCAGGTAGTCGGCGGCGTCGCCGAGCGCCCGGGCAGGCACGTTCTGCTGCTCGTAGGTGTCGGTATCCATGAACACATAGTCGTCGGCGTCCATGTAGAGGAACTGCATGTCAGCCTTGTCGAGGATCGCCTGCTCAACCTTGATCCCGGCGTTGAACGTGCGGTCGAGCACCTGGCCGGTGCGGACGTTCTTGATCTTGGTGCGCACGAACGCACCGCCCTTGCCCGGCTTGACGTGCTGGAACTCGACGACGGTGAACAACCCGTTGTCGAGTTCGAGGGTGATGCCGTTCTTCAGGTCGTTCGTGGTGATGGCGGGCATGGGAGATCCTTGGGCGTCGTCGTCAGCGGCCGGCTTCCGTCGTCGCAGACCAGGAGGAGGTCTTCGACCCGGACGCCGCCGAGAGGGAAAAGGTACACGCCGGGTTCGACGGTGATGAGGTTGCCGGTGACGAGGACGTCGCTCGAGGTGGACAGCGCCCAGGGCGCTTCGTGGATGCGCAGGCCGACGCCGTGTCCGGTGCCGTGGACGAACAGCTCCCCGAGGCCGGCGCCGTCGATGACGGCCCGGGCGGCAGCATCGACGTCCGCTCCCCGAACCCCGGGCCGCACCGCCGCGACCCCGGCGGCGTTGGCCGCCTCGACGAGCTCCAACCAGACCCGCTGTTCGGCGGTCGGCTCCCCCACCACGACCGTGCGGGTCATGTCGGACCGGTACCCGTCGACCGTGGCGCCGAAGTCGACGATCACGAGATCGCCCTCGACCACGCGCCGGTCGCCGGGACGATGGTGCGGGAGCGCAGCGTTCGGGCCGGCGGCGACGATGGTGTCGAAGCTCGGACCCTGCGAGCCGCGTCGGCGCATGGCGTACTCGAGCTCGGCGGCGAACTCGGCCTCGGTGAGCTGCTCACCGAGCAGGGGCACCACCGCTTCGAGCGCTGCGCCGGCGATCCGGCAGGCTTCGGCCACGCGGGCGATCTCGGC
>JBEIFW010000167.1:0-7496 GCA_040382215.1 Acidimicrobiales bacterium
CACCTCCGCCGCGTCCACGCGCGGCGACACCGTAGATTCCATCTGCGGGGGTCCGTTCTTCTGGCTGTGTCGCAACAACCAGCTTGAGCGGACCCCCACCCCGTTCCCAGGGATGCTCAGCCGCGTGAACTACGAAGACCCCGAATGACGACTCCAGGCGCATGTGCCTTAGCTTTCCTGTACATACATTCAGCGCATCTTTCCCATATAGAACTACAACGGTTCTTTCTGACCATTTCGGCGTCGGCTCTTCGACGCCGGCTACGACGGCAAGGTCCGCCTCATGGAACCGCAGGGCTACCTGCCGTTCCTGGCCCTGCAGGCGAGCGCCGCCCTGGTCCTCACCGACTCGGGCGGTGTCCAAGAGGAGACCACCGTGCTCGGTGTGCCCTGCCTGACGCTGCGCGAGAACACCGAGCGACCCGTCACCATCGACCAGGGCACCAACCAGCTCGTGGGGCGAGATCCGTCACGGATCATCGCCGCGGCCCAACAGGTGCTGGCCGATGGCGTTCCCGCCCGACGTCCGGAGCTGTGGGACGGCCGTGCGTCCGAAGGCATCGCCGAAGTGCTCGTCACCGGCGGCACCGCCGCAGTGCGCCGTCGACCGACGGACCTCTGATCCTGATGTCGCCCGGGGCTGCGTCGGACTGATCCGCTCGACGCCTCGCCGCACCCGGCCCGGTCCGGGAAGCCCTGGCGGGCCGGCCCCGCATGCGGCCGGCGTTCCCCGACTGGACCCGCCCATCGTGTGTGTCGCACCGAGGCGGAACCTGTCCGCCGCCCGGGACCGGCCACGACCGCCTGGTGGCGGAGCGGTCGTCGGGCGCCGCCGTCGACCGACAGCACCGGCCCGGCACCACCAACCCGACACGCAACCGATCCCTGCCGGGGGCGAGCCGGAGGAGCCCGCCCGCCTCCGTGTCCGGCCCGTCGGCCGCACCTCGGCGAAGGGGTGCCGCCACAGACCCCGGCGATCCGCACCACTCCCACGGGCACCGAGACAGATGGGCGTCCAGTCGTCGGGGCACGGGAGTCGCGGCGCATCCTCCGCTGTCGCATGCCGTCACTCCGGTTGGCGCTGTCCTGCCGCGCCCGAACATCTGTTCCTCCTCAAGAATCGTACATACGTTCGCTTTTGTGGTGGGAGGCGGGTAGCGTTGCTGCATGGCGAACGCCGCCCGCTCCCTCGCTCACCCCACCCTCGGCGACGACAGTTGCCTCGCGGGTGCGTGTGCTGCGGCGCCGCTGGCCGTGGGGATCGACGGGCTCGGCTCGCTCGACGAGCAGGAGCTGCTCGCCCACCTCGGAGCGTTGGGTGCGCTGGAGCGTCGGGTGCACGCCGGGCTGGTGCGCACCGCGTCGGCGTTGGAGGCCCGGCGGGTGCCCGCGGCGCAGGGGGACCGGAACCTCGTGCAGACCCTCACCTCCGAAGGCGGGGTGACCCGTGCCGACGCCGTGCGCATCGCCCAGGTCGCCCGCGGGCTGCGGGAGCTGCCCGTCGGGGCGGTGGTGGGGGACGCGTTGGATTCCGGCCGGGTCGGGCTGGCGGCTGCGGAGACGATCCTGCGCTGCGATTCGCGGCTGCACGCGTCGGTGGATGCGCTGCTCGAGTCCGCGTCCACCATGGACCCGACCGCGTTCGCCGCCCACGTCCGTGACCTCGAGACCAAGCTCGACGACGGCGACCCCGAGGGCGAGCGGCGACGGCACCGCTCGCGACGTTCCGCCACCGAACGGGTCGGCCACGACGGCATGGGCGTCATCCGCCTCGAACTGCCACCCGACGCGTTCGCGTTGGTCCGCAACGCAGCGCACGCGCTGGCCGACGAGGCCTGGCGACGCGCGAACCCGTCCGGGCATACGTCGTCCGAGTTGCCGGCGGAGCCTTACACGGCGCTGCTCGCCGACGCCTACGTCGAGCTCGCCCGCCGCGCCCTGCACCGCACCTCCGAACTCCACCCCAGCCGGCACGACCCCGTCCCCGAAGTCCTCGTCATCACCGACCTCGCCACCCTCCAAGGCCTCGACCCCGACGGCCGCTGCCACCTCCACGGCTACGGACGCATCCCGGTCCCCACCGCCCGGCGGATCTGCTGCGGTGCAGACATCCGCATGGCCGTCATCGGTGCCAACGGGGAGGTGCTGCACCTCGGCCGCAAGGTCCGCACCGCCACCCACGCACAACGCCACGCACTCCTCGCCCGCGACGGCACCACCTGCGCCGTGCGGGGGTGCGACGTGCCCTGGGACCAATGCCAAGCCCACCACATCACCCCCTGGGAAACCGGCGGCACCACCGACCTCGACAACCTGGTTCACCTGTGCGCTGGACACCACCACCTCGTCCACGACGACCACTGGACCCTCCACCACACCGGCGGGGTCTGGACCCTGCGGCCACCCGCAACACCCCGACCACCCACCACGCCTGCCGTGTCCCGTCGCCGGCCTGGATCTCCCACCCCACGCCGCCGCCCACCCGGCCGCGACACCACCTGGCCCACACGGACATGAGCCCGCGTCAGTGCTGCCCCGGCCGGCGGCACAGCCTGCACTCCCCCGCTTCCCCCCGCAGCCCGCCCGGCCCGCAACGGCCGGTCACCGGCGCGTGCCCCGACACCGGGACGACCACATCGCCCGGCGCTCACGCGAACCTTGAAAACCGAACAGCCCCGGGCCGAACGATCGGCTGATGCACGGATGCAGCGTTGCCTCGACCCGGGTCGGGGCAAGCCATCCGGCTCGACGACGGCGACGGGTACCTCAGCCGGGCTTGCGGGACACCGTGACCAGCGTGTGTCCGTCCCGTCCACCGAAGAGGGCGACGGCCAGGCGCTTCACGTGGCGCTGTCCACGCTGACGGTTCAGCCAGCGGTAGGGCCCGACCTCCTCGAGCAGCATGCGGTGGGCCCCGTGGAGCTCGGCCTCGACGAAGACGAAGCCGGCCGCTTCGAGCTCCCGACGGAGATCGGCCACGGAGAACCCGTACTGGTAGAAGTCGTCCGTCTGCTGCGTGTGCCGGTACCGGCGGTACAGGCCCAGCTTCGCCTTCGCCCTGCGGACCGGACCGAACGCCGGCACCTCGACGACGGCGACCCCGCCGGGCCGCAGCACCCGGAACCCCTCGGCGAGCACCCGCGCCGGTCCCTCCTGGAAGTGCTCGGCGACACCGAGCGACAGGTAGGCGTCCACCGACCCGTCGGGCAGGTCGAGATCGAGCACGTCGCCCGTGCGCACTGCGAGGTACGGGGCCACCCGCGCCACCGCCGCGACCACGTCCGGGCTCCGTTCCACCCCCTGCACGCGGTAGCCGTTGGCCACCAGCGGCGCCATCCACGTCCCCACGCCGCAACCGGCCTCGAGGACCTCGCACCCCGGTGGGAGATGCCGCTGCAGCAGCCGACCGAGCTCGGTGTCGGCCAGCGGCACTGCGGCAGCCTGCTCCAACGCCTCGGCCCGCAGCTCGCCCCAGTACCGCTCCCAGTAGTGGTCGTCGGGGCTGGAGTCGAACCAGACGAGGCGCCCGTCGATCGGCACCTTCGGCCGTGCGGTCGGACTCATGGCCATGAGCCCAGGGTGGAAGCGGATCCGGGCAGGCGAGCGATCCCGTACACGCCCTTCGTGCCGGGAAGGCGGACCTCCCTTCCCGTGAAGCGACCGTCAGCCGTGTGGTGCCGAAGGGTGCCGCATGCTCCACCGTCCTCGTGTCCGCGGAGGACGGTGGTGCCCAGCCACCAGGTTCCGTCGCGGGCGGGCAGGATGCCCCGCAGCAAGGTGCTGCCGCCGCGCTCGGGGAGCTCCACGTCGATCACGACGGGGCGCCGCCGGCCGGGGCGGAACCCGAGGAGCCGACCGCGGTAGTACTCGGTGGACCACACCGTGCCGTCGATCGGCACCGCGTCGTGGAGCCCGTCGGTGCGCCAGCGGTGCAGGAGCCTGCCCGACTCGTCGATGTGCACCGCGCAACCGTCGCTCTGACGGGTCCGGGCGAGACCTCGGTCCCTGACCGCGCGCTCGAGGCGACCACGTCTGCGGACCGGTCCGAGCGCCGTGACGACGAACCCGCCGGGAACCGGGCACACGTCGTTGACATGGAGGCGGTGATTCGGGACCGAGTGCTTCTGGAGCGACCGGAAATCACGATCCACGAGCTCGAGCACCGGACCGAGCGCCGGTTCCCGCCACGCCCACCAGACCGGTTCGACCGAGTGGTGGTCCACCGCGAGGACGCCGTCGAGGTTGGTGGAGGCGACCCAGAGTCGACCGTCGACCTCGTGCACCCCGTGGACATCGGAGAACAAGGGGTGCGAGACCACGTCGGCGAGCCGGCCCGACGCCGGATCGATGTACGCCACGGCGTCCCAACTCGCGGCCACCACGAACCCGCCCTGCACGGTCACCCCGTTGAAGCCCTGCTTCGACGGCGGCACCGTGCTGCGGGAGAGCTCGGGGTAGGTCCAGCGGTCCACCACGCGGCAGTCGTCGAGATCGACGACGAAGAGCACCGGCGCCCGGAACGAGCCACGGGTCGAGACGACAGCCATCCCCTCGCCCGCTGCGCCACGTCGACCGTTCGCGTCCACTCCCACCTTCCGACCACCCGACGACCCGCGTCCTTTCCAAAGGATGCAGGAGGACGATAGGCCCGCGCATGGGGCGGATGGATCTCCCGCCGGCGGCCGGCTACGGCTCGTAGCCGGCCGCGGTCAGGAAGGGGGCGGCACGTTCCACGATCTCGGCGGCCAGGTCATCCGGCAGCGTGCTGCGCCAACCACCGCTCCCCCCCGACCGGAAGGTCTTCGATCGGGCCGGATCGGCCCCCGCGGCCATCACGTCGAGCACCTGCTCCACGACGAGGTGGGGGGCGACGTGGGCGGCGATCCGCCGGTACTCGCCGAGGCGAGCCTCCCCCGTGAGATCCTCGAAGCGCACGACGAGGCACCCAGGATCCTCGAACCAGCCGAGGTACTCCCCGAGCCGCGTCCCGATGTCCGGGTAGCGGACCCCTGCGGGGACACCGGGAGGCGGTGCGACGGGGTCCCACCCACGGACCAACAGCTCGAGGCGACGCCGATCGTCGCCCAGGGTGGTGAAGTGGCGCAACGGCCACGTGTCGACACCCGGGTTGCGCTGCCACCAGTGCAGGTTGGAGACGACCACGTCCCGGGGATCGCGGACGATGAGGGTGTGACGGACGCCGTGGTCCCGGATCAGTGCCGCGATCTCCGGGGTGTACCCGACGTGGCCCCGGATCACCTCCCCCCGGCGGCAACCGGCGATGGTGCCGGCGGCGACGTCGAGCGCGTCGGACCGGGCGTCGACGAGCGCCCTGCTCAGGTCGTGCCAGTAGGCCTTCCCCCCGTGGGCGTCGTACCCCGGCAGGGCGGTCACGACCCCGACGAGCAGGTGGGTCCCCGCCTTGTGGACCGAGTTGCAGAACACCGGCGGCGCCGGGCGGTGCCGATGGGCCCGATCGATCCGGGCCTCGATCAGCGCGCCACGCGCACCCCGAACCGCCCGCCGCATCCGATCAGCTCCACCGGCCACGGTCGCGACGGTACCGCGGCGCGCTCCACCACCGACAGTGCCCGGATCCACGACGGACTGTTGCCGATCGGTTGACCCATCGTTCACCTGGGCCTCGTCCGGCGTTTTCCCGGCGCCGCCTAGGTTCGCCGGCGACCGACCAGGAGGATGATCGATGTCCCGTGTCCGATCGTGCGTGGCCCTGCTGCTGTGCGCGCTCCTCGCCGCCGGTGTCCTGACGTTGCAGGCGTCCGAACCGGCCGACGCCCAGTACGTCCCGCCGCCCCGGACCTATGAGCTCGCAGGCCGCTACCTCACCGGCGGCGGCGCCGCCACCGGCGAGGTCGTCGCCGCTCTCGGCACCACGATGTACGTCACGAACGGGATGCGGATCGACGTCGTCGACGTCTCGAACCCCGCAGCGCCGGTGCGCACCTCCCAGCTCGACGTCACCGGTCTCGGCGCAGAGCCGACCAGCGTCGCCGTCGCAGGGCAGTACGTCGCCGTCGCCGTGCCCGCCACCAAGAAGACCGATCCCGGCTCGGTGGCGGTGTTCTCCGCCTCGACCGGCGCACTCCTCGGCGTGGCCTCGGTCGGCGCCCTGCCCGACATGGTGACGTTCGCCGGTTCGAGCCGGATCGTCGTGGCCAACGAGGGCGAGGCCAACAGCTACGGCCAGCCCGACTCCGTGAACCCCGAGGGCTCGGTCTCGATCATCAACATCCCACTCCTGCTGGCCGGCAACCCGAGCGCCGTGCGCACCGCCACCTTCACGGCCTTCAACGTCGGTGGGCCACGTGCGGCCGAGGCGAACGGGCTCCGGATCAACGGCCCGGGCGCCACCCGCGCGCAGGACATCGAGCCCGAGTACATCGCCGTCGTCGGCGACACCGCCTGGGTCACCCTCCAGGAGAACAACGCCGTCGCCCGGATCAACCTGGCCACCGCACAGGTCGTGTCGCTCCTGCCGCTCGGCACCGTGGACCACTCGCAGGCCGGCCGCGGCCTCGACCCGAGCGACCGCGACAACGCCATCGCCATCGCCAACTGGCCGGTGTCCGGGCTGCGCATGCCCGACGCCATCGCCGCCTTCTCCACGGGCGGCACCCAGTACCTGGTGACCGCCAACGAGGGCGACGCCCGCGACTGGCCGGGCTTCAACGACGAGCGTCGAGTCGGCTCCGGCTCCTTCGTGCTCGACCC
Source organism: Acidimicrobiales bacterium (assembly GCA_040382215.1). GTDB lineage: Bacteria > Actinomycetota > Acidimicrobiia > Acidimicrobiales > Ilumatobacteraceae > JBEIFW01. The sequence goes on from JBEIFW010000167.1 coordinate 6,733, forward strand.
GACCGCGTACCCGAACGCCGCCGCGCTGAAGCAGAACGGCGCCCTCGGCCGCCTGACCGCCTCCACCACCGACGGAGACACCGATGGCGACGGCGACATCGACCGGATCCACGCCTTCGGCAGCCGCTCCGTGACGATCTGGAACACCGACGGCACCGTGGTCTGGGAGTCGGGCGACCTGTTCGAGCAGCTCACCGCGATCGAGGGAGCCGGGTTCAACTCCAACCACGAGGCCACCGCATTCGACGACCGGAGCGACAACAAGGGCCCGGAGCCCGAGTCCGTCACCGCCGCCAAGATCGGCGGCCGTGACTACGTCTTCGTCGGGCTCGAGCGGGTCGGCGGCGTGGTGGTGCTCGACGTCACGACGCCGAGCGCCCCGCAGCTCGTCCAGTACCTCAACAACCGGAACTTCGCGACCACGGCGAACGGCCCGGACCTCGGTCCGGAGATCGTGACCCTCGTCCGGGGCACGGGCACACGGCCGAACATGCTGCTCGTCTCGAACGAGGTCTCGGGGAGCGTGACCATCTACCGGCAGGCGGGTCGTGCCACGAACCCCGACGGGGCCGGCCGGCTGACCCTGCTGCACAACAACGACGGCGAGTCGAGCCTGCTGCCGTTCACGGTCGGCTCGGTCAACGCCGGTGGCGTCGGCGCCTTCCGCACGGTGCTCGACCGGGAGACCTTCGACGCCCGGAACCGCAACCACGCCGTGATGAACGTCTACGCAGGTGACGCCTTCCTCGCGAGCGCCGCGCTCG
>JBEIFW010000168.1:0-7308 GCA_040382215.1 Acidimicrobiales bacterium
CGGCGGCCCGGGCCATCCTCGCGCCCGGGCATGACACACTTCGTCCGGCGCCTCCGGGGGGACGGTGCCGGAGGGGGTGCACCGTGAAGTTCACCTGGTTCAACCTGATGCCGTGGCCGCATCTGCCCGACGAGTTCCGCGACAAGCACCGCTCGGTTTGGGTCGACCTGCCGAACACGCTGTTCGACCCGAGGGAGGCGAACCACCTCTACAACACCTACATGGACCAGCTCGAGTACGCCGAAACCCTCGGGTTCGACGGGATCGGCTGCAACGAGCACCACCAGAACGGTTACGGCATCATGCCGAGCCCGAACATCATCGCGGCCGGCCTCGCCCGGCGGACGTCCAAGGCGGCGATCTGCGTGATCGGGAACTCGATCGCGCTGTACAACCCCCCGATCCGCGTGGCCGAGGAGTTCGCGATGCTCGACTGCATCTCGGGCGGGAGACTCGTCGCCGGGTTCCCGGTGGGCACCCCGATGGACACGAACTTCTGCTACGGCCAGATCCCGGCCCTCACCCGCGACAAGTACGGCGAGGCGCACGAGTTGATCCGCAAGGCGTGGGCCTCCGAGGAACCGTTCGCCTTCGACGGCAAGTACACGCAACTGCGCTACGTGAACATCTGGCCCCGGCCGCTCCAGCAGCCGCACCCACCGATCTACATCCCTGGTGGCGGCTCGATCGAGACCTGGGACTTCTGCCTCGAGCACGACTACAACTACTCGTACCTCTCCTTCGGTGGGTACAAGGCGGGCAAGACGTTGCTCGACGGGTTCTGGGCCCGGGCCGAGGCCGCCGGCAAGGACGACTCGCCGTACCGGGCCGCGTTCGCGCAGACGATCGCCGTGGCCGACACCGACGCCGAGGCGGAGCGGTTGTACTCGGAGCACCTGCTCTACTTCTTCAACCGGTGCCTCCACGTGTACCCCGGGTTCTCCGATCCGGCGGGGTACCGCACGATCGACACGATCAAGGCGGGGGTGCTCGACCAGCTGCGGGCCGAGAACCAGAAGGTGTTCGCCAGCCTCACCTGGAAGGACCTCGTCGAACGCGGCTACGTGATCGCCGGCAGCCCCGACACCGTGGCCGAGCAGATGGAGCACATGATCCGCTCGCTGCGGATCGGTCATGTGTTCTGCCTGTTGCACAACGGCAATCAGCCGGACTGGAAGACCCGCTACTCCTCGAAGCTGTTCGCGGAGAAGGTGATGCCGCGCCTCAAGGGCATCTGGAAGGACTACGAGTACGACACCCGCTGGTGGATCCACCCTTACGACGGACGGGTGCGTCCGGAGGAGACCTTCGCCGACGTCGGCCGACACCCGGAGCTGCCCGACGGGGTGGGCCGGTGAGCGCCGTCGATACGGTCCTCGACGTCGTCACGGTGACGACCGCCCGAGGGATTGCGTGCCGGGTTCTCGTCGGTGGTCCCGAAGCCGGGCCACTGCTCGTTGCGCTGCACGGCACCGGCGGTCACCTGGGAGGTGAGCCGATGCTGCAGGCTCTCGCTGCGTCGGGGTTCCGGGTCGCGTCCCCCGTGTGGCCCGGGTTCGGGCCCGAACCCGGTGAGAACCTGCTCGACGACATGCTCGACTTCGCGTTGCACGGTGCGGACGTGGTGCGGGCCCTGGGCTGGTCCGACCGCCGGCCGCACCTCGTCGGGCATTCCTTCGGCGGGATGATCGCGGCCGAGATGGCGGCACTGTCGCCGGCGTCCTACGGGCGGCTCGTGCTGGTCGATGCGCTCGGGCTCTGGCTCGACGAGCACCCGATTCCGGATCTGTTCGCGATGTTGCCCTTCGAATTCCCCGGCCTGCTGTTCCAGGACTCGGCCACCGGAGCGGCGCTGCTCACCGGCGGGACGGACTTCGCGGACAACGAGGCGGTGAAGGCGTTCCTCATCGCCAACAGCCGGCGGCTCGGCACGGCCGGCAAGATCCTGTTCCCGATCCCGGACCGCCACGTCAGCCGCCGCCTGTATCGAGTCGCCAACCCGACGCTCGTGGTGTGGGGGGAGTCGGACCGGTTCACCCCGGTGGTCTACGGCCACGAATGGGTGCGCCGCTTGCCGTGCGCCCGTCTCGTCGAGATCGAAGGCGCCGGGCACATGACCCCCTACGAGCGCCCCGATGCAGCCGCCGCCGTGATCGCCGCATTCCTCCAGGAGGGTTGAACCGTGCCCGTCCATCCGGTCGTCTAGGAGATCCTCGGTCTGCTCCCGGCGGCCGGGCTCGCCGAGTTGTCCGCGTTGCCTCACGAGCAGGTGCGGGCGATCACCTTGGAGATGGCCCGCCAGCGCGGGGTCGGCGACCCGGTCGCCGAGGTTCGTGAGCTCGATGCCGACGGCGTGCCGTGCCGGCTCTACCGACCATTGGGTTCGGCCCCCGGCGACGTGCTGCCGGTCGTGGTGTGGATCCACGGCGGAGGTTGGGTCATCGGCTCGGTCGAGTCCTACGACCGCGGGTGCCGATTGCTGGCCAACGGTTCGGGAGCGGCCATCGTGTCGGTCGACTACCGCTTGGCCCCCGAACATCCCTTCCCCGCCGCAGTCGACGACTGCTGGATCGCGTTGCGTTGGGTCGCTGCGCACGGCGCCGAACTCGGTGTCGACCCGACGCGCCTCGCGGTCGCAGGTGATTCGGCCGGGGGCAACCTGTCGGCGGTGCTGACACAGCTCGCCCGTGACGCGGGCGGGCCGTCCATCCGGTTCCAGGTTCTGGTGTATCCGGCGGTCGACGCTGCCATGAGCTTTGCGTCGATCGAGGAGAACGGCACCGGACTGTTGCTCACCCGCAATGACATGGTGTGGTTCTACGGGCACTACACGGCGGGCACTGGTGTGCTGGTCGACGATGCCCGATTGTCGCCGCTGCGGGCGGTGAGCTTGGCCGGCCTCCCGGCTGCGTTCGTGCTCACGGCCGAGTACGACCCGCTGCGAGACGAAGGCGAGGCCTACGGCGCCGCGCTCGGGGCCGCCGGGGTTCCGCCCGACGGATCAGGTCCCCGAGCGGCCCGGATCCGTGACCACGGTGGCGAGCCGCTCCAGGGTCGCCCGGATCGACTCGCGGTTGCGCTGGGGGGCCCGCAACAAGCGCAGCATGAGCGGCGACTTCGCGGTGGTCATGTCGAAGCTCTCGGTGATCTTGGTGCCACCCTCGACCGGTTCGAGCTCGTAGCGCCAGACGTGCCCGCCGAGGTGGCGCCAGCCGATCCGACGGTTCTCCTCGAACTCCACGACGGTGTTCGTCATCCGGTACGGCACGCCCATCTTCATGTCCATGCCGAACTGCGCGCCGAGCGACAACCGGGTCGGAGCGTCGGGACGCGATGCGCGCACGGTGCCGGATCCGTCGAACACCGAGTGCTTGGACGGGTCCGCCAGCAGCTCGAAGATCACCTCGGGCGCAGCGGGGATCACCCGGGTTTCGGAAACGACCTGATCGCTCATGCCAACCACCTCGTGACAGCGTCGCCGCAGCGACGTCCGGAGAACAGGGCCCCTTGGATCGACGCGGTGTCCCGGTGATCACCGCAGACGAACAACCCCTCGCCGAGCGCGACCCGCTCGCGCGGGTGGAACGGCGGGGACTGGTCGGGCTGGGCGTGCGGGATCGCGTAGGTGCGCAGCAGGCGCCAGGCGTCGACCTGGGCCCCCCACCAGCCCCGCAGCTGCGCCCGCACGGCGGGTTCCAGGTCGTCGCCGGCGGCGCCGGGCACGGCGGCGACCACGAGCGCCTGACCGGCGGGGGCGTAGCCCGCAGCGACCTCGGACATGACGGCCACGTTGAGCGCCGGGCCGACGCCGGTGCCGTCGAGGTGGATGGCCTTACCCCGCTCCGGTGTCCGGGGCGCAGCGAACCACAGCCCGGTGACGGCCCGGGACGCCACGGGCGCCAGGCCGAGCAGCTTGGCCGCTTGCGGGCCCTCGGTGGCGACCACGACGGCGCGGGCGTGGATCCGCCATGCGTCGATCGTGGTCACCGAGCCGGGCTCCACGGCGCCGACACGTACGCCGAGGTGGACCCGATCGGCAGGTAGTCCCGCCGCGAGCTGGGCGGGGATCGCACCCATGCCGTCGGCCGGGACGGCGGAGTCCCCGTCGGCCAGGGTGCGGAAGATCACGTCGAACATCCGCCGGGAGGTGGCGAGCGCCGGGTCGAGCTGGATCCCGGCGAACAGGGGCCGGAAGAACCGCTCGATCATCCGGTGCGAGAAGCCCGCCGAGCGCAGCGCGCTCAGCGTCGTCACGTCGGGGCCGCGCAGCAACTCGCGCGGGTCGCTCGACGCGAGCCGTCGGCGCAGGCGAAGGATCCGGAGCTTGTCGAGCGGCGAGCCGACCGGGGCGAAGGCCGTGGCCGGCAACGACGCCGGGCGACGCAGTGGGTCGCCGAGGGTGCAGGCCTTGGTGCCGCCGAGGTGGATGCGCGCACCCGCGTCGAACCGCTGCAGTCGTAAGGCATCGACGTCGAGTTGGCGCGCGAGTTCGGGATAGCCGGTGAGGAGCACCTGGAACCCGCGGTCGAGCCGGAACCCCTCCACGACATCGGTGCGGACGCGGCCGCCGACCCCGTCGGAGGCTTCGAGCACCACGACGTCGCGTCCACCGGCGTGCAGCGCACGGGCACAGGCCAAGCCCGCGAGGCCGGCACCGACGACGACGACGTCGGCGCGGTCGGGCAACGCCATCTAGGCGGCCGCCTTGCCGAGCAGCGCTCGCAGGGCGCCGTCGAGCGTTGGATGGGTGAAGGCGTACCCCGACCGGGTGAGCTCGCTCGGCAGCACCTTCTGGCCGGTGAACAGCAGGGCGTCGGCGAGTTCCCCGCCGAGGAGGAGCTTGGGTCCGAACTTCGGCACCGGGAGGAACGTGGGCCGGCCGAGCACGGAGCCGAGGACTTTGGTGAACTCGGCATTGGTGACCGGGGTCGGTGCGGTCAGGTTGACCGGCCCGGACACTTCGGCTTTGAGCAGATGGACGATCGCGCCGACCTCGTCGTCGAGCGAGATCCACGACCACCACTGCCGCCCCGAGCCCATCTTCCCGCCGGCGCCGAGCTTGAACAGTGGCAACGTCTTCTTGAGCGCTCCGCCGGCGGGGGACAACACGATGCCGGTGCGCAGGAACGCCGTGCGGATGCCGGCCTCGGCGGCCGGCGCCGCGGCGGCCTCCCAGGCCACGCAGACCTCGGCGAGGAACCCGGCACCCGCCGGACTCGCCTCGGTGAACGTTGCGGTCTCCGACTCGCCGTAGTACCCGACGGCCGACCCCGAGAGCAGTACTGCGGGCGGCCGCCGCAACCCGGCCAAGCGGCCGGCGAGCAGCACGGTGGATCGGGTGCGGCTCTCGAGGATCTCCCGCTTGTAGGCATCGGTCCACCGGTGGTCCCCGATGCCGGCGCCGGCGAGGTGCACGACGGCCCCGATACCTTCGAGCGAGGCGGCGTCGAGGACACCGGCGGCCGGGTCCCAGGTGATCTCGTCAGCGCCGGCGCCGGCTCGTCGCACGAGACGGACCGGGCGATGGCCGGCGGCTCGCAGAGCGCCCACGAGGGCCGAACCAATGAGGCCGGAGGATCCGGTGACGGCGACGTCCATGTACGTAGCTGTACCGGCTGGCGGGCCGGCACGCGCAGTCGGAAGGTCCTGCGGCGATCAGGCCGAGCGGGCCAGCGCATCGAGCCGGCCGATCAGCGCGTTGCCCGAGAGCTCGCCGAGCGTGCGCTGGGCGTTGCCCTTGGCATCGACGAACACCCACGCAGGCTGGGAGAGGACCCCGAAGCGGCGGAACAACTCACCGGTGTCGTCCGCTGCGTTCGGGAAGGTCAGGCCGTGCCGTGTGACGAACGCGCGCATCGACGCGTCCGAGCCGTTCCAGGCGACGCCCACGATGGGCACCTTGCCGGCGAGTTGCTTGCTGGCCGCCTCGACCGAGGGGGCTGACGCGTTGCAGGAGCCTCAACCGGGCGACCAGAACCAGAACGCCACGGGCTTGCCCGCGTACGACGCCGCATCGACGGTGCCGCCTCCGATCCGGGCCGCCTGGAACCGCAGGACCTCGGGGACGGCGACCGCAGGCGGCGAGGTTGCGCTGGTCGTGGCAGGAGCGGCCGCGGTGGTGACCACGGCGCCGGTTGTCGCAACACCCGTGGTGAAGCTCGGCGCCGACGCGCTCGCCGAGGGCGCTGCGCCGGCGGCCGGTGCCGCCGCATTCGTGATCGGGGCGGCGGCAGCTCCGACTGTGGAGCTCGCCGAATCCTCCCCGCACGCTGCGAGCGCCAGTGCGGCGCCCGCCAGGGCGACGGAAGCCAGCCTGTGGAGCCGCATCGAGGCCGGAGTATAGGAACCGGCGGGCCTCGCCGTACCATCGGGGGCCCGATGAGCACCCGCCGTCTGATCCTCGCTGCGTTGTTGTGCGGTCTCGCGATACTCGTCGCCGGGGGCCTGCAGTTGGTGCGCCTGAGCGGGTCCGACACGGTCGTCGCCGTCGCCCGTGTCGGCGAATCGGCGAGCGTTGCCGGGGTCCGGGCCACGGTGCTCGGCCAAGAGCTCGCCGGGTCCCTGGTGCTCGTGACCGTCCGCCTCGAGCCGGAAGCACCGGTCGCGGATGCTTCGGCCGGTTGGGCGCTCAATGCGGGCGGCCTGCGCGCCCAGGCCCAGCCCCCGGCGGGCCGGTCGCTCGCACCGTGCCGGGGGGCGTCGGTCGGTGCCGGCGCGTCCCTCACCTGCGAACTGGCCTTCACCGGCGGCGAGGGCCGGCCGACCGTGTCGTACTCCACCGGCGGCCAACAGCGACTCTGGTCGCTGGCCGGGTAGCCTCTCGACGCTTTCCCGGCACCGAGCCGTACGGCTCGCCGGCGTGGAACGTGCCGGCGGTCGTACGCACCGACGGTCGACGATGGAGGTGGTCCCTACGGCTGAGCAGTACGACCTCGTGGTGATCGGCGGCGGTCCGGGCGGTTACGGGGCCGCGCTGTACGCGGCCAGCGCCGGGCTGTCGGTGGCCCTCGTCGAAAAGGACAAGGTCGGCGGCACCTGCCTGCACCGGGGATGCATCCCCGCCAAGGAGTTCCTCGAAACGGCAGCGACGTTCCGCCACGTCGCCCACGCGGCCGAGTTCGGGATCCAGGCCGGCGCGCCGACGGTCGACTTCGCCGTCAGCCAGCGCCGCAAACAGGCCATCGTCGAGCAGCTCTGGAAGGGCCTCACGGGCCTCGTGAAGAGCCGGAAGATCGTCACGTACGCCGGCACCGGTTCGCTCGGCGCGAGCCGTACGGTCACCGTCGCCGGCGAGGACGGTTCGACGAC
>JBEIFW010000169.1:0-7299 GCA_040382215.1 Acidimicrobiales bacterium
GCCGGGCGAGACCGTGCTCGTGCACGCCGCTGCCGGCGGGGTGGGGCTGGCCGCTGTGCAGTTGGCCAAGGCGGCCGGGGCGACGGTGATCGGCACGGCGTCGTCGCCCGAACGCGTGGCCCGGGTCGCGCCGTACGGCATGGACCACGGCGTCGACTACGCGCATGCCGACGTCGTCGCCGAGGTGCTGGCACTCACCGGCGGTCGCGGCGCCGACCTGGTGGTCGACCCGGTGGGCGGGCGCACGCTCGAGTCGTCGATCGGCGCACTTGCCTACCGCGGCAGGATCGCATGGGTGGGTCGGGCCGGTCGGGAGGAGCGGCCGCCGGAGGTGTGGCCGATCATGCAGCGCAACGGGTCGCTGATCGGGGTGTTCCTCGGCGCCGAGATGGCCCGCAACCCGGCCCGGACCCGGCCGCTGATCGAACGCCTGTTGGGCCGCGTCGCGGCCGGCGATTTGCGCGTGGTGATCGACAGGCGGTTCCCGCTCGCCGAGGCCGAGGCTGCCCACCGCTACATCGAGGGCCGTCAGGCCTTCGGGCGGGTGCTCCTCGTGCCCTGACGGACCGGGACGGTGGTCCCTGGCCCCTGCGGCGGCCGGGCGCGTCAATGGGGATGTCCGGAACCGTCCGAAGGAGGCACCCATGGCGACGAAGGAAAAGACGGCGCTCGACGTGATGAGCAAGGAGTTCGAACTCGACACCCGGCGGTGGTTCGATCCGTTCACCTGGCCGGTGATGAACCGTTGGTTCGACAACTTCCCCGGCATCACGCTGAGCCAGGAGTTCCGTATCGAGGAAAAGGTGGAGGACGGTACCTTCGTCCTGCGCTGCGAGCTGCCGGGCATCGACCCGGACGCCGACGTGGAGCTCTCGGTCCGAGAGGGCACGCTCGTCGTCAAAGCAGAGCGGCACCAGGAGACGAAGACCGACGGGGACAAGGGCTGGCATCGCAGCGAGTTCCGGTACGGGAGCTTCAGCCGCACCATCCCCCTCCCCCGGGGGGTGACCGCAGACGACGTGAAGGCGACCTACGTCGACGGGATCCTTGAGGTTCGCATGCCGTACCCGTCGACCGAACCCGAGGCCCGCAAGATCGCGGTCACCCGCGGCTGACCGCCAGTCCCCGCCCGTCCAAATCCCCCACCCCGCTCCCGTTCTGTGCGCCGCACGGCCGCGATGGCAGCCGTGCGACGCACAGAACACCGGGAACGGCGCGGCGGGGCCGAATGGCGTGCGCGGGGTCCGAGGCGGTCAACGGTGGCGTGCGAAGAACGCAACCACGGCCTCGTCGAAGACCGACGGGGCCTCCGCCATCGGCGAGTGGCCGACGTCAGTGCCGACCACCTCGACGAAGGGAAGCGTCGCTGCGAACGCAGCCGCTTCGGCGAATCCCTCTTCTCGCCGGCCGTGCACCAGCAAGGTGGGTACCCGGTTCGTCCCGGCCCGTTCGCGAACGGAAGCGGCGGGAACCGTGTGGCGCAACGTGTTCGTCACGCCCGTCATCTGGAGCCGGCCGACGTCGGCGGCGAGCGCTTCGCGCACCGGTTCCACGATCCGCCGAGCCCGGGCCGGGTTCAGCCGATGCTCGGCAAGGCCCAGCGCTCCGGCGGCGGCCAGCGCAACGGCATCGGCGTCGAGCGACGCGGCGACCTTTTCGCGCCAGCGGAGCCCGGCCAGCGCCGACGCAGTGTTCGTGAATGCGTGCGCCAGGACCCGGTCGGGGTACTCGAGGGCGTAGCGCCAGGTGAGCGCCGCACCGAGCGAATGACCGGCAACGAACCACCGCTCGGCCCCCAGCTCGCTACGCAGCTCGTCGAACGCTGCGACGTAGGCATCCGGGTGATAGGCGCCCGGGTCCGGCGGCGCCGGGGACCGGCCGTGACCCCAGAGTTCGACGGTGACGGGCCGGCACACCGTCGCCAGTGCGTCGAGGTTCGCCGACCACAGCGCGCGGCCGGCCAGGAATCCGTGCACGAGTAGGCAAGGCGGGCCGTCGCCGGGGTGGACGTCGGCGTGGAGCCGCAGGCCATCGAGGCCCGCAGCGGTCATGCCACGAATCCGATACGGGCCGCCCGCTCGACGGTGTTGGCGACCATCGCATCGATCCGCTGCTTCATGGCGCCCAGATCGACCCCGTCGGGCGCCTTCTGACCCTTGAGATAGCGGGCGAGCACGCCGTCGACGATGGCGATCGACTTCCACGAGTTGAACGCCGTGTAGTAGTCGAGCTGGGTCGTGTCGATGCCGGTCCGCTCGCCGTACCGGGCCGCGAGCTCCGCCCGTTTCGGGAAGCCTGCGGCGAGCGTCACCGGATCGGTGCCCGGCGCCACGGGGTCCCCCGGGTCGGCCCACGAGTTCAGCGCATAGGCCACGTCGGCCAGCGGGTCGCCGAGCGTCGAGATCTCCCAGTCGACGACGGCGGCGATGTGGCCTTGCGCTGCGGAGATGCAGTTGTGCAGGCCGTAGTCGCCGTGCACGATGCGGGCCGGCCCCTGCTCGGGCACCCGGGCCACGAGGAACTCGAACATCGCATCGACCACCGGGCGGGGTTCGGTCTGCGACGCGACCCACGACGCGTTCCAACGGTTGAGCTGACGCAGCACGTAGGAGTCCGGCTTGCCGAGCCGTTCCAGACCCACCTCGGCTGGGTCGATCGCGTGCAGATCGGCGAGGACGTCGATGAAGGAGAACCCGAGCGCTCGGCGCAGGTGCTCCGGAACGAGCGCCTCGACGTCGGCCCGGACGTAGAGCGAGCGCCCGACCACCTCGCCCATCACGTAGAACGGCGCTCCGGTGACGGACTCGTCGGTGCAGTGCGCCAAGGGCTCGGGCACCGGCACGGCGGTGGGCCACAACGCCGAGATCACCCGAAACTCCCGACCCATGTCGTGGGCGCTCGGTAGCAACTCGCCCAAGGGCGGGCGGCGCACGACGAAGCGCGTACCGGCGGAGTCGGCCACCCGGTAGGTGAAGTTCGAATGCCCCCCCGGCAGCTTGGCCCAGGCGAACGGGGCGACGAGCCGAGGCACCCGCTCAACGAGCCAGGCCGTCACCGCCGGGACGTCGATCCCGGTCGGGTCGGCCACCGGTGTGGCGTGATCCTCCATGGCTGTACCCCCTCCGACGCCCCGGACGTCGAGCCGCATCGTAGGGGTTCGACCGGTGGAGTCGCCGGGGTACGTACGTAGGCTTCGGCGCCGTGAGTCAGGCGATCACCGTGTACTGGCGGCCCGGCTGCCCGTTCTGCTCCTCGCTGCGGCGAGGGCTCCGGCAAGAGGGGCTCGAGTTCAACGAAGTCGACATCTGGCAGGATCCCGACGCCGCTGCGTTCGTGCGATCCGTTGCGAACGGCAACGAGACCGTGCCGACCGTTTCGATCGGAGACGTGCACCTCGTGAACCCGTCGGCCCGTCAGGTGGCCGAACTCGCCGGCCGGGGCTGAACGACCCCGACCGGCGCAGCGGTTATTTCGACCGGGGCGACTGCGACGAGGAGCCGTCGAACTCCGGACCGGGCTCGCCGCCGAGCAAGATCCGACCCAGCTCGCCGTAGAGCGGCGCCGCGACCCACCGGTGCGTTGCGGCGCCGTGGGCATCGCGCAGCTTGCGCTCGAGCGGGCTGTACATCCGCATGGCCGTGGTGCCACCGGCGTTGTGGATCCAGTCGACCACCTGCATGCAGGCGTTCGCCGCGTGGGTGCAAGCGAGACGGGCATTCTGGGTGGCTCCGGCGCTCGGCCAGGGGGCACCCGCCCGCAGTTCGTCCTCGACCACGGTCATCGCCTCCATGAGGTACGCCCGGGCCGAACGGTAGACCGCCGTCGCTTCCCCCATGCGGTGCTGGGCGAGCGGACGGTCACGCAGCAGCGACGTCGACAGCATCGGGGTCTTCTCGTTTGCCAGCTCGACGAACGCAGCGAGGGCACCCTTCGCGATCCCGAGCGCCACCGCCGCCTTGTTGTAGGCCAGGCGCAGCGGCACCGGGATCCGGAACACGGGATTGTCGTGGTGGGCGGGGAACGACACGAGCTGCACGTCGGCGTGCTGCGCAGGCACGACGCCGCCCTCGGTCATCACGTCGTTGCTCCCCGATCCCCGAAGACCGGCAACGTCCCACGTGTCGAGGATCGTCCACTGGCTGCGGTGCAGCATGAACATCTTCACCACGGGGTTGCCGGCTGCGTCCTTGGCGAGCTGCTCGCCTTCGAACACCGGCGCAGCGATGAAGCACCACGTCGCGTTGTGGCACCCAGAGATGAACGTCGCCTGGCCCCACACCTGATAAGAGCCGTCCGGCCGGCGGATCGCCCGCGACGGCTTGGTTCCCGGCCCACCGCCCCCGCACATGATCACCCGGGGGTCGTCGAGGTAGATCGCACGAGCGAGCACCGGGTCCATCCCGCCCGCCGCCATGGCGTTGATCTCGGAACCGAGCATCACGTTCCAGCCGACCGACGCATCGATCGCCGAGATCGCCTCGAGCACGGCGATCGTCTCCATCGAACTCGCATCCTCGCCACCGAGCGCCCGGGGCAGGGCGAAACGGAACATCCCGGCATCGACGAGCGCATCGACGGTCTCGGTGGGAAGACGCCGGAGCTTCTGGGCCTCGTCACCGCCGGCCCGGATCACATCGGCAAGGTCGGCGACCCGCTCGACGGCCGGCTTCGTGAACACGGTCGGCTCGGTCATCACCATGGCGGCACTCCCCCTGTCCGGCACCTGGCACGGTGCGCCAGCGCATCGTACGGTCTTCGCAGCAGACTGTCCCGGGCACTGCGCCTCCAAGCCCACGACGCGCATCTGTCGCACATCCGAGGAGCTGGACCATGCCTGACGCCATCAGCGACGCGATCAGCGACGAGATCACCGGCCTTGCCGGGGTCCTCGTGTGGACCTCGGCCGATCGGTTCGAGGCGATGGCGCGGTTCTACCGCGACACCCTCGCGCTGCCGGTGCGGACCGCACGCGACGGGTTCGTCTCGTTCGCCTGGCCGGGCGACATACGCCTGACCCTCACGCTGCACGACCGGGTCGACGGCGCGACCCGCGACCCCGATCGCCTCATGGTCAACCTCCACGTCGCGGACATCGCGGCAGTGGTGGCCCGCCTCGGGAACGCCGGGGTCAGGTTCGACCGACCTCCCGAACGTGAACCGTGGGGCGGGTGGATCGCCACGTTCCGCGATCCGGACGGCAACACCTTGCAGTTGCTGCAGTCCGCCACCTGACCCCGCACGGACGGCGAACACAACGGCTTCCCGGACCGAGAAAGCGCCGCTGTCGGACGACCGACGAGGCACTCCCGTGTCTCGGCACACGGGAGTGCGGCGAGCCGGCGACATGGCCTGCCCGGACGGCCGAACTCGCGGTCGCCTGCATCAGGATCGGTTCGGCCGACGGTTTAGCTGCGCTCAGCACCCGAACCGGAACGACCCCCCTACGGTTACCCGGCCGAGCGTCGGCGCCCCGTCGCCGGTGTCGGAACTGCGGTTCGGCGCCCCTGAGATTGGAGAGAGGATCCTTCATGCCCGAGCGGGTTGTTGCCCTGGCTGGCGAGGTCAACGCCATCACCTCTGCGAAGGTCGCCGAGATCAAGCGAATCACGCAACGCACCGAGATCCTGGCGATCAATGCCCGCATCGAGGCCGCCCACGCCGGCGACGCCGGTCGCGGGTTCGGTGTCGTGGCCAACGAGGTGACCGAGGTCTCGCAGATCATTGCGTCAATCGCCGGTTCGCTCGTCGAGGAGCTCGCCACGAAGTCCTCCGAACTCGTCCGGCTCGGCCAGGATCTCGTGAGCCAGGTGCGAGGCGGGCGCCTCGTCGACCTGGCGCTGAACCAGATCGACATCATCGACCGGAACCTGTACGAGCGCAGCTGCGACGTGCGCTGGTGGGCCACGGACTCCGCCGTGGTCGATGCCTGCACCGAGCACACGCCGGCCGCCGCCAGCTTCGCCTCCCGGCGGCTCGGTGTCATCCTCGACTCCTACACGGTCTACCTCGACCTCTGGATCGCCGACGCCAAGGGCACCGTCATCGCCAACGGCCGACCGGGCTCCTACCCGCAGGTGGTCGGCAGCTCCGTCGCCGCCGAGCCGTGGTTCAGCCAGGCCATGGCCACGGCGAGCGGTGCCGATTTCGCCGTCGCCGACATCGAGACCAACCGACTCCTCGGCAACCGGCCGGTCGCCACGTATTCGACCGCGATCCGTGAGGGGGGCGAGGAGCGCGGGCGCGTCATCGGGGTGCTCGGCGTCCACTTCGACTGGTCGACGCAATCGCAGGGCGTCGTCGACTCCGTGCGCCTCCATCCCGACGAGACCGGTCTCACGCGCTGCATGATCATCGACCGCAACCATCGCGTGATCGCGTCGACCCGGGGCCAGGGCGTTCTCCACGAGGTCTTCCCGCTCGACACCACGCAGGGCGCGAGCGGGTACTACAGCGACAGCCAGCGGCGGGTGATCGGATACGCACTCACGCCCGGGTACGAGACCTATCGGGGTCTCGGCTGGTTCGGCGTGATCGTCCAGGAACCCAACCAACGACGCTGACCCGCCGGCGGTGCCGGCCGCCACGGCGACGGCCCCGGTCGGTCAGGACAGCAGCGAGCGGACGTGCTGCAGGAGGCCGTCGTGACGGCCCCGCACTGCCCAGTCCACGGTGTCGGGCGAACAGCCGATCCCCTCGGCGATCGCCGCAGACCACCACGACCGGCGCGCTGCGTAGTACGACGGTACGCCGGCGAGCCTCGCCGCCGCGGCCAACACCTCGCGGGTCTGCAGGTCGCCGGTCTGCTCGTCGGCGCGCTCGAGGTGCCAACGGGCGTCGGCGATCCGAGCGGCGTCGGGATCGGCGACCACGCCGTGGGGTACGAGCGAATCGAGCGAGCCTCCGGCAAGCAGGCGGCCACCCACTGCGACACGGGATGCCAACGATGCCGGGTCGCGCAGGGCAAGGGCCACCGAACAGCTCGACTCGATCGTGAGCTCGACCGGGCGGTGGATCTTCATCGACACCCGGGCGAAGACCCGGTGCAGGCACGCGACCTGGCTGCGGTTGGCGACCACGAACAGGTCGACGTCGCTGCAGGAGTCAGGCGTCCCCCACACGTGCGAGCCGAACGCGGTGACCGACCATGCGAGATCCTGGACCACGGACTGGTAGGCGACGTGGCGCACCATGCTCCACGCCGACGGAGGCAGGCGAACGGCCGGCGCCTCGGTGCGGGTGGCACCGCCGAGCCGGGCGACACCGATCGTTCTCGCCGGGGTGACCGTTCCTCGCATGGCC
>JBEIFW010000170.1:0-7275 GCA_040382215.1 Acidimicrobiales bacterium
CGGCGCGCCGGACCCCGTAGATCGACACCGGCGCTGCGTAGCGGTCGCGGGCGTCGAAGAGGAACCACCGCACGCTCGGGTACAGCTCATCGACCAGGGTGGCCAGCTGGTCGAGCTGGTGGAGACGCCGACGCCGGTCCAGCGTCCGCCACAATCCCTCGCCACGGGCGAATCCCTCGAGAGTCTGCACGGTCGTGGCGCACTCCATGTCGGTGCCCGTTGCGCGGATGACGGCGAGGCGGTCGGCCGAGATCTCGATCTGCTGGGCCGGTGAGGTCGAGTCCCACCGGGCGACCTCGTGGCGTATGACGGCGTCGGTCTTCAGCAGGTCCGGCAGCGTCGAGGGGACGTAGCGGATCTTGGTGCCCGCCGCCTCGGCCAGCCAGCGCGCCAGGCGCTCGTCGTCCGGGGTGCGCGATCCCGGCTCGATGCGCGGCTGCTCGGCCACGATGTCGGCCCGCACCCCGCCGGCCTCGGACCGTCCCAGCAGCCAGTCGATCGATACCTCGGCGAGGGTGGCCAGCGCGAGCAGCGTCTCGGTGCGAGGCAGGCGGCGATTGGTGGCCGACAGCAGTTGCGACAGCGTCGAGCGGTCGATGCCGGCCGCCTCTGCGAACGCGCTGCGACTCAGCGACGTCTGGGCGATCGTCTCCGCCAGGCGGGTCCGAAACACGGCCAGTGTTGCTTCGTCCACACCACAAGTGTAGAGAAAACACCTCACTCGTTTGTCAGTGATGCGTTCCCGCGACAATCGAGGTGCAAGTGCATGTTGCCGATGCGGCGGCGGCGCCGCACGATGGTCGGATCGACACGAGGAGGGCGACCACGGCCGTGACTGCGGCACCGGCGCGTGTGCTGCGCAGTCGCGCCGAATGGCGCACCGTGGTGGTGATCGTCGCCGTGTACGTCGGTTGGCTCGGGGTCCTGGCCGGCCACCGGGTCGTGCCCTGGTGGGTCACCGCTGGCTTGCTGTCGTGGTTCGGCGCATGGCACCTGAGCCTCCTGCACGAGCTGTCCCACGGCCGGCCGTTCCACCGGGACCGCTGGAACGTGCTGGTCGGTTCGTTCCCGGTCACCCTCTGGATCCCGTTCCGGTCCTTCCGGTCGATCCACCTGCGCCACCACGACAGCGACCTCACCGACCCCGTGGACGACCCCGAGTCCTTCTACACCTCGGGCGTGGCGTGGGCTGCCGCCGGCCCGGTGCGGCGCGCCGTGCTGCGCGCCAACCGCACGATGGTGTTCCGGCTGGTCGTGTGGTCCGTGCTCAGCGTGCTCGCCTTCGTCTGCGACGAACTGCGGTCGGCGTGGCGCGGTGCGCCGGGTGCCCGGCACTCCCTGGGTGAGCACCTCGTCGCAGTGGCGGTGGTCGCGACCGTCGTGACCGTGAGCGGCGTCCCGTGGTGGCTCTACCTGCTGGGCACCGTCTACGGCGGCCGGATGCTCAACCTCGTGCGCTCCTTCGCCGAGCACCGCTGGGTGCCCGGGGACGGGCCCCGAACCGCCATGGTCGAGGCCGGGCCGGTGATGAGCCTGCTGATGCTCAACGTCAACCTGCACCTCGCGCACCACGCCGAACCGTGGGTCCCCTGGTTCGGGATCCCGGCAGTGGCGGCCCGGCTCGGTTCTGCCGAGCAGGCCGAGCAGGGCGCCGGCCGCTACCGGCGCGGCTACCTCGGCGTCGCCTGGCGCTGCGCCGTGCGCCCCTTCGACGACCCCCGCTACCCAGGTTCCTGAGCGCTCAGCGGCACGCTGCGATCAGCGCCCGCACGTCGTCGATCGTCGGGGTGACGGGAGCGTTGCGGGTGACGGCATCGGCCAGACAGTCATGGGCGATCACCTCGGCCGAGGTGTTGTCGAGCCCGAACTCGGCGAGCCGCCGGGCGGTGCCGACCGTTGCCGACAGTGCGCCGACCGCGCCGATGGCGGCACGGGCGTTGTGCTCGTCAGGGGCACCGATCTCGCCGACCCCGAGCGCAAAGGCCAACCGGGCGTAGCCCGGGGTGCACGCCGGCAGGTTGAACCGCATGATCTCCGGCAGCAGCACGGCGAGACCGGCGCCGTGGGCGACGCCCAACCGGGTCGACAGGGCGTGGCCGATCCCGTGGCAGGCGCCCTGCCCGGTGCCGGTCGCCATGGCAACGCCGGCCAGGTGCGAGGCCATCGCCAACTGGCTTCGGGCCTCGAGGTCGGCGCCGTCGGCCACCGCCGCCGGAAGCCACCGGTGCACGAGGTGGGCGACCTGCAGGCACAGGCCGTCGGCGTACTCGTTGCGGTTGCGGCTCGACATCGCCTCGACCGCATGGGTGAGGGCGTCCATCCCGGTGTTCGCCGTCGCACCGGCCGGCACGCCCGCCGTCAGCACCGGGTCGAGCAGGGCGAGGCGCGGCAGCGCGCTTGCGTGCCACGGGTAGACCTTCGCACCGAGCTCGGGGTCGGTCAGCACGCCGAAGTCGTTGGTCTCCGACCCGGTGCCCGAGGTGGTGGGCACGCACACCACCGGCAGGGCATCGACCCGGACCTCGGATTCGAGGGCGCGCACGGCGGCGACGTCCCGGCCGGCCGGGTTGGTGGCCAGCATGGCGAGCGACTTGGCCGTGTCCATGGGCGACCCGCCGCCGAGGCCGACCACGACCGTGCCTGCGACCGGTCCGAGATCGTGCAGGGCCTCGAACGCCGCGAGGACGTCGCCCGGCACCGGGTTGGCGTGCACGCCGTCGAAGACCACCGACGCGAGGCCGGACGCTTCGAGGGATGCCACCACTGCGTCCACCACCCCGGCGCCCGCGACGCCCCGGTCGGTCACCACGATCGCCCGGTCCCCGAGGGCACGGACCCGCTCGCCGAGCGAGGTCACGGTGCCAACCCCGAACACCAGCGGCGGCAGCGGGCGGATCTCCAGGACACGTTCAGCGAGCACGGCGGCCTTCCGTCGACGGCCCGGGGCCCCGGGCACGTGCAGCCCACAGGGTAGGTTGCAGCGGCCATGCGACCGTCCTTCGCACGCGACGACGTCTCGCTGCTCGTGTTGCTGGTCGCCAGCCTGTTCCTGACCGGCGCGTGCGGCCTGCTCTACCAGCAGCTCTGGCTGCGAGAACTGTCGCTCGTGTTCGGCATGACCGTGCAGGCCGCCGCCGTCGCTCTCGCCGTGTTCATGGGGGGCCTGGCACTCGGAGCCCGCCTCGCAGGCCACCTCGCCGACCGCACCCGCCGTCCCGTCGCCTGGTACGGCGCAAGTGAGGCCGTCGTCGGGGTGCTCGCCGTGCTCACCCCGCCGGCGATGGCGCTCACGACCGAACTCTACGCCGCGCTCGCAGGGATCGCCCCCGACTCGACGCCCTACCTCACGGTGCTGCGCGTCGTGCTCGCCTTCGTCGTGCTCCTCGTGCCCGCCACGGTGATGGGGGCGAGCACCCCGCTCGTGGTCTCGGCGGCGAGCCGGCGCTCGGGCCGAGTCGGCCAACGGACCGGCCTGCTCTACGCCGCCAACACCTTCGGCGCCATCGCCGGCGCGGTGTATGGCGGCCTTCGGCTCATCGGCGGCCAGGGCGTGACCACGTCGTTCCGGCTCGGGGCCGCCGTGAACCTCGGCGTCGGGTTCGTCGTGATCGTCGCCTCGCGCCGCTTCGACCGCCAGGTTGCGGCTGCAACGATCCCGGCGGCGACCCCAGCCGGGGAGCCGGGGCCCACCGGAACGGACCCGGCACCCGTCGCCGCCACCACGCCCGCACCCGTGCGTCGGTTGGTGCTCGCGACGTTCGTCGTGTCGGGCTTCGCCACCTTCTCCCTCGAGGTCGTGTGGTTCCGGTCGCTGTCGCTCTACCTCGAATCGAGCGTGTACGCCTTCGCCGCCATGCTGTCGGTGGTGCTCGTCGGCCTCGCCGCCGGCAGTGCGCTCGTCACCCCGCTGCTCGGCCGGTCCCGGCCGTGGCTCGCCATCCTCGGTGTGGTGCAGTTCCTCGCCGGGGTGAGCGCGCTCGCGAGCCTGTGGCTGCTCGGCCGGGCCGACGGTCTGCTCGAGCTCGTCCAGCATCTCGTCACCGTCGACCGCACCTCGTCGCGCTACACCCTGCTGCTCGCTGCGGTCGCCGTCGGTCCGGCGTCGCTCCTGCTCGGAGCGGCGTTCCCGATCGGGGCCCGCCTCTACGCCGAGGGGCGGGACCACACGGGCGACGCGGTCGGCCGGTTCTACGGCGGCAACACGCTCGGCGCGATCGTCGGCTCGCTGACTGCGGGGTTCGTCCTCCTGCCAGCCTTCGGCAGCCGTGCGACGGTCGCGATCCCGGCGCTCGCGCTGGTGGCCACCAGCCTCGCATTGCTGTGGCGCGCCCCCGTGCCTCGCGCCGTGGTACCGGGCGCGGCGCTCGTGGCCGTGGCGGTCGTCGCCGTCGGCCTGCCCGACCCGTCGGACGCTGCGCTCGCCCAACGGTTCCCGGGCTCGACGCTCGTCGCCGTCGAAGAGGGTCGCCAGGGCACCACCTGGGTCATCGACCAGGTGGACACCAAGGCCCGCCACCTCTACGTGGACGGGCTGCACCAGGCCTCCTCCGAGCCCGGGGTCCTCCAGATCCACGAGCAGATCGCGCTGATCCCGATGGCGATCCATCCGGCGCCGGCCCGTGCCCTGGTGATCGGGCTCGGCGGCGGGGTCACCTCGGGGGCGCTGTCCGCGGTCCAGGACGTCGAGGTCGACATCGTCGAGCTGTCCCCCGAGGTCGTGCGCGCCGCCCGCTGGTTCGGCGAATGGAACGACGAGGTGGTCGACAAGCCCAACGTGCGGATCCGTTCCGACGACGGCCGCAACCGGCTGCTCGTGTCCGACGATCGCTACGACGTGATCACGGCCGACATCATCCAGCCCCGCTCCCCGGGCGCCGGCAAGCTCTGGTCGATCGACTACTGGCGCCTCGTGCGCCAGGCCCTGACCCCCGGCGGCATTGCGCTGCAGTGGGTCGGCGCGGCGCGCAACGAGGTCGAGTACGGGCTGATCGTGCGGTCGTTCCTCCAGGTGTTCCCGCACGCCACACTCTGGGTGGGCGGGCAGGTGCTCGTGGGCACCACCGAGCCGCTGCGCCTCGACCGCGCCGCCATCGAGCGCAAGCTGGCCGACCCGGCCAACCGGACCGTGTTCTGCACGGTCTCGGTCTGCTCGTTCGACGACCTGGTCGCCCAGTACGCCGCCGGACCCGACGACCTGCGCGACTTCGTCGGGCCCGGACCGGTGCTCGACGACGACTTCCCGCGCATCGAGTACTGGCGCTCGCTCGGCGTTGCGAGCGACGCCCCGTTCGTGAACCTCGCGCCTTTGCTCGCCCGGCGCGACCCGTCGTTGCTGCTCGGGCCCTGAGACATCAGCCGGTGCGGTACCGCTCCAGCGAGTCGAAATCCGGCTCGACGCCGAGCCCGGGCCCGGCCGGGGCGGCGATCGTGCCATCGGCCGCGATCTCCACCGTGGCCGGGAGCAGCCAGTCACGGCGGACGGGCGGCAGGGCGGGCGGGTCGTAGGGCACCTCGAGGTACGGCCCGGCGCCGAACGCCAGTGCTGCGTGCAGGTTGGCGACGAGTCCGTAGCCGTTCGACCACGTGTGCGGCGTCCATGCCCGACCGTGCAGTTCGGCCAGTGCAGCGAGACGCCGGCACCCGCCGATGCCACCGGTGAGCACCACGTCGGCCTGCACGACGTCGATCCCGCCGCGCACGACGAGGTCGCGCGCCTCGTGCAACTGACGGACCATCTCACCCGCCGCCAGCCGCAGCGAGGTCAACCGGCGCAGCGTGGCATACCCCTCGACGTCCGCCGTCGGCAGGGCCTCCTCCAACCAGTAGACGTCGAGCGGTTCGAGCGCCCGGGCCACCTGCGCCGCGGTGGCGACGTCCCAGCGCGCTGTGGTGTCACCGGGCATCCGCCAGCCCTGGTTGGCGTCGACCATGAGATCGACCCCGGCGCCGACCACGTCGCGCACGTGCTCGACGACGGCGACGTCGCGGCGCCAGTCGGGGTCGTGGAAGCGGATCTTGAACGCCCGGATGCCGGCGGCCGCCTGCGCGGCGATCCGCTCGGCGCGCTCGGCCGGCGCAAGGCGTTCGGCGTTGGACGCATAGGCGAGCAGCGTCTCGTGTCGGCCGCCCAGCAAACGGTGCAGCGGCAGGCCGGCCGCCTTGCCGACGAGGTCCCACACGGCGACCTCGGCGGTCCACGGCCGACCGCCGTGGAAGTCGATGGTGTCGATCACCTCACGCACGACCTCGGTGCGCAACGGGTCGAGCCCGACCAGGAACCGCTCGACGAGTGCCCGGTCGGGAAGGAAGTCGCCGCTCGCATGTCCCGACAGGCCCTCGTCGGTGTGGACCGACACGACGCAGGCGTCCTGATGGGCGCGCGGCACGGGATCCCAGGCCGCCCGCAGCGGCGGGTCCCACGGGATCCGATAGGTGCGCGCCTCGACGGCGGTGATCCGCATCGACGGCACGATAGGGCCCGATCCGATCGTGACCCCCGGCGGATCAGGGCGCCCGGGGGCGTCGGACGCCGATGGCCTTCGGCGGTGCCACACTGTCGCCCCAGTCGAGGCGGACGAGGAGGCAGTCAAGGTGGCTTCGCAACGACGGACAGCTCGCAAGGGCGCTCGGGTCGGCCTGCGGGCCTGGGTCCGGTACCGGTTCGACAACGCCATCTCGCACGGCACGTCGGTGGTGATGCTCTGGCTCGGCCTGCTCACGCTCGCCGTGGTCGCCGTTGCGGCGGTCGCCCTCACGTTCCTGCACCTGACCGGCGTGGGGGGTGAGGACGAGGAATTGAGCTTCTTCGAGGCGTTCTGGCAATCGTTGTTGCGCACGCTCGACCCCGGCACGTTCTCCGACGATGCCGGCTGGACCCGACCGTTCGGTCTGCTCGTGACGCTCGCGGGCATCTTCCTCGCGGGCGCCCTGATCGGTCTCATCGCCAACGCTCTCGACCAGCGCGTGGAGGAGCTGCGCCGGGGCCGCAGCCTCGTGCTCGAGGACGACCACACCCTCATCCTCGGGTGGTCCGACCGCGTGCCCGAGATCGTGAGCGAACTGGTCCTCGCCAACGAGAGCCGACCGAGTGCTGCGGTGGTGGTGCTCGCCGACGAGGACAAGACGACGATGGAAGAGGTGCTGCGGGACCGCGTCGCCGACCTACGCACCACCCGCATCGTGTGCCGACGCGGCAGCACCTCGGCGCTCGTGGACCTCGCCCGGGTGAACCTGGCAGGCGCCCGGAGCGTGGTCGTCGTCGGCGACGGCAAGGGC
>JBEIFW010000171.1:0-7153 GCA_040382215.1 Acidimicrobiales bacterium
CGGCGCGCGGCCGGGCCGCCGGCGGGCCGGGTCACGACCGCCGCTGCCCACGATCCGCACCGCGCACCTCGAGTTGCTGTGCGACGACGTCGGCGTGGTGCAGCACGCCGTGGGCGGGGTGCCGAACCTTGCGACCGGCTACTGCGTCGACGACGTCGCCCGCCTGCTGCCGTGTGCCGTCGCGCTCGCCGAACGAACCGGACATGCCGCCTGGCGCCGGCGGGCCGTGCTCGCGCTCGCCTTCCTTCGCCACGCCACCCCCGAACTCCGTGCGGCGGCGGGGATGCACAACCTGCTCAGCTACGACCGTCGGTGGCTCGACCACCCGCACCACGGCGATCACGTCGGGCGTGCCGTGCGCGCGCTCGCCGCCGTCGTCGGCGACGGTCGACCCGACGCCGAGCGTGTGCCCGCCGGGGTGCTGCTCGACGCCTTGTGCGCCGACGTGGCCGACACCCGGCCGAGCCACCGCACGGCGGCGCAGGTCGTCGTCGGCCTCGCCCGGCTCGGGGGTGCTGCACCGCTGAGGCGCTGGGACGAACTCGTCGACGGGCTCGCCGACGGGCTCGCCGCGCTCCACGCCCGCAACGCCACTGCCGAGTGGAACTGGTTCGAGAACGCGCTCGCCTACGACAACGCGCTCGTCCCCCACGCGCTGATCCTCGCCGGTCACCGGCTCGACGACGACCGGTACCTCCGGCTCGGTCTGCGAACGTTGCGCTGGTACGGGGACCAGTGCGGCCTCGACGACCCGCCGGTCGTGCTGCCCGGAAACGAGGGACGCCACCGCGGTGAGCCCCACCCGGGCCATGGGGGCGAACAGCCGCTCGAGGCCGCAGCGCTCGTCGTCGCCGAACTCGACGCCCTTGCCGTCACGGGAGATGAAGCACACGGCCGGCGAGCGCTGGCCGCCTGGTCCTGGTTCACCGGGACGAACCGCTGCGGCCGGTGGGTACTCGATCCGGCGACGGGCGGGTGCGCCGACGGGATCGACCACGGGGTGGTCAGCGCCAACCAGGGGGCGGAGTCGACGCTCGAGGCGCTGTCGGCCCGCCTCGCGCTCGACGCCGCCGGACCCGCCCTCGACCGGCTCGGAGCGCCGTGAACCCCTCGGCGCTGTTCCGCCGCCATCCCGGCAACCCGATCCTCACCCCGGCGGACTGGCCGGTGCCGGTGAACGCGGTCTGCAACCCGGCGGCGGCCCGGGCCGGCACGACGACCGTGCTCGTGTGCCGGGTGGAGGACACCCGAGGGATCTCGCACCTGTGGGCCGCCCGGTCCGACGACGGCTTGGGCGGCTGGCGGGTCGACCCGGCTCCGCTGCTGAGCCCCCGCCCGGGGATCGAAGACGAGCAGTGGGGGTTCGAGGACCCCCGACTGGTGCACGTCGACGAACTCGGCACCTGGGTGCTGACCGGCACGGCGTTCGGGCCTCCGGGCCCTGCGGTGTTCCTCGCCACGACCGATCTCGACACCGTCGAGGTCCGGGGAACGGTGTGTCCGCCGGAGGACAAGAACGCTGCGCTGCTCGGGCGACGCGTCGACGGCGAGTGGGTGCTGTTCCATCGGCCGGTGAGCCCGCTGACCGGACCGAAGCCGGACATCTGGTTGTCCCGCAGCGCCGATCTCGCCACGTGGCACAACCCGCAGCGGGTCCTCGCCTGCCGGGACGGAGCCTGGTGGGACGCCGCCCGCCACGGACTACGAGCGCATCGGGGACGTCCCGAACGTGGTATTCCCCTGCGGCGCAGTCCATGACCCCTCGACCGACGAGTACCGGCTCTATTACGGCGCCGCCGACACCGTGATCGCCGTCGCCACTGCCCGCCTCGGCGACCTGCTCGACTACGTGCGGTCGTGCCCGGCGGACCCGGGGGTCCGTCACCAGCGGTAGACCCCGCCCGGGGCGTCGAGGTCACTCGCCGAGACGACGAGCAGCTCGGCGCGACCGGCGAGCGCACCCGCGATCGCCCGGTCGAGGCGCGGGTCCGTCCGGTCGGCGTGCTCGGGCACCAGCAGCGCCGCGACCCGTCCCCGCCCGGCTTCCGTGGCGAGTTCGTCGAGATCGCCGGACGCAAGGCCCGAGCCCTGACGGCGGTGGAACCGGTCGAGCCACGCGAGCGTCGCCACCGAGCGCACCGGGCCGAGCGCTGCGGCGCCCCGGGCGGCGAGCTCGGCGACGGCAACCCGTTCGACGGTCCCGGGGACCACGGCGGCGATCCGGTCCGGGTCGACGCTCGCCGCCCGCAGGCGGGCGACGAGATCGCCCACCCCGGCGACGACCACCGGCCGGGGATCGTCGGCGCCCAGGTGGCCCCACACGTGCCGGGCGACGACGCGGCAGAACTCGTCGAGTTCGTGGTCGTGCTCCCGATCGGCGTCGGCCTGGCCGTGGGAGGGCGCCACGCCCGAGCCGCTTCCCCCGTGGTGCACGATGTGCTGACCGCGTTCACGGGCCGGCACCGCCTCGTCGAGCCGGCGCGGGAGCCCGGCCTCGAGCGGGTACACCTCGTCGCCATCGACGGCGTACAGCGCCGTGTCCTGCAGCCCGAGCGTGAGCAGCACGAATCGGTTGGCACGCGCCGCGAGCAGCAGCGCCGTGAACGACGGCAGTTCACCCACCCCGACGAACGGCTCGATCGCCCCCGGTACGGACGCGGTCCAGTGGGCACCGGGGCCACGGTGCGGGGCGGGCGAGTGCGCAGGGGCGAGCCCGAGCACCATCGCCACGGATCCTCCGTGGCAAGGCCAGGCGTCGGCGAGCGCCTCAGCGGGCGCGAGAAGACCCGGTTCCCCGACGCGGTCGGCGGCGTCGCGAACCAGCGACCGCCACGTGAGCACGGCGTGTGCCTGCTCCGTGGGCAGACCGACCGGCGCGAGCAGGGTCACGCACGGCCCGGCCGACGCCGGGGACGCTGCGGCGGTCGCAAGCCCGGCGAGGGTAGGTAGATCGAGCGGTTCCACGGCGGGCTCACGCAAAGTCGGCGAAGGCGGTGGGCAGGACGGTCACGACGTGCCCGAGAGCCCCCTCACCGCATTCGGCCCGCAGCACGTCGAGCACGGCGCGCACGGCGTCCTCGGCCTCGGAACGACCCTTCAGGTAGGCATTCCGCTCGATCCGGTCGAGGAACTCCTCCAACGTCCAACCCGACGGCGTCGAGGCCGGATGCCAGCCCTCGTAGAAGAGGCCCCGCACGAGCAACGGGAGCTGTGCGGCGAGATGGGCCGACACGTCGACGCCGACCCGGTCGCGCAGCTCCTGCAGCACCACCCGGAGCACCCGGTACGCGCGCTGACGATCATCGGTGTCGAGCCGGCGGCCCACCTCGTCGATCCAGCGCTGTGTCGTCTCGACCGTTCGGTCGATCGCGTCGACGTGTTGCATGACTGCACCTCCGGCGTCCGACTCTGCGCCGGAGTTCCCGCCGTCCCCAGGGACCATCGTCCCTGCAGCATGGGGAGCAGGGCCTGAGCACCGGCGACGGACGCCTCGGTGAGGACCTTCGGCCCTGACGACCGACGCCGCCGGCGGTGCCCGATGCCGTAAGTGCCGGTGCGGGGGCACGGCGAGCGAGCCCCGAGGAGGACGCGTGCTGTTCCAGGATCGAACCGACGCCGGCCGGCGCCTGGCCGATCGACTGCGCCATCTGCGTCATCTGCTCGGCGCCGACGTGGTGGTGGTCGGCCTGCCCCGCGGTGGGGTGCCGGTCGCCTACGAGGTGGCCGTCGCTCTCGACGCACCACTCGAGGTGATCGTGGTCCGCAAGCTCGGCGTGCCGTTCCAGCACGAGTTGGCGATGGGGGCCCTGGGCGAAGACGGCACGGTGGTGCTCGACGACCGGATCGTGCGCATGGCCGCCGTGACCGCCGACGAGATCGGCGCCGTCGAGCAGCGCGAGCGGGCCGAGCTCGACCGCCGCGTCCGGCTCCTGCGTTCGCGCCACCGCAAGGTCCCGCTCGAGGGGCGCACCGTCGTGATCGTCGACGACGGCATCGCCACCGGCTCGACCGCCCGGGCGGCGTGCGCGGTCGCCCGGGCGCAGGGAGCGGCGCGCGTCGTGCTCGCCGTGCCGGTGGCGCCCCAGGACTGGACCCGCGAGCTCGCCGGAGTGGCCGACGAGTACCTGTGCCTCGACACCCCGTCGGAGTTCTTCGCCGTCGGTCAGTGGTATCGCGACTTCCGCCCGACGACCGACGACGACGTGATCGCGCTCCTCGCCCGCCGGGACACCGCGCTCGCGTCGAGAGCCCGGGCGGCCCACGCAGGTGCCGCAGCGGGTGCCGCCGGGGACGACCCGCCCCTCGTCGATGCCGAGGTGGTGGTCGACGCCGGCACCGTCCGCCTCGGCGGTCATCTCACCGTCCCGGAACGGGCCTGCGGGCTGGTGATCTTCGTGCACGGCAGCGGCAGCAGCCGCCACAGCCCCCGCAACCGGGCTGTCGCCGAGTGCCTCCAGGGGGCCGGGCTCGCAACGCTGCTGTTCGACCTGTTGACCCCCGCCGAGGAGCGCGACCGGGCCAACGTGTTCGACCTCGAACTGCTCGCCGGGCGGCTGCGGGAGGTCACCGCCTGGGCGGAGGCCCGCCCGGAGCTGCACGGACTGCCGGTCGGCTGGTTCGGCGCATCGACCGGCGCCGGCGCTGCGCTGTGGGCTGCGGCCGAGCCGTCGGCGACCGTCGCCGCCGTGGTGTCCCGCGGCGGCCGGCCCGATCTCGCCGGGGCGCGCCTGGGAGCGGTCCAGGCCCCGACGCTGCTCGTCGTGGGAGGCGCCGACGACGTCGTGCTGCATCTGAACCGCCAGGCCGCCCAGCGGTTGCACTGCGAGCACCGGCTCGTCGTGATCCCCGGGGCAACCCACCTGTTCGAGGAGCCCGGCACCCTGCAGGCGGCGGCCGAAGCGGCCCGGGACTGGTTCGTCGACCACCTCGCCGTGGGTCACCGCGCCGCCTGACCGGGCGCAGGGCGGTGTGGAAAGATCCGCCCCAGGGCCGGGGGTGGCCAAGGTTCAGGGGGATCCGATGGGTGATCAGAACGGGACCGTGCAACACGTCGACGTCGTCGTCGTCGGCGCAGGTTTCGCCGGCATGTACCTGCTGCACGAGCTGCGGGCTCGCGGGTACTCGGCCAAGGTGCTCGAAGCCGGCGACGACGTCGGCGGCACGTGGTACTGGAACCGGTATCCGGGCGCTCGCTGTGACATCCAGAGCCTCGATTACTCGTACACGTTCGATCCCGAGCTGCTCGCAGAGTGGAAGTGGTCCGAGAAGTACTCGCCGCAGCCCGAGATCCTCCGCTACGCCCAGCACGTCGCCGACAAGCACGACCTGCGGCGCGACATCACGTTCTCGACTCGGGTCGACCGGGCCGCGTGGGACGACGCGAATGCCACCTGGCACGTGCACACCTCGACCGGCGAGGAGCTGGTCGCCCGGCATTACGTGATGGCCACCGGGTGCTTGTCGATGCCCAAGGAGGTCGACATCGAGGGCACCGATCGGTTCCGCGGCGACGTGTACTTCACGAGCCGTTGGCCACACCAGGGCGTCGACCTGACCGGCAAGCGGGTAGCAGTGATCGGCACCGGCTCCTCGGCCATCCAGTCGATCCCGATCATGGCCAAGCAGGCGGCGCAGCTGACGGTGTTCCAGCGCACGCCCAACTTCTCGATCCCGGCCCATAACGGCCCGGTACCCGACGACAAGGCCTCGGAGATCGCAGGTGATGCTGCCGGATACCGGCACCGGGCCCGGTGGTCGACCGGCGGCGTGCCCGTGGAGATGTCGATGACGAGCGCATTGGCGGTGGCCGACGAGGAGCGCCTCGCCACCTACGAGATGGCCTGGGAACGAGGGGGGATCATCGAGTTCCTCGGCTGCTACATGGACCACATGACGAACCAGGCGGCCAACGACCTGATCGCCGAGTTCGTCCGCAACAAGATCCGTTCGGTGGTGAACGACCCCGAGACAGCAGAGGCGTTGTGCCCCAAGGATTATCCGATCGGCACGAAGCGCCTCTGCGTCGACACGAACTACTACCAGACCTACAACCTTCCCCACGTGCGGCTCGTCGACCTGCGCAAGCACCCGATCGCGTCGGTCACCGAGACCGGCATCGATCTCGTCGACGAGTCGCTCGAATTCGACGTGATCGTCTACGCGACGGGTTTCGACGCCATGACCGGCGCGATCGTCAACGTGGACATCACCGGGCGTGACGGGCGCACGCTCAAGGAGGCCTGGGCCGACGGCCCGATGACGTATCTCGGTCTGATGGCACGCGGGTTCCCGAACCTGTACCTCGTCACGGGCCCGGGCAGCCCGTCGGTGCTGTCGAACATGATCGTGTCGATCGAGCAGCACGTCGACTGGGTGGTCGGCGCGATCGACCATCTCAACTCCGAGGGGCTGACCTCGATCGAGCCGACCGAGGCTGCGGTGGCCGGGTGGGTGCAGCACGTGAACGACTTCGCCGACATCACGCTGATGCCCAAGGCGAACTCCTGGTACATGGGGGCCAACGTGCCCGGCAAGCCCCGAGTGTTCCTGCCCTACGCCGGTGGCTGCGATCGCTACCGGGCCACCTGCGACGAGGTCGTGGCGCGAGGCTGGCTCGGGTTCGAGCAGCGGGGCCCGAAGGGTGCAACGGCGAACGACGGCATCGTGCGGCGGCTGCAACCCGACGTGCAGATCATGCTCGAGATGCTCGCCACGATGGAGCTGCCCTCGATCGAGTCGATGACGGCGCCGGAGGCCCGGGCGTTCTCCGAGGCGAGCGCGGCGATGCGGGCCCCCGGGCCTGCAGTGGGCGAGATGGTCGACGGTGAGCTGCCCGGCGCGGCCGGCCCGCTGCGGTACCGGCTGTACCGGCCGGCGAGCCCGGGCCCGCACCCAGTCGTCGTGTACTTCCACGGGGGCGGGTGGGTGTTCGGCTCGCAGGTGTCCGACGATCCGTTCTGCCGGGACCTGTGCGTGCGGTCGGACGTGATGATCGTCTCCGTCGACTACCGCCACGCCCCCGAGGATCGGTTCCCCGCGGCCGCTGACGACGCGTTCGCGGCGGTGCGCTGGGTGGCCGAGCACACGGCCGAGCTGGGCGGGATCCCCGGTCAGCTTGCGGTCGCAGGCTGGAGTGCCGGAGGCAACCTGGCAG
>JBEIFW010000172.1:0-6990 GCA_040382215.1 Acidimicrobiales bacterium
CGACCAGCTCGTCGAGCGCGGCCGGAGCGCTGTCGGGGTACAGCTCGGTGGTCGACTCCAGCTTGAACCACCCCACGTACTGCTCCCAGAGCGTGCGCACCGCCCAGGCGACCTTGCCGTAGCCCTGCCCGACGCGGAGCTCGGGCGGCAGCTCGATCTCGCGCATCAGCGTCCAGACGTCGGTGCCGGCGTTGAACCCCTCGAGCGTCCGCTGGTGCACGTAGGTGACCGCGTCGTGCAGGCGTTCCAGCGACGCCTCGATGAGGTCCGCGCCGACGATCGGCTCGTAGCGGCCGGTGACGAGGATCTCGGGCCGCAGGGCGCGCACCATGCGGTTGGTGGCGAGCTGGGGTTCGACGAAGCGGTACCTGTCGCCGCGGATCGTGTTGATGTTCGGGAAATGGGGGAACAGCGGTCCGAACAGGTTGCTGACGAGGGCGATGCGGTGCTCGGGCAGCCAGACCACCGTGCAGTCGATCGTCTCGCCGACGGCGGCGAGCAGCTCGATGCGGAGGCCGTCGACGGTCATGGCGAGCCGGTCGGTGTAGGTGATGTCGGGGGTGGGGACCGACTGCTGCATCGACACGCCCGGGTTCTCCTTGGCGATCCGACGGGCGTCGGTGCCGAGCATGTCGAACCAGATGCCGGCGGTGCGCATGCGGAGGGCGGCGATGCGCCTGTCGTCGGCCTGGCACGCGGGGTTGTTCGCCTGGGCGATGTAGGTGGTGCCCGGCTCCTTGAAGAGGTCCACGCCACCGACGTGGTCCACGTGGGCCTGGGTGGTGATGATGTGGTGGGTGGGCCCGGGGCGGATCGCGTCGAAGACCCGCTTGTGGTGCGGCGCCTCGTAGCCCATGCCGGTGTTCACGATGATCCGGCCGCTGTCGGTGAGCAGCAGGTAGGTGGCGGTGGTGCCCCCGGACCGGTAGACGAGGCCGTCGACGATCGGGTGGGCGGGATCGTCGTAGGCCGGGGTGAGCAGCTCCTTGCCGGGGCGGGTGTCGATCAGGTGGTCGACCTGCTGCTGGATGTTCACTGGACCTCGATTCGGACCGGGAAGCGGTCGAGATAGAACCCGAACGGCTCGCGGAGGGCGGAGGGGTCGGCGTCGAAGTCGCGGCGCAGGTCGTACACGACCCGGCCCTCCTTCCCCCGGGGGTGGGCGTCGATGTAGGCCTGGTGCTCGGCCCGGGCCTGGTCGGTCAGCTCGATGCCGGCGGCCTCGTACACGCGGGCGAGGGTGCCGGGCTCGTCGCCCATGTACTCGTGGAACAGCACGTCGACGGTGCGGTCCGCGGGCAGCAGGTGGCGGTCGCGGACCGAGGCCTCGAGCAGGCGGCGGATGCGGTCCGACCAGTAGTCGCGGTACCAGTGCGGCTCCGTGG
Source organism: Acidimicrobiales bacterium (assembly GCA_040382215.1). Taxonomy (GTDB): domain Bacteria; phylum Actinomycetota; class Acidimicrobiia; order Acidimicrobiales; family Ilumatobacteraceae; genus JBEIFW01. Next base: position 1,386 of record JBEIFW010000172.1, read on the forward strand.
TCCGGTACGAGGTGCGGGCCCCGTAGGTGACCATCGTGATCGTCGACTGGATGACCGCGACCGGGTCCCGGTGGGTGACCACGATCGTGGCGTCCGGGAACGTGGCCAGCAGCGGGCCGAGCTGCTCGAGGTGCTGGGGCGACTTGAGCACCCAGCGCTCCCGTGGCCGGTACCACTGCAGGATCTGCAGCACGGTCTTCAGGTAGGCGTAGTGCGGGGTCTGGTCGTGGGCCAGGTAGTAGTCCCGCCACGCCGGGGTCCGGGCGATCCACTCGACGTTGTAGTTCGAGAAGTCCGGGGCCTGGAGCTCGTTCTCCTCGTGGATGTGGTCGGGGTTCATCGGGTGCATCGCCGCGATGAGCGGTGCCGCCTGCTGCATCGCCTCCCAGGACTGCTGGCAGCGGGTCCACCGGGGATCGACGCCGTCGACCTCGGCCGGCTCGTGCGGGTCGGGGACCGGCTCGTAGGACTCCCACAGCGGCATCGAACGGAAGCGGGAGTCGGCCGCCAGGAGGTTCACCAGGTGGGTGGTGCCGGAGCGGGGGAGGCCCACGACGATCACCGGCTTCACGATCGGGATGTCGAGGATCTCGGGGTGGCGCGCCAGGAGGTCGTGGATGCGGAGCCGGTTCGCGGCGTAGCGGGCGCAGTCGGAGAAGAACAGCAGGCGCCCGATGCCGGTGCGCTGGTCGTCGGCGTCCATCTCGGCGAGCTGCACGCCGAGCCGCTCCCGGAAGTCGTCGGGGCCGAAGTCGTCGAGCCCGGTCTTCTCGACGGCTGCCCGGCACACGGCGTCGACGGTCAGTTCGGTGTGCACCGAGTCGCCGTAGCGGATCGCCATGCGCTGCATGTCGTTCAGGACCGGTGCCGCTAGGTCGTCGATGCGGATCTCGTTCGTCACTCGTCGTCGCCCATCGTGATCATGACCTTGCCGCAGTCCTTGGAGCCCTCGAGCACGGCGAGCCCGGCACCGAACTCCTCGAGCGGCAGGGTGTGGGTGATGAGGCCGGAGAGGTCGCGGCGAGCGAGCAGCTCGATGGCGTCCTCGAACCGTTCCGGGTACTCCATGGAGCCGCGGATCGTGAACTGCTTCATCAGCAGGTTCACGTAGTTGGTGGGCACGGGCCGGTAGTGGAGCGCGACGATGGCCATCCGGCCGCCCTCGCGGCCGTTGGCGAGGATGTCGCCGATGACGCGGTCGGCGCCGGACGCCTCGATGAAGACGTCGGTGGCGGCCGTGGGTCCGAAGCGGAACGGGGCCTCGCCGTGCACCCGCTTGAGCTCGGCCCACACGTCGGTGGTCGCCGGGTCGATCGTGTGGGCCGCGCCGACCTGCTTCGCCAGCTCCAGCCGGGCCGGGCTGAGGTCGATGGCGACGACGTCGTCGACGCCGCGGTCGGTGAGGGTGGCGATGGCCATGAGGCCGATCGGGCCACAGCCGAAGACCGCCACCTTGTCGCCGACCGTCGCCTCGGACTGGTTGACCGCCTGCATGCCCACGGCGAGCGGCTCCGCCAGCGCGGCGGTCCGCAGCGACATGCCATCGGGGACGCGGAACAGGCGGCGGTCGGCCTGACGTACCAGCAGCAGCGGCGTCAGGCCGCCCTCGGGGCCGCCGGTGCCGAGGGTGCCGTCGCCCACGTCGGAGGGACAGACGATGACCCGGTCACCGACCGACACGCCCGTGACCTCGGTGCCCACCCGGTCCACCACGCCGGCCATCTCGTGGCCGAGGGGGATCGGTGAGCCGGTGAAGCCGCCCATGTGCACGTACGACACGTCGGTGCCGCAGATCCCACAGGCGGCGATGCGCACCAGGGCGTCGGCCGGGCCGGGCTCCGGATCGGGGATGTCGTCCAGCCGCCAGTCGTTCGGTCCGTGGACCATGATCTGCTGCACGGGTGCCGCCTCGTCCTCTCGGTGGTGGCCGGCCACCGGCGGCCGGGTGCCGTCATGATGGCGCACCGCAGGACGAGCGTGCGGTTCCGGGCCTCAGCCCGCGAGGCGGAACGTCTCGTGGTGGAGGCCCTCGACGGGGTACGCGTCGCGCATCTCGCCCGGCGCCATCGGCCGGGCGAACAGCCAGCCCTGGGCGAGGTGCACCCCGACGTCGCGGAGCACGAGGGCGTCCTGCACGGTCTCGACCCCCTCCGCCACGAGCGTGGCGCCCAAGCCCTTGGCGAAGTCGACGAGCGAGCGGATGAGCGTGGCGAGCACCGGGTCGGCCCCTGCGCCGGCGACGATGCTGCGGTCGAGCTTGATGATGTCCGGCGCCGTCACGACGATGTGCCGGAGGGACGAGAACCCGGCGCCCACGTCGTCGATCGCGAGCTTCACGCCACGGGCACGGTGCGGGGCGAGGGCGGCGACGAGCCGGTCGTAGTCCTCGACCGGCTCGTGCTCCGAGAGCTCGACGACGACACGTTCGGGCGGCACGGTCGACAGGAGCGCGTGGGTCCGCGGGTCGAACAGGCTGTCCGGCGAGAGGTTCACGGCCACGTACCCGGACACGGTCCGGCCGTGGTCCAGCGCCCGCTCGACGGCGAGCAGCTCGAGGTCGAGCCCCAGACCGACCCCGGCGGCTTCGTGGAAGACGACGTCGGGGGCCTTCCCCCACTCGGCCGGGAAGCGGCTGAGCGCTTCGGAGGCGACCCGCGCACCGTCGGCGAGGGCGACGATCGGCTGCAGCACCACGCTGGGGCCGCCCGCGGCGATGAGCGGGTCGAGCCGGGCGCGGATCTCGTCGGTGCACCGCCGCTCCCGAACGCCGGGCTCGATCATCGTCGCAGCGGCAGAGGCGAGCACCTCCATGAGGGCCTGGTCGCGTGCGCAGAGCTCACGATCGGCGGTGAAGCCGGCGGCGCAGAAGGTGCCGTAGAGCTCGCCGTCGCTCAGCCGGACGGGGACCGACACGAAGCTGCGGATCCGTGGGAACCGGGCGGCGGGCAGGCGCTTGGCCTCGGGCAGCTTGGCGACGTTCGTGATGACCGCCGGCAGCCTGCCGTCGAGGATCGCCTGGCAGAAGGACGTCTCCTGCGGCTGGGTGATCCCATCCCTGAACAGGGGGATCGACGACTCGACCAACTCCAGGTGCTGGGTGGTGCCGTCCATCCTCGTGAGGAAGGTGAGGCTCAGTCCGAGCGACCGCTTCGCGACGCGCAGGAGCTCCGCAACCTGCTCGTCGGTGTCGCTCCTGGTCGGGCGGTTCGCGCGCATGGGAATGCTTCGGAGGATCGGCGGCCCCACTGAAGCGGCAGGTCCGGGTGCTCCGTCTTTCCGAGCCGGGTGATCCTCATTACGCTCCGTGGCATGGGCGCGCGGAGGGTGACGGTCGCGGCCGTCGTGACGGTCGTGCTCACGACGTTCGCCGTCGTCGCCACCCTGCGGGCGAGTTGGCCGGTGGTGGCGGGCGTGGTCGCGGCGTTCGTCCTCGTCACTCCGGTCGAGCGGCGCTTCGGCACGCGACGCAGCGGGGGGTTCCGTGCGGGCACGGGCACCGACCTCGCCCACCTCTTCGGCAACCGGTTCCTCATCTGGGTCTCGTACGCGGCGCTCGTCGCCGGCCCGCTCGTCGTCCTGCGCCCGGTGCACGACCTGGGTCTCGTGGACCCGCTCCCCGCATGGGCGGAGGGGATCGTCTGGCTGATCGTCGCGTTCGTGGCGAACTACTGGGGACACCGCCTCAGCCACGAGTTGCCGTTGCTGTGGCGGCTGCACCGCGTGCACCACAGCTCCACCCACCTCGACTGGCTCGCCACGGTCCGCCAGCACCCCGTTGACGCGGCGTTCACCCAGGTGGTCACACTGGCGCCGCTGTTCGCCCTCGGGTTCTCCGAACGCTCGCTCCTCGCCGCCGGGACCGCGTTCACCGCGCTCGCGTTGCTCCAGCACCTCGATCTGCCGTGGTCGTTCGGACCCCTTCGGTGGATCGTGCCGTCGCCCCGGTGGCACCAGTGGCACCACGCGACCGATCCGCAGGCGCGCGACCGCAACTTCGGCGTCCCCCTGGTCGACCTCCTGTTCGGCACGGCGTACTTCCCCCGGGGCGGTGCGCCTGCCGGCTACGGCACCGACGAGCTTCCCGGCGACATCGGCTACCTCGCATCGCTCGTGTCGCCCGTGCGATCACGGACAGACACCGTCGACCGGTCCTCGTGACGACGAGTGGCGCTCGCCGACGGGGTGAGCGCGAGGCTGGCGACATGACCACCTGGGACGAACAGCTCGCGATCGCGACCGACGCGTGGCGGCAGTTCTGCCGGACGCTCGAGACCACGGGCGCCGAGGCGCTCGCCAAGACGCTCACGCACGACGAGATCGATCTCGCCGAGGGGCTCCGCCACCTCGCTCGCATGTCCACGCTCGCCCTGCTCGGGTCGGTCGAGAACAAGGACGCCGCTCACCCCTACCTGTGGCCGGCACTCGACCCCCACCGCAAGATGGGCGGCGACAACCCGCAGGGCCTCTACCTCTCCGGCCCCGTCAACGGCACCGACACCTTCCGCCTGCGCGGCACGATGGGCAACCCGCGGTGGGTGTCGATCATCGTCAGCCAGAACGGCCCGCCGCCCTACGGGGATGCGCTGTTCCTGCCGGACCTCGTGATCGATGGCGACGGCGCCTTCGAGGTGCTGCTGTCGCCGGATCCGCAGCCGGGCAACTGGCTCCGCACCGACGAGCGCAGCACCGGCGTGCTCGTGCGGCAGTTCTTCGCCACCCCCGATCGGGTGGAGCCCGTGGCGCTCTCGCTCGAGAACCTGACGGCTCCCGCGGACCTCGCCGCGCCGCTCTCCCTCGGGGCCGCGGTGGCGGGGGTGCGTCGGGCCACCGGTCTGTTCGGCGTGATGGTGCCGATGATGCAGGGCGAACTGCTCGACAAGGGGGCCACGCCCAACTCGTTCACCACCGACATCGGCGACCCCACGTCCGAGAGCGGCGGGGTGCCCGGCGGGAACGCCGTGACCGCCCGCTGGTCGCTCGAGCCGGACGAGGCGCTCCTGGTCAGGGTCATGCCGCCGGAACCCTGCGCCTACTGGGACGTGCAGGTCGGCAACGGCTGGTACGAGTCGTTCGACTACCGGCAGCGCTTCTCGGGCCTGACCTGTGAGGGGGCGCACCTCGAGCCGGACGGTTCGGTGGTGTTGGTGGTGTCGGACCGGGATCCGGGCGTGGCGAACTGGCTCGAGGCGGCCGGCCACCATGACGGCCACATCGCCGTCCGTTGGCAGCTCAGCGAGGGGAACCTCCCGATCCCGGCCACCGAGGTCGTGCCGGTCGCTGAGGTCGCCGCCCGCACCGGCCTGCCTGCGGTGCACGCCGACGAGCGAGCGCGGCAGCGCGCCGCGCTCGCGACCTCGTTCGACGCCCGCTTTCGCCGCTGATCCTCGGCTCACTCCAGCTTGGTGCCGTCGGGTCGGTGCCAGGTCCAGGTGCCGTCGGGTTGCTGGTGGTCGGTGAAGCCGCGTTCTTTGAGCTTCTGGTGCCGGTCGCAGAGCGGTGCGCCGTTCTCGGGGGTGGTGTGTCCGCCGTGGCGCCATCGGTGGCGGTGGTCGACTTCGCAGTTGCGGGCGGGGACGGTGCAGCCGGGGAACCCGCAGTGCGGGAC
>JBEIFW010000173.1:0-6971 GCA_040382215.1 Acidimicrobiales bacterium
CGCCCCCGTCGTTGCCGCCCCCGTCGTTGCCGCCCCCGTCGTTGCCGCCCCCGTCGTTGCCGCAGCCGTGGTCACTGCGGCCGTCGTGGCGCCCGACGACGAGTCGTCGCCACAGGCGGGAAGCATCCCGGCCGCAGCGACGGCGGCGATCATCAGCACTGAACGTCGGGCCACGACATCCTCCTCGAAGCGGAACGACGGCACGCTAGGCGTCCGCATCGGCGGGGCCGGGGTCGGAGGCCTGAACGGGGCGACAGGGATACGGTCGCAGCCTATGGAGACCCTGTTCGGCCTGCCGGCCCATCCGTTCTTCGTGCATGCGCCCCTCGTCCTGTCACCGCTCGTCGCGCTCGCAGCGATCGCGATCGCCGCACGGCCCGTGTGGCAGCGCCGGCTCGGCCTCCCCGTCGTGGCAGCGTCGTTCGTGGTCCTCGTCGCCACGTTCCTGGCCGGCGAGTCCGGCGAGGCGCTCGACGAGCTCCTGCAGGGCACGGCGGCCGTGCGCGAGCACGAGGAGCTGGCCGACACCACACGAGTACTCGTGTTTGGTCTGTTCGTCGCCCTCGGCGCTCTCGTCGGCATCGGGCGCCTCGTCGCCCGCCGGGCCGAGCCGCCGTCGTGGAGTCGCCCGGCGCGCCTGGGTCTGTCGGCGCTCACCGTCGTCCTCGCGGTCGCCTCCACCGTCTGGATGGTGCGAACCGGGCATTCGGGCGCCGAGTCACACTGGACCGGGGTCGTGCCGTCGTGACCCGGGTAGGGTCCGCCGGGTCGAGAGCGAGCGGCGGGGACCGATGAGCCATACAGAACCGGCACCGCAGCGACGCCGCCGCAGCGGGCGCGCCGACGCCCCCCGCACCCGGCTGCCCGAACAGCGTCCGTGGTCGCAGCCCCGGATGCGGTTCCGGCCGACCGAGGTCGTCTCCGCCGACGAGCTCGAAGCGATCCACGATGCATCGCTCGACATCCTCGAGCGCATCGGGATGGATTTCCTCGATGACGACGCCCGACGGTTGCTGGCCGACGCAGGTGCCGAGGTCGGTTCGGGCTCGGCGCGCGTGCGGTTCGACCGGCACTGGGTGCTCGAACGCATCGCCACTGCACCGCGCGAGTTCACGCTGCACGCCACCAATCCGGCGCACCACCTTCGTATCGGCGGCGACTGGATGGCCTTCGGGTCGGTGGCCAGCGCTCCCAACGTCGCCGACCTCGACAACGGCCGGCGCGTGGGCAACCGGCACGACTACCAGAACCTGGTGCGCCTGAGCCGGATGCTCGACGTCGTGCACCTGCTCGCCGGATACCCCGTCGAACCGGTGGACGTGCACGCCTCGGTCCGCCACCTCCACGCGCTGTACGACGCCGTCACGTTGTGCGACAAAGCGATCCATGCCTACTCGTTGGGTACGCAACGAAATCTCGACGCCCTCGAGTTGATCCGGATCGCCCGCGGGCTCGATCACGCCACGCTCGACGCAGAGCCGTCGGTGTTCAGCGTCATCAACTCCTCGAGCCCCCTACGCCTCGACGCGCCGATGCTGCAGGGGATAATGGCGTTCTCGGCCCGCAACCAGGTGATCGTGATGACCCCGTTCACGCTCGCCGGGGCCATGGCCCCGGTGACGATCCCGGGAGCCCTTGCTCAGCAGAACGCCGAAGCCCTCGCCGGGATCGCGTTCACCCAGGTGGTCCGGCCCGGCGCACCGGTGGTGTACGGCGGATTCACCTCCAATGTCGACATGCAGTCCGGGGCGCCGGCGTTCGGCACTCCCGAGTACCTGAAGGCTGCGATGGTCGGCGGGCAGCTCGCCCGCCGGTACGGCGTGCCCTACCGATCCTCCAACGCCTGCGCCGCCAACGCCGTCGACGCCCAGGCCGCCTACGAAAGCGTGTTCTCGCTGTGGGGCGCGGTAATGGGCGGGGTCAACCTTCTCATGCACGGAGCGGGCTGGATGGAAGGCGGTCTCCACGCCAGCTACGAAAAGATGATCCTCGACGCCGAGTTGCTCCAGATGGTCGCTGCGTTCTGCGATCCGATGCCTGTCGATGCCGACTCCCTTGCCGTCGACGCCATCGCCGAGGTCGGCCCCGGTGGTCACTTCTTCGGCGTCGGCCACACCCAGGCCCGGTTCCGCACGGCATTCCACCATCCGATGCTGTCGGACTGGCGCAACTACGAGACCTGGGCCGAGGCCGGTCGACCCGAGGCCGCCGGTAAGGCCAACAGGGTGTGGAAAGAGCTGCTCGCCGCGTACGAGCCCCCGCCGATGGACGACGCGGTGCGGGCCGAGCTCGACGAGTTCGTGGCCCGGCGCGTCGCCGAGGGCGGCGTGCCCACCGACTACTGACGCGAACGAAAGAGGACCAGACGGTGAAAGCGCAGACCAGGGTTGCAGTGATCGGCGGCGGCGTCGTCGGGTGCAGCGTGCTCTACCACCTCACCAGGGCGGGCTGGACCGACGTCGTGCTGATCGAGCGCCGGGAGCTCACCCACGGCTCCACCTGGCACGCGGCCGGCGGGATGCACACACTCAACGGCGACCCGAACGTGTCGAAGCTGCAGCAGTACACGATCGAGCTCTACAAGGACATCGAGGCCCAGTCGGGGCAGAACTGCTCGATCCACCTTCCGGGTGGCCTGATGCTCGCCGACACCCGCGAGCGCCTGGACTGGCTGAAGATGGCCGTCGCCCGCGGCCGATACCTCGGCATGGACCTTCAGATGATCACGCCGTCGGAGGCCAAGGCAGTGTTCCCGCTCATGGAGGAGAGATACTTCGTCGGGGCGCTGTACGACCCCGTCGAGGGCCACGTCGACCCGACGGGGGTCACGAACGCGTACGCGATCTGCGCCCGCCAGGCCGGCGCAGAGATCTACCGCAACAACGCCGTGACCGATCTGCGCCAGCGTCCCGACGGCACGTGGGACGTGATCTGTGAGCAGGGCGAGATCCACGCGGAGCACATCGTCAACGCCGGTGGCCTGTGGGCCCGCGAGGTCGGCCGGATGATCGGCGTCGAACTGCCGGTGCTGGCCATGGAGCACATGTACCTGGTCACCGAGCCCATGCAGGAGGTCGCCGACAACATGGCCGCCACCGGCCGGGAGATGCCCATGGCGCTCGACTTCGCCGGCGAGATCTACATCCGCCAGGAGCAGGGCGGGATGCTGATGGGTACCTACGAGCAGGCCTGCGTGCCGTGGTCGCCCAAGCGGACCCCGTGGGACTTCGGCGCCCAGTTGCTCACCCCCGATCTCGACCGGATCTCGCCGTCGCTCGAGATCGGCTTCCGCCACTATCCGGCGATGGCCACCGCAGGCATCCGCTCGGTGGTGAACGGACCGTTCACGTTCTCGCCCGACGGCAACCCGCTGGTCGGCCCGATCCGCGGGATCCGGAACTGCTGGGTGGCGTGCGCCGTCATGGCCGGTCTCAGCCAGGGCGGTGGCGTGGGGCTCGCGCTCGCCACCTGGATGACCGAGGGCGACCCCGGCATGGACCTCTGGGGCATGGACGTCGCCCGGTACGGCGACTACGCCACGCTCGCTTACACCAACGCCAAGGTGCGGGAGAACTACAGCCGCCGGTTCCGCATCACGTTCCCCAACGAGGAACTCCCTGCGGCCCGGCCGCTGCAGACCACACCGGTCCACGACCGCTTCGATGCTGCGAATGCCGTCTGGGGCGCCGGGTTCGGCCTCGAGCACGCCCTGTGGTTCCAGGAGCCAGGCAAGGCCCCGGTCGAGGAGGTGACCTTCCGGCGTTCCAACGCGTTCCCCGTCGTCGCCGAGGAGTGCCGGGCGGTGTGCGAACGCGTCGGGATCACCGAGATCTCCAACTTCGCGAAGTACCGGGTGTCGGGGCCCGGTGCCGCAGACTGGCTGCAGGGGCTGTTCACCAACACGCTCCCGCGTCTGGGCCGCATCATGCTTACCCCGATGCTCAACCCGGCCGGGCGGATCGTCGGCGAATTCTCCGTGGCCCGCACGGGGCCCGAGGAGTTCCACATCTTCGGATCCCAAGCCGCCGAGGTGCACCACAGCCGCTGGTTCCTCGCCCACCTGCCCTCCGACGGCTCGGTGCGCTTCGAGGTGCTCGGCCTGTCGCTCGTCGGGTTGTCGATCGCCGGGCCGCACGCAAGAGCGGTGCTGCAGTCGGTCACCGACGCCGACCTGTCGACCGCAGCATTCCCGTTCATGACGATCCGAACCATCGACGTCGGCATGGCACCCGTGCGATGCGCCCGGATGACCTACACCGGCGACCTCGGCTACGAGTTGTGGTGCGCGCCCGAATACCAGCGCTACCTGTACGACGTGCTGACGGAGGCCGGAGAGGCGTACGGCATGCGGCCCTTCGGGTTCCGGGCGCTCATGTCGCTGCGGATCGAGAAGTCCTTCGGCACCTGGTTCCGCGAGTACCGGCCGATCTACACCGCCTGGGAAGCCGGCTACGACCGCTACCTGAAGTTCGACCACCAATTCATCGGCCGCGCTGCGCTGGAGGCCGAACGAGACGGTGGGGGACCGGCGCGAAAGCTCGTCACCCTGGTCGTCGACCCCGACCCCGACGAGCCGGCGGACGTCATCGGCGACGAGCCGATCTGGCACGACGGCACGGTGGTCGGCTGGGTCACCTCGGGCGCGTACGCGCACTACAGCCAGGCGTCGGTCGCCCTCGGTTACGTGCCCGCTGCGCTCGCCACCCCCGGCACCACGGGCTTCGAGATCGAGATCATCGGCCACCGGCGACCCGCCCGACTCCAGCCCGAGCCGCTGTTCGACCCGGCCGGTCGCCGGATGCGGGACTGACATGCCCCGGTTCGTGCTCGACGGTCGGCCGATCGAGGCCTTCGACGGCGACTCGATCGCCGTGGCGGTGCTGCGCGCCGGCTCCGAACCGGCCCATGGCGGCACGCTGTGCCTCGCCGGCGACTGCCCGAACTGCGTGGCCGAGGTCGACGGGGTGGCCTGGGTGCGCACCTGCCAGACCCCGGCGAGGCCCGGCGCCGTCGTCCGGCGCCAACCCCCGGTGGGAGCGCCCGCCTGGGGCCCGCACGCCAGCGCCCCGGCCCTCGGCGCCGACCACGTCGAGGCCGACGTCGTGGTGATCGGCGGTGGCGCCGACGGGCGTGCGGCGGCCGGTGAGGCCCGGGCCCAGGGTCGCGAGGTCCTGATGATCGACGCAGCCGACGGCGAGGAAGCCGTCGCCGTCTTCGACGGCCCGCTCGTCGTGGTGCGCACGCCATCGGTCGTGCGCCAGATCCACGCCCACGAGGTCGTCGTGGCCACCGGTGCGGCCGAACTGCACCCCACCTGCCCGGGCAACCGCCTCGGTGGCCTGTTGACCGTAGGCGCCGCTCGGGCGTTGCAGGACAGCGGGATCGCCGTGCCCGGACCGGTGGTCGGGGTCGGCACGGTCCCGGCGGACCTCGTCGACGTGGTCGTTGCCGGGTGGCCGGTGCGATTCGAAGGCGCCGACCGGGTACACGCCGTCGTCGTGCGGGAACCCGACGGCACGGAGTCGACCCATCAGGCTGCCACCGTGGTCCTCGGTCTCGGCCGAGCCCCGCGTGACACCCTCGCCCGAATGGCGCCGACCGCTGCGGTGCGGGCGGCCGGCGCGGCCGCCTCGCGCTTCGAGCTCCCCCCGCCACCGGCCAACGGGGTGATCTGCCCGTGCTCACGGGTCGAGGTCGCCGATCTCGACGGCGCCTGGGCGCGCGGGTTCCACCATCTGGAGCTGCTGAAACGGGCGACACTGTGCGGGACGGGCACCTGCCAGGGCGCGGTGTGCCAACCGCATCTCCGGGCGTTCGTGGCCGCCCGGGCCGGCGAGATTCCGGCGCCGTTCACCGCCCGGCCCGCGGTGCGCCAGCTCACCGTCGGCGAAGCCGCCGCCGGGACGTTCCCCGATCCGTTCCGCCGCACGGCCCTCCACGACGAACACCTTCGCCTCGGCGCCACCATGGACCGCTTCGGTGGCTGGTGGCGACCGTGGCACTACGGCGACCCGATCGCCGAGTACTGGGCCGTGCGCGAGGCAGTGTCGCTCGGCGACGTGTCGACGCTGGGCAAGCTCGTCGTGTCGGGTCCCGACGTGGTCGACGCCCTCGAGCGCATCTACCCCACCACCGTCGCCGACCTTCGGCCCGGACGCTCGCGCTACGTGCTGCTGCTCGACGAGCGCGGCCACGTCATCGACGACGGGATGGTCTGCCGGGAGAGCGACAACCGCTTCGTGCTCACCTTCACTTCGTCGGGCGCCGCCAACGCCGAGGCCTGGATGCGCGACTGGTTCGAGTCCTGGGGACTGCGGGTGCACGTGCTCGACCGCACGACCTCGCTCGCCGCCATCAACGTCACCGGTCCGCTCGCCGCGGAGCTGTTGCGGCGCTGCGGTCTCGACGACCCACCCCGGTTTCTGCAACACCGGCGGGCGATCGTCGCCGGTGTGGACTGCCATGTGATGCGCCTGTCGTTCACCGGCGAGGCGAGCTTCGAGCTCCACCACGCGGCACCCGACGCCCCCGAGCTGTGGCGGACCCTGCTCGCCGAGGGCCGGGCGCTGGGAGTGAAGCCTCACGGGCTGCAGGCGCTGTTCGGGCTCCGGCTCGAGAAGGGCCACGTGATCGTCGGGCAGGACACCGAACTCGACACGACCCCGGCCCGCATCGGGATGGACTGGGCCGTGAAGCTCGACAAGGGCGACTTCCTCGGCCGGGACGCGCTGATGCGCCTGGCCCGTGGGCCCGATCGGCGACGCCTCGTCGGGTTCACCATGGACGGACCGGCTCCCCACGAGGGCACGCCGATCCTGCTCGGCGGCGCCGTACACGGGCACGTCACGTCGTCGTTCACCTCACCGTTGCTGGGGACGGCCGTGCTGTTGGGCTGGTTGAAGTACGGCTGGACCGAGGTCACCGAGGTGACGATCGACGGGCGACCGGCCACGGTGCGTCCGGTGCCCTTC
>JBEIFW010000174.1:0-6916 GCA_040382215.1 Acidimicrobiales bacterium
CAGGAGTGGTCCTGGAGCGAGCGCTACGCCACCCAGCCGGAGATCCTGCGTTACGCCGAGCACGTCGCGGACCGCTTCGACCTGCGGCGCGACATCCGCTTCGCCACCCGGGTGACGGCAGCCCATTTCGACGACGCCGACGGTCGCTGGACGATCCGCACCGACGCCGGTGACGAGGTGCGGGCCCGGTTCGTCGTGCTCGCCACCGGTTGCCTGTCGTCGACGAACACGCCCGATCTGTCGGGCCTCGCCACGTTCGCCGGCACGACGGTGCACACCGGGAACTGGCCGGCGGGCGGGGTCGACCTTGCCGGCAAGCGGGTCGGCATCATCGGTACCGGTTCGTCGGCGATCCAGGCCATCCCGGTGATCGCTGCGCGGGCGGCGCACCTCACCGTGTTCCAGCGCACCCCCCAGTACTCGCTTCCGGCGGGGAACCGCCCGCTCGACCCGGCCGAGGTCGCCGAGATCAAGGCCGACTATCCCGGGTTCCGGGTCCGCAACCGGGCGATGAACGGCGCGCACAGCGCCCGCTACGGCCGGCCGGCCAAGGGGCTGTGGGCGGACACGGCCGAGGCCCGGGACGCCGAGTTCCGGTTCCGGTGGGCGCGCGGCGGGGTGCAGTTCCTCAGCGCCTACGACAACCTGCTGATCGACGCAGGGGCCAACGAGGTGGCCGCCGAGTTCGTGCGCGACCAGATCCGAGCGACGGTCGCCGATCCGGAGGTCGCCGAACGGCTGCTGCCCGACACGGTGATCGGCTGCAAGCGGATCTGCATCGACGACGGCTACTTCGCCGCGTACAACCGCCCGAACGTCACCCTGGTCGACCTGCGCGAGGACCCGCTCGAGACGATCACGGCCGCCGGGGTCGTCGCCGGTGGCGTCGAGCACCCGCTCGACGTGCTCGTGCTGGCGACGGGGTTCGACGCGATGACAGGCACCGTGCTGCGCATCGATCTGCGCGGCCGCGCCGGGGCCCGTCTGGCGGACGCCTGGGCGGCGGGACCGCGCACCTACCTCGGCCTCGGCGTGCCGGGGTTCCCCAACCTGTTCTTCGTGACCGGCCCGGGGAGCCCGTCGGTGCTGACGAACATGATCATGGCGATCGAGCAGCACGTCGATTGGATCAGCGACTGTCTCGCCTACCTCGACGCCCACGGCGTCACGCAGATCGAAGCGACCGAGGCCGCAGCCGAGTCGTGGGTGGACCATGTCAACGCCGTGGCCGGTGCGACGCTGTTCCCGTCCTGCAACTCCTGGTATCTCGGAGCGAACATCCCGGGCAAGAAGCGGGTGTTCATGCCGCTGCTCGGGTTCCCGCCCTACGTCGAACGCTGCGACGAGGTGGCCGCTTCGGGGTACGCCGGGTTTGCGCTCACCTGACGGGAGCGTTCGTGGCTCACAACCCGTTCGCGGCCGCCTCGGCGATCGTGATGTCTTGATCCGGGGAACCACCGGAGACCCCGATCGCCCCGACGACCGCGCCGTCGACCACCAGCGGTGTGCCGCCGCCGAGCAGGGTCACGCGCGGCATGGTCACGAGCGCTTGGACCAGGGCCGGTTCCTCGGATACCGACGCCCATGCCGCGTCGGTCGGGATGCCGTTGAGCTGCGTCACCGTCCAGGCCTTGTCGTGCGCGAGTTGCATCGACAGCACGGGAGCGCCGTCCATGCGAACCGCGGCGACCGGGTTGCCGCCCGGATCACACACGGCCACGCACACGGCGACCTGCTGGCCGGCGGCGACTGCCAGCGCCGTCTCGATGACCGACAACGCGCCGTCGAGGCTGATGGACGGTGTCGCACGGGTGGATGGCATGGTCGCTGCTCCTCGGGTGGGCCGAGGGCCGTCATCCTCGCGTACGGACGCGAGCGAGCCAGGATGGAACCATGAAGCTTTCCGTCGAGTTCCCGAGCGTGTCCTACCGGGAGGGTCCGGCCAAGGTGATCGCCCTCGCGCAAGCCGTCGAGGCGATCGGCTTCGACGATCTCGCCGTGTTCGACCACGTCGTGATGGGGTACCCGACGGAGACCCGTCGGGCACCGATCTACCCGCCCCAGATGCCGATCCTCGAGGCTCTCGTCACCTTGGGCTTCATCGCTGCGGTGACCACCCGGGTCACCTTGTCGACCGAGGTGCTCGTCCTGCCCCAGCGCCAGGCCGTGCTCGTGGCGAAGTAGGCCTCGACGATCGACACCCTGTCGGGAGGTCGGCTCCGCCTCGGCGTCGGGGTGGGCTGGCAGGAAGCCGAATATGAGGCGCTGGGCGAAGACTTCCACCAGCGGGGCCGGCTCCTCGATGACGCCGTCGAGGTGCTGCGCGCGTGCTGGGCCGACGAGCGGATCGACGCCGATGGTGCCCGGTTCCGGGCTGAGGCGATCGCTATGGAGCCCAAACCGCCGCAGGGCGCCCGCCTTCCGCTGTGGTTCGGCGGGTTCGCGCCGGCGGCGCTGCGGCGGGTGGGCGCCGTCGGGGACGGCTGGATGGCCTCGATGCTCGGCGAGCCTGCACAGATGCGCAGCGCGATCGCAGAGATCCACCGGCATGCCGACGCGGCCGGCCGGGACCCGGCCGCCATCGGGTTGCAGGCGATGCTCGCGCCGCCGCCACGCGACGCTGCCGGGAAGGCGTTCTACCGGGAGCGCGAGCGGGTGGTCCGCCGTGCCGAGGAGGCGGCCTCGCTGGGGTTCGGGTGGGTGGCGTTGAACGCCACGGCGATCTTCCAGGCCGGCGCCCGTTCGGTCGACGCGATCGCCGACGAGTTGGCCTCGCTGCACACGGCCCTACGGGCGGCGCTGGGCTGAACGACCTCCCGGTTCGGCAGGGCGCCGTCAAGGTTGCGGCGGGCTCCCCGCAAGTCCGCGACCGGGCCGTACAGGCCGAGGTGGACCCCGCCGAAGCGTTGGTGTGCGACGCGCTCTGCTGACGCTGTGTGCCCTGTCCGCCGTCCTGGTTCCTGTCCTCGGCGCGAGCGTGGCATCGGCCGCCCCGCTCGCGGCGACGACGACGACACGACCGACCACGCCGGCGACTACGGCCCCGCTCCCGCCCGGCGCGAAGGCGTCGTTCCTGGTGAGCTATCGCGACGGCGTCGACGCCCTGGGCGAGGCGGCCAAGCTGCGTAGCGGGGGCAAGGTGGTCGGGCGGGTGTTCAACCGGGCGTTGACCGGGGTGGTCGTGGAACTCACCGACGCCGACGCTG
Organism: Acidimicrobiales bacterium; assembly: GCA_040382215.1. GTDB lineage: Bacteria > Actinomycetota > Acidimicrobiia > Acidimicrobiales > Ilumatobacteraceae > JBEIFW01. The sequence continues at coordinate 3,207 of JBEIFW010000174.1, forward strand.
CGGCGCTTGCACGCGATCCTCGCGTGGTCCGGGTCGAGCGGGACGCACCGGTCCGGCTGAGTGCGACCCAGACCGGCGCCCCGTGGGGTCTCGACCGCGTCGACCAGCGTGCCGGGGCCCTCGACGGTCGGTTCAGCTACCCCGACAGCGCCGGCACGGGCGTGCGCATCTACGTCGTCGACACGGGGGTGCGCACGAGCCATGACGAGTTCGGCGGTCGAACCTCGGCCGGCATGTCGTTCATCAGCGACGGGAAGGGCACGAACGACTGCAACGGGCACGGCACCCACGTCGCGGCGACCGCCGCGGGCTCGAGGTATGGGATCGCGAAGCGCGCCACGATCGTGCCGGTGCGGGTGCTCGACTGCGCCGGATCCGGCACGTGGTCGGGCGTGGTGGCCGGCCTGGACTGGATCGCGGCCAACAACAACGGGGCGCCGGCCGTGGCGAACCTCTCGCTCGGTGGCGGCGCGAGCGACACGATCGACGCTGCGATCGGCCGCCTGCTGACGGCGGGCGTCACCGTCGTGGTGGCAGCGGGGAACTCGAATGCCGACGCCTGCGGGTTTTCGCCGGCCCGCGTGCCGGCGGCGCTGACCGTGGCCGCTACCCAGAATGGCGACACCCGGGCCTCCTACTCGAACACGGGAAGGTGCCTCGACCTGTTCGCGCCGGGGACGTCGATCACGTCGGCGTGGTCCACGTCCGACACTGCGACCGCCACGATCTCGGGTACGTCGATGGCCTCGCCGCACGTCGCCGGGGCGGCAGCCGTGGTGCTCGGCGCCACGCCCGGGCTCGCTCCGGCCCAGGTCGCAGAGCGTGTGGTTGCAGCGGCAACGACCGGAGTGGTGACCGCTGTGGGAACCGGGTCGCCGAACCGGATGCTCTACGTCGGCACCGACACCGGCTCGCCGCCGTCGACGACGACGACCACGGCTCCGCCGTCCACGACCGTGCCGCCGTCGACGACGACGACCACGGCTCCGCCGTCCACGACCGTGCCGCCGTCGACGACGACGACCACCCGGCCACCCTCGACCACCGTGCCGCCGTCGACGACGACGACCACCCGGCAACCGTCCACGACGGTGCCGGTGCGCCCGGTGCCGGCTGCCTTCGGCAAGATCGCTCCTACTCGGGGCGCGACCAACGCGCCGCGCATCGTGACGGTGTCGTGGGCGCCATCGGCGCGGGCGGCGTTCTACGAGGTCTGTATCGACACCTCGGACAACGGCCGCTGCGACGGACGGTGGAACCGGCTGTCGGGCACCCGTGCCGCGTTCCTCACCCGGTCCGGCACGACGTATGCCTGGCAGGTGCGAGCGGTCGCCGCCGGTGGCACGACGGAGGCTAACAGCGGCACCTGGTGGACCTTCACGACTGCCCGATGATCCCGAGCCCTCAGCCGGCGGCGCCCTCGATGCTCTTCAGGACGAGGCGGAACGGCCCGACCTGCTTGTCGAGGATGTACAACGCCAACCGGTCGACCGCCCCGGGGTCGATCCGGCCGCCGCCCGCCCGTGGGTTCAGGAACCGGTCCACCGGGGTGAAGCGGTCCCAGCGGGCGGTCACCGAGCCCTCGCCCGAGGGGGCGGTGATCCGCTGGATCCACCCCTGCGTTCCGGTGAACACCTGCACCACGTAGACCTTCCCGTCGCCGGCGAGGTCGAACCGCAGGCCGGGTGTCGCCGACCAGACCTGCACGAGCACCGGATCCAGCTGCGGACCCTGGAGTGAGGCGAAGCCGCCGTTGTTCTCCAGCGACACCGTTCCGCTGAACACGAGACCGGCCGGTTCCCACCGGACGTTCGACCGGGACCGCCCGCCCATCACCGGATCGTCCCGGGTGATCCAACCGTCCACGGCCGCCCGCTCGTCGAAGCTGAGGCGGTCGTCGGCCGTCGGTCCGAGGGACGGCATCGTCGGCGCAGCGATTGAGCGCGCGGTGGTCGAAGCGGGGATGCTCGACGCCGGCGCGACCGACGCCGGGATGCTCGACGCCGGGATGCTCGACGCCGGGATGCTCGAATCCGAGCGGTTCGAGGCCGGGGCGACCGACGCAGGCGCCGGGAGCACCGGCGTGGACGTCACCTCGTTCCCGCGGGCACATCCGGCCAGGATCCCCAACGGCAGCAGGCCCGCCAGGATGCCGACTCGCAGGATCGGTGAGCGAGACACGCCCGATGCTGACACGCCGGTACGGCGCCACCTCGAACGGTGCGGCGTATCCAGACGCTCGTCACGAGGGCCAGCCCGTGCGCCAGCCCGGGGGGCATACGGGCGCCGCCCGCCGGGACGTGGGAGGGTGGGACGCGAAAGGAACCCCCCCCCGATGACCGAACTCCCGCCCCCCACGTTCAGCGCACTCGGGTTGCCGCCGACGCTGGTGGCCACCGTGACCGACCTCGGCTATGAGGAGCCCACGCCGATCCAGGCGGCGGCAATCCCGGCGATGGTCGCCGGACGCGATGTGCTCGGACGGGCGGCGACCGGGACCGGCAAGACGGCGGCCTTCGCGTTGCCGGTGCTCGCTCGGCTCGGCGACTCGCCGAGAGAGATCGTCGAGCCGCTGGCGATGGTGCTCGTCCCGACCCGGGAGCTGGCGATCCAGGTGTCCGAAGCGATGCATCGGTACGGGCGCCGGTCCGGCGCACGGGTCCTCCCGGTCTACGGGGGGCAGCCGATCGGTCGGCAACTCCGGGAACTGGCCCGAGGGATCGACGTCGTGGTGGCCACGCCCGGCCGGGCACTGGACCATCTCGAACGGGGCAGCCTGCGGCTCGACGCCATCGAGGTGGTCGTGCTCGACGAGGCCGACGAGATGCTCGACATGGGCTTCGCCGACGACATCGAGGCGCTGCTGTCGTCGGCGCCCGAGCAGCGTCAGACCGTGTTGTTCTCGGCCACGCTGCCGGCTCGGCTCGGCTCGATCGCCCGGCGGCACCTGCGAGAGCCGGTGTCGATCGAGATCGCCCAGGTCTCGACCACGGCGGCGGGCGCGCCGTTGGTCCGTCAAGTCGCCTACGTCGTCGGTCGTGTCCACAAGGCGGCTGCGCTCGGCCGGATCCTCGACGTCGAGGCGCCCGGCGCGGCCCTCGTGTTCTGCCGCACCCGCACCGAGGTCGACGAACTGACCGAGACCCTCAACGGTCGTGGCTACCGGGCCGAAGCACTCCACGGCGGGATGGACCAGACCCAACGGGACCGCGTGATGGGCCGCCTGCGGTCCGGGGTGGCCGAGTTGCTGATTGCGACGGATATGGCGGCCCGCGGGCTCGACGTGGACGTCCTCACCCACGTGGTGAACTTCGACGTCCCCTCGGCGCCGGAGGCCTACGTGCACCGGATCGGCCGGGTCGGGCGCGCCGGGCGCGAGGGCACGGCGATCACGCTGGTCGATCCCCGCGAGCACCGTCTCCTCAAGAACCTCGAGCGCGCCTCGGGCCGTCCGATCGCCGTCGAGAAGGTGCCCACGGTCGCCGACCTGCGGGCCCGACGACTCGAGCTCACCCGGGCTGCGGTACGCGAGGCGGTGCTCGCCGGCGAGCTCGACCACCTGCAGGTGATCGTCGATGCACTCGCCGAGGAGTTCGACATCGTCGAGATCGCGTTGGGGGCCCTGCGGATCGCGCACGAAGCCACGGTCGGTCCCGAGGCCGGGGCGGACGAGGAGATCCCTGAGCCGTTCGTGCGCAGGGCCCGCGAGG
>JBEIFW010000175.1:0-6785 GCA_040382215.1 Acidimicrobiales bacterium
CTCCGGGTGCTCGAAGCGGCCGGCGCAACGGTCTCCCTACCCGGTGCGGGTGCAGCGTGTTGCGGGGCCCTGCACGGCCACGCCGGACTCGCCGACCCGGCCCGGGCGCTCGCAACGCGAGTGATTCGGGCGTTGCCCGGCGACGCGCCCGTGCTGGTCGACTCGGCTGGCTGCGGCGCCGCGTTGAAGGACTACGGCCGCCTGATCGACACCGACGAGGCCCGTGCGTTCTCGGCCCGCGTGCTCGACGTGCACGAGTGGCTCGCCCCCCGGATGGAGCTCCTGCCGGCGACCACAACACGGACCCGCGTGGTGGTGCAGGACCCGTGCCACCTGCGTCACGTGCAGAAGGCCCACCTGTCGGTGCGCACCGTGCTCGGTCACGTCGCCGAGGTGGTCGAACTCGACGACGAGGGGATGTGTTGCGGTGCCGGTGGCGCCTATTCGGCGTTGCACCCCGAGACGGCCGCCGCCGTCCGGGACCGCAAGCTCGCTGCCATCGCCCGCGCCGGTGGCGGCTCGGTGGCGTCGGCGAACCCCGGTTGCCAACTGCACCTCGCCGCGGCCGGGGTCGACGCGGTCCACCCGCTCGTGCTGGTGGACCGGGCTCTGCGGAAGCGTTCTTGACTGGACCGGATCCGGCCAGTCGACTACATTTAGTGCTCGTACGGCTACGTGGAGTGACTTCCGAGGGAGCTCCCCGTGGGTCGTCGTGCGGGAACCTGCGTGGATCGGTCGTCCGGCCCACGCCCGCGGCGGAACCGTGCAGGGGGCCGGGGTGACCCGGCCCCCTGTCGCGCCGGTCAGCCCTGTTCGCGCAGGAACCGCTCGAGTTCGGCGGCGAGCTCGTCACCGCTCGGCAGCGGGCCGCTGAGCGGCTCGTCGAAGGGAGCCGCAGCGGGCGCCGCGGCGGCCTCGGCGTCGTAGACCTGTTCGAGCTGGCCGACCATCGCAGCGTGCTCGTGATTGGCGGCGACGAGCGCGTCGACCCGGGATCGCAGGACCTCGGCATCGGCCCGGAGCGCCTCGGCACCCACCCGTACGCCGGCGACGTCACCAAGGCCGGTGAGCAGGGCGTCGGCTGCGGCCGGGTACGGGGCGCCGGCGAGATAGTGCGGCACCTGGGCCCAGAGCCCGATCGCCGGTACGCCGGCCTCGGCGAAGGCCGACTCGAGCGCAGCTTCCACCCCGGCGGGCACGTCGAGGGAGTTGCGCAGATAGGGCACCGAGCGGGCCAGTTCCTGGGTGTTCGCGGTCATGGACAGCCGCGAGGGCCGGGTGTGCGGGGTGGCGAACGGGTAGGCGCCGAGGCCGACGACGAGTCGCACGCCGGCGTTCGTGGCGAATTCGACGACGGTGCGGCAGAACGCATGCCACGCCATGTCGGGCTCGTGGCCGAGCAGGAGCAGCACGTCGTTGCCCCCGGCATCCCGGCCGGCCTTCAGTACGATCTCGGGCCAGACCAGTTCGGAGTTCACGCCGTCGCGCAGCGCCATCACGGGCCGGCGGGCCCGGAAATCGAGGAACCGGTCACCGTCGAAGGTGGCGATCGGCCGAGCGGCGACCGCAGCGTCGAGCGTGGTTGCGGCCAGGGCAGCAGCGCCCCCGGCATCGATCCAACCGGCGAGCATCACGACCAGCACCGGGGCCGACAGCTCGGGCCGCTCGTGCACCACGAGGTCGCTCACCGCAACCCCGACGCATGCTCGAGGGCCTGCTCGGCCGCTCGCTCCACCTGCACCGCGAACGGTCGGAGTTCCTCGGGATCGCGGGAACCCATCGCGCCGTGCAAGTAGCGGGCGTAGACGCCTTCGAGCACGCAGGCGAGCTTCCACGAGGCGAAGGCGAGGTGGAACCGAATGGGGCCGAGATCGCGTCCCGACACCGTCGAGTACCGCTCGAGCAGCATCGCCCGGTCGAGAAAGCCGGGAGCGGTGGTCGCCGACCCCTGCCAGGCATTGGGCATATCGGTCGGACCCGTCCAGTAGGTGGCGAGGAGCGCGATGTCGGCGAGCGGGTCGCCCAGGGTGCAGATCTCCCAGTCGAGCACGGCGACCACCTCGCCCCGGGCGTCGACCATGGTGTTGTCGAGGCGGTAGTCGCCGTGGACGACGGTGGCCGGTCCCTGTGGGGGGATGCGATCGATCAGCCGGTCGTGGACCTCGTCGATCGCCGGGAGCTCCCGGGTCTTCTGGGCGTTCCACTGCCCGTACCAGCGGCGCAGCTGCCGGGCGATGTACCCGTCGTGGCGACCGAGATCGCCGAGGCCGACCGCAGCAGGATCGAGCCCGTGGAGTGCCGCGAGCGTGTCCACGAGCGACTCCGAGGCGTGCCGCCGTGCTGCTTCGTCGAGCGCGGCCTCGGCGGCGGCTCGGTCGCGCAGCACCAGCCCGTCGACGAAGGCCATCACGTAGAACGGCGCCCCGGTGACCGAGGTGTCGCTGCACAGCCCGAGAGCAGGCGGGACCGGCACCGTCGTGCCGGCCAGGGCGGCGATGATGCGATGCTCACGCCCCATGTCGTGCGCCGAGGCCAACAGTGCACCGAGCGGGGGTCGCCGCAGCACGTAGCGAGCGCCATCGGCGCCCGTGACGGCGTAGGTCAGGTTGGAGTGGCCGCCGGCTATGACGTCGTAGTGGAACGGTCCACGCGCTCCGGGGACGTGTCGTTCCAGCCAGGCGCCGACGCCGCGCACGTCGATGCCGGGCACGTCGAGCGGGACCGTAGCGGTGTCGGGGTCGGACGCCATCGGCGACCGACGCTACCGCTCGATGCTGCGGAGCCGCCGAGTGGACCCCGGTAGGCTCGGAGACCATGTCGATCGACGTCACCGATGCCACCTTCGAGGCCGAGGTCATCGAGCGGTCCCGGTCCGTGCCCGTCGTCGTCGACCTGTGGGCGCCCTGGTGTGGGCCCTGCCGCACCCTCGGTCCCATTCTCGACAAGGTCGTGGGCGAGACCGCCGGCCAGGTGACGCTCGTGAAGGTCAACATCGACGAGAATCCGGGGATCGCGCAGGCGTTTCGGGTCCAGTCGATCCCGTTGGTCGTGGCGATCAAGGACGGTCAGGCCGTCGACGGATTCCTCGGCGCTTACCCTGAGCACGAGGTGCGGCGCTTCGTGGAGGCGCTGTTGCCGAGCGAGGCCGAATCGGCACTTGCGGCCCTCGTCGCCGCGGGCGACGAGGCGAGCCTGGAGCAGGCCTTGTCCATCGATCCCGGCCACACCGAGGCCGTGCTGGCGCTCGCTGCGCTGCGCATCGACCAGGGTCGGCCCGACGATGCGCTCGCCCTGCTCGCCCGGCTCCCCGAAACCGACGAGGTGCGGGCTCTGGCCGCCCGGGCCCGTCTGGCCGGCGAGCCCCAGGACGACTACGACACGACGCTGACTGCGCTGCTCGACCGAGTGAAGGCCGAACCGGAGGCCCGCCAGGAGTTCGTCGACATCCTCGAGGTGATGGGCCCGGCGGACCCTCGCACGACCAAGTACCGCAAGGCGCTGACCAGCCGCCTGTTCTGAGGTCGCGTCGGTCCCGGGCCGGCGGGTCGGTCGCAGGTCGTTAGGGTGTCCGGTGTGCGGATCGAGCGGCGCCACGGCTACGTCGTGGTTCACGGTGGGCCGGTTCCCCGTGGGTCGTCGGCCATCACCCTGGGCTCGGTGATCGTGTTCAGATCCGGCGTGGCCGAGCGGCCCTACCTGCTCAACCACGAACTGGTCCACGTCCGACAGTGGCGCCGGTACGGCCTGATCGGGTTTGCGCTGCGCTACCTCGGCGCCTACTCGATCTGGCGTCTGCGCGGCAAGGGTCACTGGGGGGCATACCGGCGCATCCCGTTCGAGATCGAGGCCGACTGGGTGGCTCGTCGGCTCCTGAGGGCCGAGCCCGAACGGGCCGAGGCTCGCCAGCCGGCCGACACGCAGTAGCCTTCCGGCTGGCTCCCCTGCGGTCCCGGCGTTGCGCCGGAGGCTGGAGGTCGTGATGCCCGAGCTCGTCCGCCCTGTCCCGCCACGGTCGTTGGGTGACCGGGTGCGTGCGGTGCTCGTGGCCCTGACGTGGGGTCGGGTTGCGTCGGGCGCGGCCGCGGTGCTCGTGGTTGCGGCAACGGCGTGGTGGCTGCTGTCGGCGCCGCCGGCGCCGGTGGAACGCAGCCTGCCTCGGGCCGGTGGCACGTCCACGAGCACTTCGGCTGCGGTGCCGACCGGCGGCGCCCGGCCGGTGACGTCGCTGCCGGGCCCGGCGACGGTCGTCGTCCACGTGGTCGGGGCAGTGGTCCGGCCCGGTGTGGTCACGGTCGCTGCCGGAGGCCGCGTCGCGGACGCGGTGGCGGCTGCCGGCGGCCCCGGCGTCGACGCCGAACTCGCCGGGGTGAACCTTGCCGCTCGCCTCGCCGACGGTCAGCGCATCGTCGTTCCCCGGGTCGGCCAGATCGTGCCCGCAATCCCGAGCGCCACCGGTGCCGGCGACGGCTCGCCAGGCGAACCGCTCGACTTGAACGAGGCGACCCAGGCACAGCTCGAGGACCTCCCCGGCATCGGGCCGGCGACCGCGTCGGCGATCGTGACCCAGCGCGATCGGGTCGGCCGGTTCCTGCGGGTGGAGGACCTGCTCGAGGTCCGGGGGATCGGCCCCGCCCGCCTCGAGGACCTGCGGTCCCGGGTGCGGGTGTGACGCCGTGCGGCGCGGCGCCGGCCGGCGGCGATTCAGAGGCCGAACACGTCCTCGCCGTACCGTTGCGCCAGGATCCACAGCCCCACGCCGGTGCCGACCCATACGCTTCCGAGCACCCAGGCGAACTCGGTCCACCAGTTGCGCCACGACGCCACGGGGGATCGGGTGGCACGCCGGGCGGCCAGCCAGCCGAGCGCGAACCAGAACAGCACGCTCGTGACGGCGGCACCGGCGTAGCGAACCGCACCATCCTGCAGCGGGATGCCCCACAGCAGGGTGGTCGGAAACGCGAGCGCAGGAAGGACCCACGAGGCCGTCACCTGCGACAGGCAGGCACCCTCGCACGCCACGGCAGGCTTGAGCATCGCCGACGTTGCCAGTGCCACCGCCGGTACGACCAGGCCGGCGAACGGTCCGACCGTGCGTAGCCGCCGTCGGTACGCCAGGGGGCCCCGACGGATCGGGTGGGGGGCGAGGTCGACCACGGCCATCCGGGCGATGGTACCGGCCGGCCCCGGTCGGGGGGTGGCGTCGCCGGGTGTGCCGTCCGACCGCGCTGTGGTCGTCCTCGCGCTCGGGGTCAGTGCCGCCGCCTGGAGCGCGCCGGCGCCTGGGAGCTGGGTGCCCGCCGTTGCCGCCGGCGCCGTTGCGGTCGCGTCGGGCGCGCGGTCTCGCCGGTGGTGGCTCGTCGTCGTCGGGGTTGCGATGGTCGGGTCCGGCCTCGCGACCCGCGCCTGGGACGGGCTCGGCACCGTGCGCGCCGCCCCGTTCACCGGCTCGGTCACGTTCGCGAGCGACCCGGAACGGGTGGGACCACGAGTGCGGGTGGTGGTGCGCCACGACGGCCGGCGCTACGAGGCCTGGGCGGACGGGGGGACGGCGCGAAAGCTCGCACGGCGCTCCGCCGGGGAGGAAGCGACCGTGCACGGTCGCACCGCACCGGTCTCGGGATCGACGGCGCGCCGGCTCGCCGCCCAGCACGTCGCCGGTCGCATGGAGATCGACGTCGTCGCCGACACCGCATCCGGAGCGGTGTCGGCCCGGGCGGCAAATCGCATCCGCAGCGCCGTCTCGACCGGGGTGGAGGGCCTTCCCCCGGCCGAGCGAGCGCTGTTCCTCGGCCTCGTCCTCGGTGACGACCGGGCCCAGCCGACCGAAGTGGTCGACGACTTCCGATCCTCCGGCCTGTCGCACCTCACGGCGGTGTCGGGCCAGAACGTGGCGTACGTGCTGGCATCGGCGGCACCGGTGCTTCGCCGCCTCGGGCGCCGCGGGCGGGTGGTCGCCGCGCTGGTGCTCCTCGCGGGGTTCGCGCTCGTGACCCGCTTCGAGCCTTCGGTGCTGCGGGCCACGGCCATGGCGGCCGTCGTCACGCTCACGGCGCTGGCCGATCGCCGCCAAGCGGTGCTCCGCGTGCTCGCGCTGTCGGTCGTGGTGTGCACGTTGCTCGATCCGTTCCTCGTGCATCGGGTCGGGTGGTGGCTGTCGGTCGGGGCGACGGCGGGGATCGCCGTGCTCGCCCGCCCCCTCGCGGATCGACTCCCGGGCCCGCGTCCACTCGCCGAGGTCGTCGCAGTCAGCGCCGCCGCACAGGTCGGGGTGGCCCCGATCCAGGCGCTGGTGTTCGACGGCCTGGCGGTGGCGTCCCTGCCGGCCAACGTCCTCGCCGCGCCGGCGGCTGCCCCGGTGATGGGCTACGGGGTGCCGGTCGCGCTGGCCTCGTTGGTGCTCCCCGAACCGGTGAGCACGGTGCTGCAGCTACCGCTGCGGCTGTGTCTGCGATGGTTGCTGCTCGTCGCCCGGCTCGGCGCTGCCGTGCCGGCCGGGACCGTCGCGGGCGTCGGGGTCGCAGTCGCTGCGGTGGGCGTCGCTCTGGCGGCGCTGGCGCCGCGCCGTGCGGCACGCCGTCTCGGCGTGGCCCTGGTGGCCGTGGCGGTCGGAGTCGCCGCTGCGCAAGGGCTGCGCTGAGCGGCGGGCTGCGTCGAGCGGTGGTCCGTGGTCAGGGGGCATCGACCATCCGCTCGAGCACGAACTCGTGCCGGAGGAACGACGTGTCTCGCTCGTGCCCGGGGACGGGTGCGACCAGTGGCGAGAGCTGGAGCAGGCGCCATCCATC
>JBEIFW010000176.1:0-6723 GCA_040382215.1 Acidimicrobiales bacterium
CCGCCGGCCGGACGGCGCTGGTGCAGCCCTATCTCGCCGGCGTCGACGTCGCCGGGGAGACCGCCCTCGTCTACGTGGCAGGGGTGTTCAGCCACGCGATCCGCAAGGGTGCGATCCTCGCCGGCGACCAGGCGTTCGTCGAAGGGCTCTACGCGGCCGAGGACATCTCGGCCCGCACACCGAGCGACGCCGAACTGGCCCTTGGTGCCCGAGTCGTCGCGGCGATCCCCGGTGGCGCACCCCTGTATGTGCGCGTCGACGTCGTCCCCGGGCCCGACGGCCCGGTCGTGCTCGAGGTCGAGGCGTGCGAACCCTCGCTGTTCTTCGCCCACGCCCCCGGCTCGGCCGACCGGTTCGCTTGCGCGTTGATCGCCCGTCTGGACGCCACACCCCTCACCTAGGGTGCAGGCGTGAGCGAGATGGAGCTCTACCGGTCGCGCCGTTCGGCCGCCTTCTTCGACCTCGACCGCACCCTGATCGCCGGCTCGTCGGCGTTCACCTTCGGGGTCGCTGCGTGGCGCCACGATCTGGTGCCCACCGGCCAGTTCGCCCGCGATGCGCTCGGCGCGGTTGCGTTCCGGCTGAGCGGTTCCACCGACGGCACCACCGACAAAGTGCGCGACCGGATGCTGCGCGCCGTCACCGGCACCCGCCAGGCCGACCTCGTTGCGCTCAACGCCGACATCATTCCGAAGCTGGTCGACCGGGTCCGCACCGAGGCCCGCTCCCTGCTCGACCTGCACCGCCGGGCCGGGCGCGACACGTTCATCGTGTCGGCCTCCCCGATCGAACTCGTCGAGCCGCTCGCCACCGGCCTGGGCATGACCGGCGGGATCGGCACCGTGGCCGAGGTGGCCGACGGTGTCTACACCGGCGAGCTCGTCGGCCCGTTCTGCTACGGCGAGGGCAAGGTCGCCGCGATCACCGAGCTCGCCGAGTGGGAGGGCTACGACCTCGCGCTCTGCTACGCCTACAGCGATTCGGCGAGCGACCTGCCGATGCTCGAATGCGTCGGGCACCCCGTCGCCGTCAACCCCGACGCCGCGCTTGCGCGAGTGGCCGGCGAGCGGGGCTGGCCGGTGGTGGTGTTCTCCCGGCGCACCAAGCAGTTGATCCGGCGCACCACCGCCGGCGCCGGTGCCGTGGCCCTCACGGGCGCCGCCTTCGCCGCCGGGGTGAAGCTCGGCGCCCGCCGGCTCAGTCCGCTGGTCGGCCTTCGAGGGCGGCGTTGAAGCGCGGGGAGCGCTTCTCCCGGAACGACCGGGCGCCCTCCCGGGCGTCGGGATGGTGGTCGGTGATCCCGGTCCGCAGCGCGATGTCCTCGCACGCGTGGGCGAAGTCGGTCTCCGAGGCCACGTAGACGGCCCGCTTCAGCAGCCGCATCGCCACCTGCGGTCCATCGGCCATCTCGGTCGCGAGCGTCAACGCCCGCCCCAGCAGCTCTTCCGGGGGGCAGACCTCCGACACCAGCCCCATCGCCAGTGCCTCGCCGGCATCGACGATCCGCTTGCGCAGCAGGAACTCCATGGCCCGAGCCACCCCAAGCAGTTGCACCAGCAACCAGTGCCCGCCCTCGTCGGGGAGCAGCGCGAACCGCAGTGTCGCGCTGCCCAGGCGCGCCGAGCTCGACGCGATCCGCAGGTCGCAGGCCAGCGCCAGCGACAGTCCGGTCTGGATGGCCGGGCCGTTGATCGCCGCGATCGTCACCTTGTCGAGCGCCCGGATCGCCTGGTTGACCGCCTGCGAGTACACGCGCAGGGCCTCGGCGGTGCCGATCGCGGTGTCGTGACCGCCGCCGATGCGGGGCACGGTGGTGGGGTCGTCGTGGTGGTAGTCGACGAGGTCGTCACCGGCCACGAAGGCCCGACCGGTGCCGGTGAACACCACCACCCGGATCGAGTCGTCGAGTTGCGCGGCGGTGAGGAACTCCACGAGGTCGCGCTTCATGGCCTGGGTCATGGCGTTCAGGCGCTCGGGCCGCTCGAAGGTGACGAGCGCGATGCCCGGCTCGTGACGGGCGACGGTGAATCCGGCGGGCATCGCTCAACGCCCCTGGAACACGGCGGGACGTTTCTGCAGGAACGCCGCCGCGGCTTCCTTCGCATCCGCGGTGCGGCCGACACGGATGTGTCGTTCGGCCTCGCGGTCGAGCAGCGCCGCGAAGTCCATGTGCAGCGCGTCGTTCAGGTTGGCCTTGATCGCGGCGAGCGTCAGCGGTGCGAAGCCGGCTGCGCGCGCTGCTCGGGCCCGCACGACGTCGAGCAGGTCGGCATCGTCGACGACGGCGGTGACCAACCCGATGCGCTCGGCCTCGGCGGCGGTGAACTTCTCGGCCATCAGGTACAGCTCGCGGGCCTTGGCCGGCCCGACGATGCGGGGCAGGGTCCAGGTGCCGCCGAAGTCGCCGGACAACCCCGCCGTCATGAACGCCGTGTTGAACACCGCCGAGCGGGCCGCGTAGCGGATGTCGCAGGCGCAGGCCCAGGCCAGACCGGCGCCCGCGCATGGACCGTTGATCGCGGCGATCGTCACTTTGGGCATGTCGCGCAACAGCTGCGAGGTGCGCATCCGGCTGCGCAACCGGGCGATGTCGGACTCGATCGGCCGGGGTCGGCCGCTCGCCGGATCGGGCGCCCGGGACGCCATGCCGCCGAGGTCGCCCCCGGCGCAGAACCCTCGGCCGGCGCCGGTGAGGATCACCGCCCGCACTCCGTCGTCGGACGCAGCACGCTCGAACGCGTCGAGCGCCCCTTCGATCAGGTCCGGGCTCATGGTGTTCAGGTGCTCGGGTCGGTTGAGCGTCACGGTGGCCACGCCCCCGTCCAGCTCGTAGCGCACGACTTCGTCCATCGGTCCCCTCCTCGACGACGCACCGCATGATCCCACCCCTGCAGGTACGGTCGCATCCGTGGCAGCTCCGACCCTTGCCGGGATCACGTCCGGCTCCCTTGCCGTGCTCGGCGTGCCCCGCCTCGTCGAGGTTGCGGGCGTTGCGGCCGAACTCGGTTACGGCTCGTACTGGACGGCCGAGGCCAACGGCACGGAGTCGTTCTCGCTGTTGGGCGCCGTCGGTGCTGCGAGCCCGGACTCGCTCGCGCTGGCGACGGGCATCGTCCCGGTCCAGGTGCGCTCGGCACCGCTGGCGGCGATGGCGGCGGCCACCTTGCAGGCGCTGCACCCCGAGCGTGACATCTGGCTCGGGATAGGGATGTCCTCGCCGGTGATCACCGGCCGCTGGCACGGCGTGCCCTACGGCGAGCGCCCGCTTGCCCGCATCCGCGAGTACGTCGAGGTACTGCGGGCCTGCCTGTCGGGCGAGCGGGTCGATCATCGCGGCGACGCCTATCGGATCGGCGGGTTCCGCCTCGGGGTGCGCCTCGGGGAGCGGCGCCCGAAGATCGCGCTCGCCGCACTGAACGACGGGATGCTTCGGCTCGCCGGGGAGGTGGCCGACGGTGTGCTGCTCAACTACCTGCCGGCCCGCCATGTCGCCTACTGCGCCGAGCGGATCGCCGAGGGCGTCGCTCGGTCCGGGCGAACCGACGGCGGACCCACCGTGTTCGCCTATGCACACGCCTGCGTGGGCGACCGTGCCGAGGGCGACGGTCCGGCCCGGCGCGACCTGCTCAACTACGCGATGGCCGACGGATACCGACGCCAGTTCGCCCGGGCCGGCTACGCCGAGGAGATGGCCGAGCTCGAGGCGCGAATCGCGGCGGGTGACAAGGCCGACGCCACGGTCGCTGCGATCAGCGACCGCATGGTCGACGAGATCGACACCATCGGCGACGCCGCCCACGTGCGGTCCTTCGTTGCGTCCTACCGGACGGCAGGGGCGGTGCCGGTGCTGATGCCGTTGCCCTGGGCGCGCGACCGGTGGGGTGCCACCGTGGCCACGCTGGAGGCCGCCGCCGGCGTGTGATCCGTGGTGGCGCGGGGTGGATCGGCAATCGGCCGGTGCGCACGGACCCGTCGCCGCTACCCTCGCCGGCGTGGGCCGCTTCTACGTCACCACCCCGATCTACTACGTGAACGCGGCGCCGCACGTCGGCCACACGTACACCACCGTCCACGCCGACGCGCTCGCCCGCTGGCACCGCCTGATCGGCGACGAGGTGCTGTTCCTCACCGGCACCGACGAGCATGGTCTCAAGATCCAGCGAGCCGCCGAGGCCGAAGGCAAGGCCCCCGAGGCGTGGGCCGGCGAGGTGGCCGAAACGTTCAAGGCTGCGTGGTCGCTGCTCGGCATCTCCAACGACGACTTCATCCGCACCACCGAACCCCGCCATCGAGTCGCCGTGCAGACGCTGCTCGAAGCCTGCCGGGCCAACGGCGATATCTACGAGGGCACCTACGAGGGCCTGTACTGCGTGTCGTGCGAGGCCTACTACGAGCCGACCGACCTCCTCGACGGCGACCGCTGCCCGATCCACAAGCGGCCGGTCGAAGCGGTGCGCGAGCCCAATTACTTCTTCGCGCTGTCCCGCTACGAGCAGCGCCTGATCGACTGGCTCGAGGCCAACCCCGAAGCGATCACGCCGGCGTCGAAGCGCAACGAGGCGATCGGCTTCATCCGCCAGGGCCTCCGGGACTTCTCGATCTCCCGCACGTCGCTCACGTGGGGCATCCCGATCCCGTGGGATCCGGCGCACGTCACGTACGTGTGGTTCGACGCGCTCACGAACTACTGCACCGCAGCGGGCTACGGTGCCGACCCCGACCGATTCGAACACTGGTGGCCCCACGTCCACCACCTCGTCGGCAAGGACATCCTGCGGTTCCACTGCGTGTACTGGCCGGCGATGCTGCTGTCGGCCGGGCTGCTGCCACCCCGGGTGCACGTCCACGGGTTCCTGCTCGTCGGCGGCGAGAAGATGTCCAAGACGGGGTTCGGGCAGATCAGCCCGCAGTTGCTGGTGAACACCTTCGGCGTCGACGGTGTCCGCTACCACTTGCTGCGTGACCTGCCGTTCGGCCCGGACAGCGACTTCACCCACGAAGGAATGATCGCCCGCTACAACGCCGATCTGGCCAACAATCTCGGCAACCTGCTGTCCCGGGTGGCCACGGTGGTCGGGCGCAAGTGCGCAGGGATCGGCCCCGCACCTTCGGCCGACAGCCCGCTCGCCGCCGTCGCCGCCGACGCCGTGGCCCGGGCCCGTGCCGCCTGGGACGACGTGGCGTCGCACGAGGCGCTCGAGGCCACCTGGTCGATCGTGCGGGCCACCAACGCATACCTCGAGACCAACGAGCCGTGGAAGGCCGAGCCCGGTCCGGCGCTTGACGCGGTGATGGGCGATGCGCTCGAAGCGCTGCGCATCGTCGCGGTGCTCGCCTCGCCCGCCATCCCGGCGACCTCGCAGGCGATCTGGTCCCGGCTCGGGCTCGCCGGCCTCGTTGAGGACTGCCGGGTGCCCGCCGACGTGGCCTGGGGCGGATATCCAGGCGGGTTGCCGGTGACCAAAGGTGAGCCGCTGTTCCCCCGCCTGCAGGCCTGAGCCCCGTGTGGACCGACAGCCACTGCCATCTCGACGACGCCTACGGCTACGACGGTGGCGTCGAGGGCGCGCTGGCCCGCGCCCGGGCAGTCGGCGTCGGGGCGTTCGTCACGGTCGGTTGTGACCGGTCCTCGAGCCTCGCTGCGATCGCCGCTGCCGCCGCCCACCCCGACGTGCGCGCCACCGTAGGGCTCCATCCCCACGACGCCCGCCACGGTCTCGCCTCGATCCGCGACCTGTGGGACACGCCGGGGCTCGTTGCCGTCGGCGAGTGCGGCCTCGACTACCACTACGACCATTCGCCCCGGGACGTGCAGCGGGAGGTGTTCGCCGAACAGGTCGCCGAGGCGATCGGCCGCCGCCTCCCGCTCGTGGTCCACACCCGCGAGGCCTGGGACGACACCTTCGAGGTGTTCGCCGCAGTGGGCGTCCCGCCGGTGACGATCTTCCACTGCTTCTCCGGCGGCCCCGGCGAGGCCCGGCGTTGCCTCGAACTCGGCGCGTACCTCTCGTTCTCGGGCATCGTGTCGTTCCGCACCGCCCAGGACGTGCGCGACGCGGCCCGCCTCTGCCCGGCGGATCGCCTTCTGGTGGAGACCGACAGCCCCTACCTTGCGCCGGTGCCACACCGGGGGCGGCGCAACGAGCCGGCGCTGCTGCCGGCGGTCGGTGCCGCCCTGGCCGAGGCGCGCCAGGAGGCCGTGGAGGTCGTGGCCGAGCACACCCGGCGCAACGCCGATGTTGCGTTCGGCGGGTCGCCTGCCTAGCGTTCGGGTCTCGTCGCCCGGGTGACCGGGCGGCGCCCTGCCCGATGTGGCCCCGACGCGCATATGGTCGGAGTCGTCAGGGCCGAGGGAAGTGAGGTGTTCTGAGGCTCGAACCGGTCGACCGTCGGCGTGTGATAGCGGCGTTCATCGTCACGCTCATCGCTGTGCCGTTCCTGCTTCGTGAAGCAGACGCGAACTCGAGCGCGCCCGCCGTGGCGAGCGCCGGCCCGAGCGGCGACCTTGCGGCGCCCCTGCGTGGTGTGCCCTCCAGCGTGGCGCCGGCGTTTCTCACGACCGATGTCACGACGATCGCACCGGCCCAGGAGAACACCGTCGCCGTGCCGAGCCCGGAACAAGGCGACCTCGCCCGGGCGGCGTACGGCCCGATTCGGGTCACATTGGCGAGTACGAACCGGATCGGCTGCGAGACCACCTGGGTCCGCACGGGGGCGCTGCTC